>DASCNH010000179.1:0-6772 GCA_036011365.1 Planctomycetota bacterium | reverse complement strand
GTAGACAAGAGGTCCGCGCAGAACCCCATGCAGGAAAACAGAGCCAACCCCAGCCGGATTGCTGACCCGGAAAAGGGATCCAGTAGCGGCCGGCACTCCGCTTCGGCATCGCACCAGGGGACGCATGTCCAGACCCTGGCAGCCATCTGCGGTGTCCTGTTCCTCGCCCCGCCGTCCCCAGCCCAGGCGCCCTCACCGCAAAACTGCCAGGGCCCACCGGCTTGCTGCACCATTCCGCTGGTCCCCGCCCCCCCACAGCCCGCTGCGGCTCCCCGCCCCCCCGGCGGCGCCCCGCGCATCTGTATCGATCCGGGCCACGGCGGCGCGGACCCGGGAGCTTCGGGCTTTGGCTATCAGGAGAAGGAAATCGTCCTGGATGTGAGTCTGCGCCTGGCGCAACTGCTCGCAGCGGACACGGCGGACACAACCGGTGGCGGTTACTGGGAGGTCATGCTGACCCGCGCCGACGACAGCTACGTCTCCCTCTACAATCGCGTGGCCGCCGCCAACGCCTGGCCCGCGGACACCTTCGTCTCCCTGCACGCCAACGCCTTCACCTCCTCCGCCGCCACGGGGATCGAGACCTTCTCCTATCAGGAGGGCACCAACTCCGCCGCCCTGCGCGACCGCATCCAGACGCGCATGACCGACGCCTGGCCCCTGCCGGACCGCGGCTCGAAGACCGCGAACTTCTATGTCCTGCGCGAGACCTGGATGCCCGCCACGCTCAGCGAACTGGGTTTCATCACCAGCCCCGTGGACATCACCTATTTGATCTCTCCCGCGGAGCGCCAGCTGGCCGCCGAAGCCCACCTCTTCGCCCTGCAGGAGTACCACGGCTTTCCCGTCTACCTGCCGGACAACTCGCCGAACATCTACTGCACGGCCAAGATCAACTCCCTCGGCTGCTTGCCAACCATGGGCTTCTCCGGTACTCCAACGCTCAGCGGCACCGACGATTTTCAGCTCCACGCCGCCGCACTCATCTCGCGCCAGAACGGCATCCTCTTCTTCGGCTTCGCCGCCGCAAAAGCCCCCTTCGCCGGCGGCACCCTGTGCGTGGCCCCGCCCCTCGTCCGCACCCCACCCATGAACTCCGGTGGCTCGCCTCCCCCGGCCTGCGACGGCACCTTCGCCTTCCCCTTTTACCAGTCCCTGATGGCAGCCCAGGCTCTGGTGCCGGGCGACACCGTCTACGCCCAGTTCTGGTGCCGGGATCCCTTCCACGCGGACGGCACGGGCATCGGCATGACCGACGCCGTGGCCTTCACCGTGGCTCCCTGACCCGCATCCCATGGACAGGTCCGAAGCCCAGCGCATCCTCATCGTCAAGCTCGGCGCCATCGGCGATGTGGTCAACTCCCTGCCCTTCGTCAACCGCCTGCGGGCCGCCCAGCCCCGGGCCCACATTACCTGGGCCATCGCCCCCCTGGCCCACTCCCTGGTGCGAGGCCAGCGGGCCGTGGATGAGTTCCTGGTCCTGGACCGTTCCACACGGGGTGGCACGCGGCGCTTCCTGCGTGCCCTGCGCAGCCGGGAGTTCGACCTGACCATTGATCTCCAACGCCTGACCAAGAGCGGCCTGATAACACGCCTCTCCGGCGCCGCGCGCCGCCTGGGTTTTGACCGGGCACGCTGCAAGGAGCAGAGCGCCTGGTTCACCAACGAAAAACTGGCGCCCAACGCGCACCCGGGCACGACCCTCGACCAGTACCTGGAGTTTGCCGAGCACCTGGGTTTGCCCCCGGCGCCGGTCACCTGGGACCTGCCGGTGGAGGAGCCGCCTCCGGCAACTGGCAGAGGTATCGGCAGCACCGACGGCCCCACAGTGGTTGTCAGCCTGGGGGCCTCCAAGGAAGCCAACCGGTGGCCCGCCGCATCTTGGGCGAGGCTCTGTGCCGCCCTGCACGCAGACCTGAAGGCCCACATCGAACTCAGCGGTGGTCCCCAGGAGCGCCCCACGGCAAGGGAGGTCAGCGCCCTGGCCGCGGTCCCCCTGGAGGATCGCGTGGGCTGCCTCAGCCTCAAGCAAACCGGCGGCCTGCTCGCCGGAGCGGACCTCTTTATAGGAGGTGACACCGGCCCCCTGCACATGGCCGTGGCCCTGGGCACACCGGTGGTGGCCCTCTTCGGCTCATCTGATCCGGCGCGCACGGGCCCCTGGGGCCAGGCCCCTGGCGTGGTCCAAGCTGCGCCCCCGGCCGCTGGCTGCGCCCCCTGTCGCAAGCGGCGCTGTTCGGTTCCCGGCCATCCTTGCATGACGGATCTCTCAGTCGAAGCCGTACTGGGCCGCGCCCGGGAGCGCCTAGGCGCTTCCGTTGGCGCCTGAGCCGAGAGCTGTCCGACCGGTGCTCGGGCGGCTGCCCGAAGATGTGGTCCCCGTGCCTGATCACATCCGGCACATTCATCTCTCCGGTGGTCACTCCTGACCACGAATGGGGACGCGCCGCTGCCTGGGGGGGCTGCACGCCACCCTGGAGCGCCCGTGCCGGACCAGCCACGCTTCTTCCCCGGGCACGCCGGTTGCTCCTTCTAGGGCAACCCCCACGAGGCCCACCATGCAGAAACCCACACCCCGCGCCCCACGCCTGCCCCTTGTCCTGATCCTGTCGGGAACCGTCATGCTCACCCTGGCCCTCTCCGGTTGCCAGGGCTACAGCGTCCCCTGGTCCGGAGCCATCTACGAGGACGAACCCAATGGCCTGGCATGCTGCCCGGACAACATGGGCACCTTGTATGTGGGCGAGTCCATGCACATTCGCGGCTCCGTTGACGACTGCTGCATCGATGTCTTCGATGGCTTCGCCTTCACCCCGGCCGACCTCTGCACAGTTCAGTTCACCCTGGACGCTGACTCCGCCTTCGCGGACCTGGACCTGGGTCTCTATGACCCCTGGACTGGCTCCTTCACGGCCATCTTCGACAGCCCCTACAACCCGGAGTTCGGCAGCTTCCTGGTCCTCGAGCCCGGTCGCCCCTTCCACCTTGTGGTCAGTTCCTACTCCGGCGATTCCAGCTACAGCCTGCGCGTGGATTGCCTGCCGTTCAACTACGGACCGGCAGCCGACACTGGCGGTGGTCCGCCCAGCGCCGTCGGTGCCCTGGCCCAAGCCTCCGAATCTCCCGGCGCATCCGGCGCCAGCGGCCAGAGCGCCAAGCTGCTCGCAGCCGACTGGGACGAGTACCTGCAGCAGATCCCTGAGGCCGATTCCCTTGGGGCCCCCACGGATGCTGACAGCCCGCGCCTGTGGCTCTTCGACGAGGAACGTGGTGAACTCCGCGAGCTGAGCAAGACGCGCTGACGGAGACGACCGGAAAAAGCAGGGGAGTGGGGGCGTGCCTGGCACGCACCCACTCCCCTGCTTTACAGTTACAGGTGCGAAGAACACCTGCCGAAGGGCCTTCTGACGCGCATCAGCCCCAGCTATGCTCGGCCCTTCGCCGCCTCCGCCCGGTCCCATGCCCCTCACGCCCATCTCAAAGATCCTGGCCCTGGGCCTCCTCCTGGCCCTGCCGGGCTGCGGACAGGGCGACAGTGCTCCCGACACCACCAGGCGCCAGGCCGGCCCAGGCCTGCACCAGGCCCTGACACTCGAGCCCCTCCCGGGAGCTTCGCTGAAGCTCGCCTCCACCGAGACGCGGGCGCTCCCGGTGCCCGAGGGCGTCTCCCCCTGGATTGTGCGCGCTGAGCGCTCCGCCGTGATCGAGGTCCCCGCCAGACGCGGGCAGGAGGCCCTGCGCGTGCTCAAGTTGGAGAGCGACAAGTCCATGCGAGTGGACATTCCAGGCACCTTTGATCCAGGTGAGTTCAACCAGGTGGCCGTGACGGTTTGGTGCCCCCAGAAGGAGGACTTCCTGGTTCAGCTGCGACGCCGGGGCAAGCTGATCCTCAAGACCCCGGGGCGCCGCATACGCGGCGAGCGCCACCCGCAAACGATCCTCTTCGACTTGCCCGGCACCGGCGGCGAGAGCGAGCCATTCACTTCCATCTCCGTCCTCTTCGCCGGTCGCTCCAAGCTCACCGGCTTGGTTTCCGTGCGCCTGATAAAGCGCCCCTGGCTGGCCTGGGTTCCCGACGCCGCGGCGGGCGGCGACCTTGTGAGCATCGGCCTCGAAGCCCGCCACGGCGTTGGACTTTCCAGCGCCCGTCCCCTGCGCACAGCCTTCGACGCCCCACGCCATGGACGCATTTCCTTTGCCTACTGCATTCCGCCGGCCATACGCCATGGCCAGGCAGATACGCGCCTATTGGTGACGCTCACGGGGCCAGACCACGCGGAGACAATACGCGAGTTCAACTTGAGTTCGCAGGCCCCACAAGCCTGGACCTCAGTCGTCGTGGACCTGCCAAGCGCCGGGGGGTCCATGACGGCCAGCTTCGCCTTGTCCGCAACGGAGGGCGGGGCTGAGGCCATCTGCGTGCTGGGAGAGGTCGCCCTGCAGCAGTTGGGCAAGACAGCACCGACGGTCTTGCTGATCACTTCGGACACGCACCGGGCGGACTACGTGGGCTTTGCCAACTCGGGCGTGGATGTGCGCACGCCCTTCCTGGACGACTTGGCCACGGCCGGCCTGGTCTTCGAGGATTGTGTCTCGAGCACCAACGTGACCAATCCCTCGCACGTGGCCCTGATGACCGGCACGCACCCGCTGGAGACCGGCGTGATTGGCAACGACACGCCCCTCGCCCAAGTGGCTCCCACCCTGGCCGAGGCTTTCCGCGCTGCGGGCTACGCCACCTGGGCATCTGTCAGCGCGGTGCACCTGAATCATGACCGCAGCGGTCTCGGCCAGGGCTTCGAACGCCTGGCGGCCCCGAGCGAGTTGCAGCGAGATTCATCCGAAACGATTGCCGATGTGGTGCGCTGGCTGCCGGAAGCAGCAGGCCAGCCCTTGTTTCTATGGCTGCACCTCTTCGATGTGCACGCCCCCTACGACCCGCCTCCCGAATGGAAGCGCCGCTACTACGCGGAAGACAAGAATCCCTACGATCCCGCCAGCGAACGTCTCTCCCTGGTCGTGACGCCCCATTGGGATCGCGAAGTGCGCGACCTCACCTACCTCGAAGCGCTCTACCGCTCCGAGATCTCCTATATGGACGCTGGCCTGCGCGGCCTCTTGACACGCCCACGCTTCTCGGAAGCCCTGGTGGCCTTCACGGCCGACCACGGAGAGTCCTTGGACACACACGATGTCTACTGGGATCACAGGGAGCTCTACCCGAATACGCTACACGTTCCCCTGGTCCTGGCTGGCCCGGGAGTGGCCCAGTCCCACGGGGGCCTGCGGCGCTCTGATCCCGTGCGTAACATAGACCTGGGACGCACGTTGCTGGACCTTTGCGGCCTTGAGACAGCGGCCTTTCCGGGGTCCAACCTGCTGGCGGAGCCGCTGCCCAAGCCGCGCTTCGCCCTCTCGGCCAACGGCAGCTCCGCCGCCGTGCTTCATGACAACTGGTTCCTCTCGCTGCACCTGACCGAACATCGCTCAAACCCGGAGCTCGACCCGATCCCAAGGCACACACTCGAACTGTATGACCTGGCCACGGACCCGCGCTGTCTGCGGGACCTCGGCACCCAGGAGCTGGAGCGTGCGCGGCACCTGCGACGCATGCTGGTGGCCTGGCTGGCGGCGGGCAAGCGCAAGGACTGGACTGTTTCACGCAGCTTCCAGGACCTGGCGGCGCTCAATCAGCTGAAGGCCCTCGGCTACGCGGGAGATGAGGGCAACCCGGACGGGAAAGAGTGGATTGACGAAGAATGCGCCTGCGATCGATGCACGCCTTTCCGTTGAGAACGAAGCCGGCGGGGCTGCCCCTGCTCCTGCAGACGCTCATGATCATTGCTGGCGCATTTGCCGCCGGCGGCTGCGGAGGCCAGGCTCCGGCTCCTGGCCCGGAGACCAATCCCGATTTTCTGCGCCTGCGCCTGGAGGCCCGCGGACACTGGCGCGACCTGGCCCGCACCACACGCCTGACGCCCACGCGAGAAGACTCCGGCTGGGATGCCCAGGCGCGCTTCCATCAGATCCTGACGGTCCCGGAAACAGTTGCTCCCGACCTGCCCCTGGCCCTCTACGCCTACGGCCCGGGCACGCGCATGCTCAAGGTCCCCGGCCCCTTCGACCCGGCGACCTTCGATCGCATCACGCTCACGATTCTGAGCGGCCAAAGCGTGCAGTTGCGACTGATCCTGCGCCGGGATGGCCAGCCGGTCCTGGCCTCGGATGAGCTGCAGGTGGAAGCCAGCGCAACCCTGCGCGAGCTCGCCTTCCCCATGGCCATGCTGCACGGCCTGACGGAGCCCTTTGACGACCTCCTGGTGCGCGTCATCGGCCCCGGTCACCTGGCCCTGGTGGCCGTGGAGCTGGAGCACCAGCCGCCGGAGGGTTGGCTGCCCCAACCTGACGCGGGCCCGGGCCCCGTGGTTGTGGCCGGCGAGAGCCGCCCCGCCCTCGGCCTCGGTCCGGAAGGCACGCTCACGGGCCGAGCACCGGCCAGCGAGGGTGCGCACTTCTCCTTTTCCTGGGCCGTGCCCCCGGAAGTTTCCAGCGCCCCCGGCACGACGCTGCTGCGGTTGAGCCTGACGGCCGATGGACCAACCACCGGCCCCGCCACGGAAGCGGCGCCCGGAACCCACTTGGATTTGGAGTTCCCCCTGACCAGCGGCCACCCCTGGACCGCCCACGAGATCCCCATCAACGGCGCCCTGGCGGAGCTGGGCTTCACCTATACCTTTGACCTGGATCCCACCCCAGGTAGCCCCGCGGGACC
>DASCNH010000178.1:0-13664 GCA_036011365.1 Planctomycetota bacterium | reverse complement strand
GTTCGCCATCGCCGTTCAGGTCATCCATGACCAGGGAGGCACGCCACTCCAGGGCGTGGGTGAGGTGCTGATCCGCGTAGGGCGGACCGATGAGCTTGAGGCCAGCTTCCTGGACCAGCTCCAGGACCCCGCAAACATGGGTGAGTTCTGGGATGTGGCCAACTATGTAGAGCAACTCATTGATCGCGCCAGGGAAGAACGTTAGACAGATAACCCGTCTCCGCCCACTCTTCGGCCCCCAGGACCACGCATCCCATGCTCATCACTGCCCTCACCCTGATTGCCCCGCTCACCGCTCCCACCGTCAACCCTGGAGACCTCGCCGATCGGCTCGACTTCTATGGCGACATGCGCGTACGCGCCGAGGGTAACTTCGCCGACGGCAACGGCCCCGATCGCCACCGCGGGCGCCTGCGCTTCCGCCTGGGTGCCAAGCTGGCGGTGACCGAGCATGTGAGCGCCGAGGTGCGTGCCATTTCAACCTCCGGCGACGCCAACAACCCGTACTGGGACATGGGCTCCGGGGACGATGGTTTCAACGGCTCCGACATGGTCCTCGACCGCATCAATCTGTCCTGGAGTTGCGACGGTGTCTACACCTTCAAGGTCGGGCGCTTCGGCCATGGCTTCGCCACCAACCCGGTCTACGGCGAACTGCTCTGGGACGGCGATGTGCAACCCGCGGGCCTGTCCTACAAGTACAGCCCGGAATGCCTCGGCCTGGACCTGCGCCTGGCGGGTTATGTGGTGGACGAGTTCCAAAGCGGAGCCGACGCCAATGTGGCCGCGGCCCAGGCCAACTGGAAGGGGAGCCTGGCTGGCATCGGCCTGCGAGCTTCTTCTGGCGTCTACAGTTGGTCGAGCATGAATGGAGGGGCTGGCTGGAACAACTTCTCCGCGCAGGGTTCGGACATGAACGCCGACTACAGTATCTGGGATTCGATCCTAGCGGTCGATGTTAGTGAGAAGGCTGTCGTCTCCGGTCAGTACATCCAGAACACCGAGGCTGATGATGGCGAGGACACCGCCTGGTCCGCCGGATTCAAGTACGGCGAATCCGGGCAGGACGGTGCCTGGAATGTGTTCGCCACGCTCTATGAGATGGAAGAGAACTCCGTATTCGGTCCCGTGGCCCAGGACGACACGCCCGTTGCGGGCACCGGCGGAGGCATGGACGGCATGATCGCCGGGGTCAACTACTGGCCAGCGGATGATCTGAACCTGCGCATCTGGGCACTCACCTCGGAGTTCGAAGACTCCACCCAGGATCGCTCGCGCCTGCGCATCGACCTGAATCTCGGCTTCTAGCACGCCCAGTTGGCTGGGCCCAATGCGGCCCCGGGAGACCGAGGCCCAGGGCGGGCCGCGGTATGAGCCGATGGCGCCGTCACAGGCTGGTACTCCCCTGGGCATAGCTGGTTCCAGAACCACCCAGTAGTCTGCCTGTTTGAGCACCATGTTTACGGAGCTTACACCCACAGCGCGGCGCACCTGGCGCCTGATCCAGCTGGCCGTCCTGGCCCTTGGCCTGGCCATCTGGCTGGCCCTCATGTTTCGGCCACCAGTCGGCCTGCACGCCTTCTGGAATGTGCTGATCCCCGTGGCTCCGGCTCTGGTGGCCGTGGCTCCCGGCCTGTGGCGCAACATCTGCCCCCTGGCGAGCACGGCCCTGCTTCCGCGCCACCTGGGTCTCTCGCGCCGCATCAAACTCTCCTCACGAGGCCAGGATCTCCTGGCCCTTTTTGGCCTCGCCGCCCTGCTCCTCATCGTGCCCCTGCGCCATGTAGTGCTCGACTTGAACGGACCGGCCACTGCCCTCACCATCGCGCTGCTGGCCGCCCTGGCCGTATCCCTGGGCCTGACCTTCGAATGGAAGAGCGGCTGGTGTTCCGGCGCCTGTCCCGTGCACCCGGTGGAAAAGCTCTACGGCACACGCCCGGCCCTCGTCCTGGACAATGCCCACTGCACCAGTTGCGAGCACTGCTCCGACCCCTGCCCGGATTCCACGGAGGCCATGACGCCCCTCAAGAACAACGGCGCGCGCCTGCGGCCGTACCTCGGCACGCTGCTGGTGGGGGGCTTCCCCGGCTACATCTGGGGCTGGTTCCAGGTCCCGGACTACGCCGGCGCCAGCGGCTGGGAGCACACGCCCCAGGCCTACGCCTGGCCCTTCGGGTGCCTGGCTATTTCCCTGGCCGTTTACCTCTTGGCTGGCCGACTGCTGGCCGTGAACCCGGAGCAAGGCCCGGACGAAGCCGGCGCCTCCGCCGGCTCGCAGCGGGGCGAGTTCCTTGCACGCCTCTTCGCCTGCGCCGCCATCGCCTGCTACTACTACTACCGCCTGCCGGCCCTCTTCGGCTTCGGCCCCTTCCCCGGCGACGGCATGCTGGTCGACCTGCGCGAGGTCCTGCCCGCGGGCTTCCCGGTCCTGTCCCGCGTGCTCACGAGCGGCCTCTGCCTGTGGTGGTTCCTGCTGCGCCAGCGTGCCGGCGGCACGCCGCGCACCTGGTCCCGGCGCCCGGCCTTTTCGAACTGAGCCGCCAGGCCGTGGCCCCCGGGGGCGCGGCTCACTCGTCCCGGGAGCTCATGACCTGGAACTCGTCCAGGCGCCCGGGTGCCAACACCCAGACGCGCTGCCCGCGGGCGAAGACGGTGCCCCCGGTGGCGGAGAGAGCCAGGGAGCGATCGTCGAGGTCGTCCAAGGGGGCGATTTGGATCAGGCTGGGATCGGAGCTGGTATCGAAGAGGTACAGGCCACGGCCCGTGGCGAACATGGTGCGCTGGGACGAGGACAGGGCCGTCCCGGTGAAGGCCTCGCCTCGGCCGAGGTAGAGGGAGTCCGCCCGGCGGCCATTCGACTCCCACAGGGAGAGCGTCAGGCGTGCACCGGAGCGGCCCAGGAACAGGAGGCGCTCCCCGTCGGCGCCGACGAGCTCCTCGGCCTCGCCCCGGGGGCGCGGGGGGGCGCAGAAGGGCAGGGACCGGGCGCTGGCCAAGGGACCGGCGGACTCGCCTACCGGATCGGTGGTCGGCCCCGGGCCGGGGGTTCCCGAGAGCTCATAGAGCCGGTCGGAGTCCGTGGGTGTCCAGATGACGACCGGGCGGCGCTCCGGTCCGCGCCCCGCGATGGGCGGCGGCGCGGCGTTCTTCCAGGAGGCTTCATGGCTCGAGGCGCGACGGTTCTTCAGGGTCCAGCGCAGGCGACCGTCGGTGGCGTCCACCAGGGAGCCCGAGCCCAGATTCGAGCCGCAGAAAACCGCGCCGGCCACGCTGGCCAGGGGCTGGCCCGGGGGCATGGGCGTGCTCCAGGGCCGGGGCACGCCGGCCGCTCCGCGGCCGCTGCCGCGCAGGGGCGCACCCTTGGCCAAAAACAGCTTCCAGGCCACGGCGCCGGTCTCCCTCTCCAGGGCCACCAGCCAGCTCTTCACGGAGGCGGAGCCCGAGCTGGCCTGGCGGGCCTGGACCAGCACGAGATCGTCCAGCAGCAGCGGGCCCGGCTCCCATTCCCAGCGCCCGGGGCCCAGGGCCTCGGCGGCGGAGTGGTCCCGGGTTCCGCGGGGCTGGCCACCGGAGCCGGAGAAGGTCCAGCGTGGCATGGCCACGGGCATCTCGGCGGACAGCTCCATGGCCAAGAGGGCGTTGTCGCCGCGGCTGGCTGAGCGCCCGGCGACCAGCAGGACTACCTGGCGGCGGTCAGGGAGGGGCTCGCCCGGGCGATAGAGGGCCAGGGGGTAGAGGGGCCAGCGGCCGGTGGTGGCGGTGCCGCTCTCCGGCGGCAGGGGATGGTCCGGGCGGTGCAGGCCCTGGCGCGGCGCGACCGCGAAGGGCTGGCGCCCGGGGGGGTAGAAGAAGGCCAGCTCCTGGACCTGGACCACCAACGTGCCATCGGCCAGGGCGGTCATGCCGGGCTGCACGTTGCCGCGGATCGGCAGCTGCTGGCGGCCCCGGCTGCGGCTGCTGGTGAGGGAGAGCGAGCCGCCGGCACGCAGGCCGTCGACCAGGGTCCAGGCCTCCGGTGGGGCGGGGGGGCTGAGCGCCTCCAGGTGCCGGCGGCGGCGTTCGATGGCGGCGGTCAACCGCGCGAGGCTGGGGCCGGCGGCGGAGGCCAGGGCGAGGTTGCGGGCGGCGCGCCGCAGCCAGGTGTCGGCGGCGGACCGGCGAGCCCTCTCCAGGGCTCCATCGGCCAGGGCCAGGGCGGCGCGCACGGCCCCTTCCGTGGCCGGGAAGGCGCGCTCCAGGGCGGCCAGGTCCGCGGCAGCCGAGAAGCGGTGCGAGCCGCCCTGGCCGCCGGCGGCGGGAGCCGGCTCCCGCCGCAGGGCGGCCTCCAGAGCGGCGTTGGCCAGGCCGGAGAAGCGCTCAGCGAAGCGGGCCAGCTGCGCCGACGGCAGGCCCTCCAGGCGGAGCAGGAGCGCCTCCTCCACGCCCAGGCTGTGGCGCGGCGGGAGATCGCTCGCCCCGGGAACCCCGTTGGCGCCTGGAGCCCCGGCGGCGCCGGGAGTGCCTTTGGCGCCGGGAGCCCCGTTGGCGCCGGGAGTGCCGTTGGCGCCGGGAGCCCCGGTGGCGCCGGGAGCTCCGTTGGTGCCCTTGGCGCCGGGAGGCCCGTTTGACCCGTTGATGCCGCCGACGCCGGGGGCCCCGGTGGCGCCCCCGGGCGGGGGAACGGCGGCTCCAACGGGGGAGCCGGCCACGGCGTCACGCCAGGTGTCGAAGGCGCGTTCCAGCTGGCCAGCGGAAGCTCCGCCCGCCCCGCCGGAGGCATGGGTGAGGTAGTGCTCATCCCCCCGGGCGAAGGCGGCGCTCGCGGCCTCGTCCACGGGCAGGAAGGTGTCGTTGGCGAGGGGGCCCTCCTGTGTGGCGGCCCACGGGGCGGCCCACGGGGCCCGATGCGCTTCGCCTGGTCGGGCGCTGCGGGGCGCCCGGGGCCGGATGACAGGCGGGGCCAGGGGCGCATTGCTGGCCGGCGGAGCGGTGGGAAGCGTCGTTCCAGCTGCTCCAGGCCGCGCATGGGCCACCGGTGCCCCGCTGTAGGCGGCCAGGATTGAGATCACCAGCAGCGGCCCGCACACCCGTTTCCACAGCCCGGCCCGTCTCCCTGTCTTCGCGTCGGCGTTCTCCATGGCTCGACTCCAGCGCAGGGGAGCCACCTCGCGCCAGCCCATCAGCGCGGGGCGTTGCGCAACTGGCGGCGCCAGCGTTCCCGGTAGACCGGGTCTTCCCAGGCCCGGAGCGTGGCCTGGAGATCCTCGTTTTCCATGCGCTCCTCGGCCAGCACCGGGTCCAGGCGCGCCTCTTCCCGGTCCAGGCGCTGGTGCTCGGCGAGGGCCGGGCGCAGGCCGAGCAGGGCGAACTGGGCCCAGATCACGAGCGGGATCCAGACCGGGGCCCAGAAGGCGGCGGCGGGCACGGGGCGGGTGAGGCGGTCCGCCAGTCGGCGCAGGGCCTGGCCCAGACGGCGCACCCGCCCCAGGAGGGCGCGCGCGGCTCCCGTGGCGCTGGAGCGGATCGTGCTGGGGGGGCCGGTCATGGTCTCAGCCTGCTTTTTTCCGCCCTCTCAGTCGAGGACCCGGGGGCCGTAGCGGGCGGAGGCGCCGAGCTCCTCCTCGATGCGCAGCAGGCGGTTGTACTTGGCCACGCGGTCGCTGCGGCAGGGGGCGCCGGTCTTGATCTGGCCGGCGTTGGTGGCCACGGCGATGTCCGCGATGGTGGTGTCCTCGGTCTCGCCGGAGCGGTGGCTGACCACGCAGGAGTAGCCGTGGCGATGGGCGGTGGCGATGGTGTCCAGGGTCTCGGTCAAGGTGCCGATCTGGTTGACTTTGATCAGAATCGAGTTGCCCACGCCGTCGCCGATGCCGGTCTTGAGGCGCTTTACATTGGTGACGAACAGGTCGTCGCCCACGATCTGGAGCTTGTCGCCGAGGGCGATGGTCATGGCCTTCCAGCCCTCCCAGTCATCTTGGTCGAAGCCATCTTCAATGCTGAAGATCGGGTACTTCTCCGCCAGTCCGGCGTAATACTCCACCATTTCCTGGCTCGTATGTGAGCGGCCTTCGATGATATAGCTGCCATCCCGATAGAATTCGCTGGCGGCGGCGTCCAGGGCAATCTTGATGTCCTTGCCGGGCTGCAGGCCCGTTTTCTCGACGGCGGTCATGATCAGGGCGCAGGCCTCCTCGTTGGAGCTCAGGTTGGGGGCGAAGCCGCCCTCGTCGCCCACGGAGGTGGCCAGGCCGCGCTCGCGGCAGACGCCCTTCAGGGCGTGATAGACCTCAACGCCCATGCGCAGGGCCTCGCCGAAGGTGGTGGCCCCGAAGGGCATGATCATGAACTCCTGCAGATCCACGTTGTTGTCCGCGTGCTCGCCGCCGTTCAGAATGTTCATCATGGGCACCGGCAGGACCGTTCCCAGGGCACCGCCGAGATAGCGATAGAGGGGCAGGCCAGAGGCCTGGGCAGCGGCCTTGGCGGCGGCCATGGAGACCCCCAGGATGGCGTTGGCCCCCAGGCGCTTTTTGTTCTCGGTGCCGTCGAGTTCGAGCATGGCCCGGTCCAGTTCCCCCTGGTCCAGGGCGTCCGTACCCATCAGCCGGTGCAGGATCTCGGTGTTGACGCTCTCCACGGCCTTGAGGACGCCCTTGCCACCGTAGCGCCCCTCTCCGTCGCGCAACTCGTGGGCCTCGTAGATGCCGGTGCTGGCGCCGGAGGGCACCGCCGCCCGGCCGAAGGCTCCCCCGGCCAGACCCACGTCCACCTCGATGGTGGGGTTGCCGCGGGAGTCGAGGATTTCCCTTCCTTTAATATCGATGATTTCAGTCATGGCAGGGGAATCCTAACCCCGCCCGGGTGCCCATCGAAGAGAGCACCCGCGTATCTGCCCCACTTCCCCCCCGGGACCCGGAGTAGGACCGTCAGAAACCCCGTCTCCCCAGGCCACCTGTCCCAAAGCCGCTCGCTGCGGCTATCCTGATACACCGTGAAGCGCATCTCGCTCCTCCCCAATCTGCTCACCCTGGCCAACTGCTGGTGTGGACTGCTGGCGATCTCCAAGGGGATCGACGCCCTCTCCCTGCCCGCGGGCCAGGAGGCGACTTTCTACAGCAAGATGGAGAGCGCCGCCTGGCTGATCTTCCTGGCCATGATCTTCGATGCCCTGGACGGCAAGATCGCGCGCCTGACCAAGTCCTTCAGCGACTTCGGGGCCCAGCTCGACTCCTTCGCGGACGCGGTCACCTTCGGCATCGCCCCGGCCCTGCTGGCTCGCTTCCTGATCGAGCACGAGGGACCCCTGATGGGCATGGCCGTCCACCCGCGCCTCTTGTTCGTGGCCTGCGCCGCCTTCTCCCTGATGGCCATCCTGCGCCTGGTGCGCTTCAACCTGGAGTCGGACCACGACGCGGCCTCCCACAACGAGTTTCGCGGCCTGCCCTCTCCGGCTGCCGCCGGCACCCTGACGGCCACCATCCTGATGTACCTCTCCCTGATGCCAGGCGTGGAGGTCTCCGACGGCACCCCGACCCCCGTGGGACGCGGTCTCGAACTCCTGCCCGAGGCCCTGCGTACTGGCCTCTCCGGCTCCCTTTTGCCCCTGCTCATCGCGGCCCTGCCGCTGCTCGGCCTGCTGATGGTCAGCCGCGTGCGCTATGTGCACCTGTTCAGCGCCCTGACCGGCACCAGCAAGCACTTCTTCACCCTGGTGGCCCTGGTCTTTGTGGCCTTCCTGCTCTACTCGGCCCCGGTGCCCTTTTTGTTCTTCGGTGGCTACACCTTTGTGTGCGCCGGTATCATTCGCAGCCTGCGCGGCGAGCGCGCCCCGGGCCCCGCGCGCCCGCGCCCCTGACCCCCGCGCCAGCGACCATCAAAGCCCCGCGCCAGCGACCACCAAAGCGGCGCCCCCGCGACCCTCAAAGCGGCGAGCAAACGCCCCTGAACGCAGCTCGCACCCACGCCACCGAACACGGCCCGCATTCCCCAGCATCTCGCTCCCGTGACCGCCCTGCCCCCGACCACCTGGACCTTCGCCGCCGTGGCGCTGGGCTCCAACCTGGGCCCCCGCGCCGAACACCTGGCGGCGGCTTTGAGCATGTTGGAGAGCTCTCCGCAGGTGCGCGCCCTGCGCACCAGCGACTGGATCGAAACCGCCCCCGAGGGCGGCCCTCCGGGCCAGGGCCCCTTCCTGAATGGAGCCGTCGTCCTTGAGACCACGCTCTCGCCCCTGCGCTTCCTGCGTCTCCTGCAACGCTGCGAGGCGCGGCGCGGTCGCGATCGGGAGCGGGAAGGCCCCGGCGGAGCGCGCACCCTGGACCTGGATCTGCTCGTGCACGGCGCAGCCCGTCTGGCCACGCCGGACCTGCGCCTTCCCCATGCCCGCATGGGACGCCGCCGCTTCGTCCTCGAACCCCTGGCGAGCCTGGTGCCCGAACTCGTGCCCCCGGGCTGGCGCTCCAGCGTGGCATCAACCCTGGCGCTGCTGCCGCCCAGCGCGCCGGCGCGCGTGCAGCTCACCGGCAGCGGCCGCGGCCGCGGCCCGGGACAGAGCGCCCCGCTGACCGGTTCCCCCGGTGTGTCCGGCAACCTGCTTACCTGATGGAGACCGCACATAGCCCCGCCGCCGCCGGCGAAAGATGCGCAGCGGTCAGAGCAGCTGGAGCATCCATCGGCTTCATTCCCACCATGGGTGCCCTGCACGCCGGGCACCTTTCACTGGTGCGCCGCAGCGTTGACGAGAACGACTTCACCGTCGTCTCCGTCTTCGTGAACCCGCTGCAGTTCGACGATGCGGCGGATCTGGAACGCTATCCCCGGGACTTCGACGCGGATGCACAGCTCCTGGAAGAAGCCGGCGCCGACCTGGTGTTCACCGGAAGCCTGGCGCAGTTCTTCCCCGCTGAGCTCGATGCCCGGGGCGAGCTGGGAGCTGCCCAGTTGGAGGACCCCGGCCCCGCCGCCCGCGGCCTTGAGGGCGCCTACCGGACGGGACACTTCGCCGGCGTGGCCACCATCGTACGTCGGCTCTTCGAGCTCGTCGCGCCGCGCACGGCCTACTTCGGCCAGAAGGACTTCCAGCAATCCCTGGTGGTCTGTGACTTGGCCCGCCGCCTGGGCGGACCGCGCATCAGCGTCTGCCCCATTTGCCGGGAGGCACACGGCCTGGCGCGTTCCTCGCGCAATGAGCTCCTGGGGCGGGAGGCCCGGACGCGGGCCGCTTGCCTGGCACAGGCCCTGGCGGAAGTCGACGCGGCCTGGCGCGCCGGCGAGCGCCGGGCTGCGGTCCTGACCTCCCTGTTGCGTGAGCGTCTGGGCCAGGCGGATTGCATCGAGGAGCTGGAGTACGCCGAGCTGCGCGATCCGGACAACTGGTGCCCGGAGGCGCCGGCCGGTTCCCTCGACGGGCGCGCCGTGGCCCTCATCGCGGCGCGCATCGACGGCGTGCGTCTGATTGACAACCGGCTGCTGGGGGAGGAAGCGCCGGCTCCCACGGGTGCCAGCCCCGGCGTGAACGCGGGGCGGGCCTGAAGGCGCGCCGGCATGTCAGCGAACGGAGGAAACACGCCGCGCACCAGGCGCGCACCGGCCAAGGTGAACCTCTCCCTGGAGGTCTGCGGCCTGCGCGGCGACGGATTTCACGAGCTGCGGACGGTCATGCTGGCCCTCGACATCTGCGACGAGGTCGGCGTGGCGCTCAGGGACGGAGGCGGAGGCTCGACGCTGGCCGTTTCCGGCCCCGCGGCCTCGGCTGACATTCCCCTGGACGACAGCAACCTGGCCCTGGCCGGCGCCCGGGCGGCTGCCCGGGCGGCGGCACCCGACTCCGGATCCAGCGCCTTCGCCGTGGACCTGGTGAAGAACCTGCCGAGCGGAGCGGGCCTCGGCGGCGGAAGTTCCGACTGCGCGGTGGCTTTTCTGGCGGCCCTCGAACTCCTCGGCGGCGAGGCGCGGAGCAGCGCCGCGCGGGCTGCCCTGGCGGACTGTGGTTCCGATTGCGCGTTCTTTGCAGAGGCACGCAACTCCCCTGTCGCGCTCTGCGAAGGGCGTGGCGAAGTGGTCACGCCGTGGGCCGTCGCGCCGCCCCCCTGGCACCTGGTGATCGTCACTCCGGATGTGCACCTGAGCACCGCCAGCGTCTATCGGGCGCTCTCCGTCCCCTTGAGTGAGGTCGGGGGACAACATACTTTCCCGTTGCACGGGCTCGGTGCGTCGGTTGGCGAAGCGCGGGCCTATCTTTACAACCAACTGGAGGAGGCGGCCCTTGTGGTTTCGCCGCGGCTCGGCGCCTGGCGTCGCTGCCTGGATGAGTTGGGCCTGGCTCACTTTTGCCTGGCCGGCAGCGGGGCGAGTTTCTTCGGACTCTATGACACCGAAGCACAGGCCCGTTCGGACTTGGCGGAACTGCTACAGGCGGCTGCCGCCCGCGGTCTGGCGGTGCGCTTCAACGCTGTCACGCGTCCCTTCGCTGGCAGCTGAACGCCCCGCGCAGTCGGCGCTCACGGGCCTGGCCCGCGCGCCTCGGCCGGCCGTCAGGCAACGCCCCGCAACCCCTCCGGTTTGCTTCCGACATACACCTCGATGAACATCACAGAGATCCGGATCAAGCTCCTGGAAGACCAGGCGGACAAGCTGCGCGCCTTCGCCAGCCTGACGATCGAAAACTGTCTCGTCGTGCGCGACATCAAGATCATCGAAGGCAATCGCGGGCTGTTCGTGGCCATGCCGAGCCGCAAGATCTGTGATCGCTGCCCGAGTTGCGGCGGCAAGAACCACCTGCGGGCCAGCCGTTGCAACGACTGCGGCGGCGAGCTCGACGAAGCCCGGGGCGAAACAGACGAGCGCGGCCGCGCACGGCTCTACGCCGACATCTGCCACCCCATCCACCAGCAGGCCCGGAACCTGGTCCACTCGGCCATCCTCGAAGCATTTAAAACCGAGACGATCCGCTCGCGCGAAGAAGGCTATGTGGCCGCCGCCTTCGACGACCTCGATCTCGACTGCGTAATGTCCTGAGATGCCAGGCACGCAGGCGGCACCTGCGTCCCGCCGCCTGCATCCCTCTGGGGCCGGGGCCAGACACCCCGAGAACAGCAGGTCCCCACGCCAGAGTGATGACTCCCAGCAGTTATGCCCCCCCCGATGACCGCCCAATGACCCTCTTCACCAACAGACATATCGTGTACGGCGCCCCCGTGACCTTCACCTTTATCGGCACGGCTATAGGCATGGTCGTGATGGTGCTCCTGTTCTATTACTTCGAGGCACAGATCAAAACCTGGGCCGGCTTCTCACCCTTGGCCTTCGGGCTCCTGGCCGTCTACCTGGGCATCGCCTGCGTCGTGGGCGTTATCTTCAAGCGCCGCCTGGCGAAGATGCTCCAGGCCTGAGTCAGCAACAAACCACCGGGGCCGGGATGAGCGCGGGTGAGTCCGCGTGCATTCCCCGACATCCACATGCGCTGGACCGGCCGAGTGCCCGGGCTCGCCGACATGACCCGAACCAGGCTCGCAGGCCGCATAAACCCAGACGTGGAATGGGTCCGGCCTCGACGGGGCACCGGCTGGGAATTGTCCGGGCATTGTGCGATCCTGCGCCCATGGCCCTGGTCGTCTCCTGCATCGCCTCTGGCTTCGCCGCGCTCACGGCCCAGGCCCTGCGTCAGGCGGCCTGCTGTGATCTGGTGGAGTTGCGCCTCGACCGCGTGGGGCATCCGGGGCGCGCGGCCCTGGACCACTTCATGGCAGAATGTCCGCGGCCCGTGATCGTCACCGTGCACGGTCCGGAGACCGGCGGCGAGTTCACCGGTAGCCGCGAGGAGCGCCTGGAGCTCCTGCGTGATGCCGCCCGGGCCGGGGCCGCTTTTGTGGATGTGGACTGGCGGGATTCCCTGGAGCTGGGCGAGGTGCGCCACCTGGGTGGCCGTGCCGGCAAGTGTCACCGCATTGTCTCACGCCACGAGCCGCTGCGGGCCGCCGCCGGCTCTGACAGATCTGGCGGCGATGGATCTGGCTCCGATGAACCGCGCGGCGCGGGCAGCCAGGGGAGTGGCGGCCCCGCCACACACATGGCCTCCGACGCCGATCTCCTGCGCCGCTGCCTGGCGGAGATGGAGGAGGTGCTGCACGAGGGTGACGCCCTGAAGTTCGTGCCCGAGGCGGCCACCACCGAAGACGGCCTGCGCGTCCTGCGCCTCCTGCGCGAACGGGGGGGCGGCCTGATCTCCTTTGCCTCCGGCGACGCCGGCGCGTTCACGCGCGTCCTGGCACCCATCTTCGGCTCGCCCTTCACCTACGCCGCGCCCAGCGCCTGGCCCTGTGCGCCCGTACCGGGCAAGCCCGCGCCGGAGCTGGCCGCACCGGGGCTGGCCGCGTCCGAGGCCACGGCTCCGGGGCAGTTGTCCGCCGACCAGCTCCTCGGCCTGTGGCCTCCGGGCGGACCCACCCCGGGCACGGCCATCTACGGCATCCTCGGCCAGCCCCTGGCCCATTCCCTCTCGCCCTTTGTCCAGGGCATGGCCCTCAAGGCGGCGCATCTTGATGCGCTCTACCTGGCCTTCGAGTGCGGCGACCTGCCCGCCTTTCTGGAGCTGGCGGACGACGAGAACTTCCGCGGCTTTTCCGTCACCGCGCCCCACAAGGCCGCCGCCCTGGCCGCCGCCGTTTCCAGCGACGAGGCCAGCCGGGCGGCCGGAGCCGCCAACACGCTGGTGCGCGAAGGCAGCGGGTGGCGCGCGGAGAACACGGACATCGCGGCCATCGCCGAGACCCTGAGCGAGGCCTCCGCCCGGGCGGAGCTGCCCCTCGCCGGCCAGCCGGGCCTGGTGATCGGCGCCGGCGGCGCTGCCCGGGCGGCCTGTCTGGCCCTCAAGGGGGCCGGCGTCTCCGTCACCGTCGCCGCCCGTCGCGCCGCGGAGGCGGAATCCCTGGCGGATGAACTCGGCTGCCGGGGCGAGCTCTTCACGCCGGAGCTGGCCCGGGCCGCCACGGTCATCGTGCATGCCACGCCCGTCGGCACAACGACCGCTGGCACAACGACCGCTGGCACAACGACCGCTGGCACAACGCTCGCTGGCACCACGCCCGCTGGCACTACGCCCGTCGGCCAGGCGCCCATCGGAAAGGCACGCGACGGCAAGGCACTTGTCGGCAAGGCACCGGCTGACACGGCACTTGTCGGCAGGGCACCCGTCGGCACGGTACCCGTTGGCGCCGGTTTGAGAAGCGAAACAGATCCTGCCACAAGCACGGATGCGAGCCCCGCTGCTGGCGCTGAGCCCGCCACCGAGCCGGGCGCCGAACCCAGCCTGCTATCCAGCGAACACATCAGCCCTGGCACGCTCGTGTTCGACGCCGTCTACAGTCCGCCGGACACGGAGCTCCTGCGCGCCGCCGCCCGGGCCGGGGCCGTGCCCATTGGTGGTGGCGGGTGGTTCCTGCGCCAGGCAGCGCGCCAGTTCCAGCTCTTCACCACCCAGGCGGCAGACGAGAAGCTGATGGCGGCCGCCTTCAAGGGCGCCCTGGCGAAAGCCGCTGCGCCGGCTGCGTCCGCTGCGTGCGCTGCGTCCGGGGGGCGTCTCCCGCCAAAGAGGAGTGGCACCTGAGGCATGGACGTGATCTTCCTGATCGGAGCCAGGGGTTCGGGCAAGAGCACCCTGGGCCCCCTGTTGGCGGAAGAGCTCGGCG
>DASCNH010000177.1:0-7347 GCA_036011365.1 Planctomycetota bacterium | reverse complement strand
GAGCCGTGAGATCCAATGGCTAGTCGCGTTTTTGTTCGGTAATCCGAACAAAAGGGCCCGCGATCGCCTGGCGACCGCGGGCTCTGTCTGCACTCACCGGCACTCCAAAGGAGTTGTCCCGGCGGACCGGGCCCTGGGGGCCTCGCCAGGTCAGGGACAGAAGGTGACGCTCACACCATCGGAGAGGTTGTAGCCCGCCGGGCCGCCTCCCCCGGCGGTGGAATCACGATACCAGAACTGGTAGTTCCAGGTGCTGCCCGCCGTAACCTGGCCCGAGGGGGCCGGCGGGTTGGTGAGATCGACCGCATTCATCACATCACCCCAGATGGAGGTCTGCTGAACGCCGAAACGGTAGAGGCTGCCCCCCACGCACCGATAGCCGTCGCCGAAGGCCAGCTGTACCTGGTTCGGACCGTAGAAGAAGATCCCGAATTGGGAGGGAGGACAGGCCCAGCAGTAGAGCTGCAGGGAGTTGTCAGCCACGCTCGTGGACCCGGAAGCGCCCGCGTGGGCTCCGCTGCCCACGGAGTTGGACGCGCCGACGCAGTAGTTCGTGGGCGCGGAGCAGGAGCCCGGGCCATCGATGGCAAAGCTCAGGCTGCTGCTGTTCCCGGGCTTGAAGAGGCCCAGTTGGCCTGTCCCCGGATCCGGGCCCGCATCGGCGTCAAAGCCGAAGGAGTACATGGTGCCCCAGCGCAGAGCATTGGCGTTTTGGTTCTGGCTGTAGCTCTGGGTAGAGAAGGTCAGGAAGCCGCCACCCTGGGTGGTGCTCCAGTCCGTGCCGCTGTAGGGCTCGCCGCTGTGGTAGTCCACATCGCGGAAGTCCACATTGGTCACAGTCAGGCCGCTTTCCACGGGAATGGAGAAGCTGGCGGCCGATTGGTCGGATGTCAGGTTGTGCACCGCATACTGGTAGTGGTAGGTGCCGTTGCCGTTATTCGTCACCGCGTAGGCCACATAGAAGGTGCCATTCAGGCCGCTGCCCATTTCATTGATGTTGGTGACCTTGGTGATGCTCACATTCGGATCATTGGCCGCCCAGGCGTAGATGCCGGCTTCCTGAGTGACCGTGACGCCGTTGCCCGTGATGCTGTTCACTGAGTTCACATTGATCGGGCGCCAGGAGGCGTTGTTGGTCGCATTTCCGGCCTCGTGGTCATCCTTCGCGATGTACTGGCACTCGACAAAATACTCTGCGCCGGCGTTCTGTGCCGGGTCCATGTCACTAGTAGCGACTTGCAGGCGACCGCGGATGGAGCTCGTCCCGGAGGGGCTGTCGTAGGGATGCGTGTGCGATCCATCGAGGGCGTTTACCTGGTACTTGGGCCCGCCACTGCCGCCATCGTTGAGTGAGGCCCAGTAGGTATCCGCGCAGCCGATCCCCAGGGTGTCACAGTTGGTGGCCTGGCAGTTGCCACAGCCGGGCTCGGACAGGGCACAGAAGCTGTGCTTCAGCCAGCTCTGCCCCAGCTGCTCGAAGACACCGTCCTTCAAGCGATACATGTTCTGGGCGATCACTGGATGGCGAACGCCATTGCCATACCAGTCGAGAACCTGAGTGCCGATGTTGCAGGACTGAGTAGCTATGGAGTAGGCGGCAATTCCCCCGGACTGCCCGTAGTAGCGGAAGTCATTGGAGTTGCTACCGTCGTAACCAACGCGGTGGCTGATGACATCAGGCCCCTGGGAGAGGGCCGCGGGGGCGCTGAAAAGCAGGGCAGCGACGGAGAGGGAGAGAACGAGGTAGTTACGCATAACTAGGCATGGTGGAGGGGACCCGGGGGCTGGATACAAAGCAGACCTAAGCCTACGCCAGAATGAGGATCCTGGAAAGAGCCTTTCGACGCCGGGGACAACCGTCCCGACAGCTCCAGTCCCGGTCCAATGGCGCTGCGCTTGCCACACAACGCCCTCGGGGAGCCCAGGCGGGCGATATTGACCCCGCATCCCTCTCCTGAAGTCCCTAGCGCGCCCCGCCAGATTCCCCCGCCAGGCGTCTCACTTCATCCAAGAGCCCCAGGGCTTCCGCCCGACCGGGCTGGAGCTCCAGGACCCGCTCAAGGTCCGCCTGCGCCCCGGCCAGGTCGCCGCTCTGGGCCCGGGCCAGGGCCATGAAGAGCAGCAAGCCGGCCTCGTCATCCGTGTGCTCCAGGGCTTCCCCATAGAGGGCCAGCCCCTCCTCCAGACGCCCGGTCCCACAGAGCAGGCCCGCCAGGTTCTCCCGCGCCCGGTGGAAGTCCGTGTCGAGTTCCAGCACCCGGCGGTAACTGGCTTCGGCGCCGGGACCGTCTCCCGCCATGGCCTGGGCCGTGCCCCGGTTGTAGAGCAGCACGACGTTGTCCGGATGGAAGGCCAGGGCGCCGCCAAAGGCCGCCAGGGCTCCGGGCAGATCGCCGGTGCCCGCCAGGAGACGCCCCAGGCCCACGCCGGCGCGCAGGTGGCCCGGTTCGCTTTCCATGACGGTGCGGTACAGGGCCTCAGCATCCTCGACGCGCCCGGCGCCCAGGCGCAGTTCCGCCAGGGCCCAGACGGCATCCGCCGGGGCGGCCCCGGCCTGCAGCAGGGCCTCCAGGTCGTGGGCCAGGCTGACTCTGCCTTGCGGGCCGGCGCCCAGGGCCCGCGCCCAGGCTCCCGCCAGGCGCTCGGCGGGCGAGACCCGTAGGGCGAAGCGCTCGAGGAAAGCGGCGGAGGCCGCCGCCCGGCCTGCATCGGGGACTCCCCCGGCCGCGTTCGCCGGCGCGCCGTCGCTCTCCGCCCCTTCAAACCAGGCGCTACGCGCCTCGCTGCTCCCCGTGTGGAAGTCGGCCAAGCGCACTTCGTGGTAGCGCACGAGAGCGCTGTGCCCCCAAAAAAGGCAGAGCCCGAGCATCAGCGCCAGGTAGACAAGGCCTACGCCGGTCGGGCGGCCTTCCTTTTTAAGAGTGAAGGGTGCCAGGCGGGCGGACGGCTCCCGAAACAGGCGCAGGGTCAAAAGGCCCAGGGCCGCGAGGATGGCCGCCAGGCCCAGTGTCAGGAGGAAAGGGATCAGGCCGTAGAGGCCGCGGAAGGTCAGGAAAGCAGCCAGGAACAGCAGGCCCAGCAGGGCCTCCTCCCAAAGGGCGAAGCGCGCGGGCCGGGCCTTGACCTCGCGCCGGGGCTCGGCCAAAAGGGACGGGCGGCCGAAACCGAAATGCAGGGCGCCGGTCGGGCAGACGCTGACGCAGTCCAGGCACTTCATACAGCCCGGGTCGACCACCATGCCGAAGTCGGCCACTTCCCGATGGACGAGCACATTGGAAGTACAGGCTGCGGTACAGGCAGCGCTGCCGTCGCAGGCCTCGGTGACACGAATGCGCCCGGGCGCCAGGCGGTCGGCGACGCCGAAGATGGCGCCATAGGGACAGGCATAGGCGCAGAAGCCCTTGGAGCCCAGGATGTAGATCACGGCAAAACCGCAGACCGCCAAGGTCAGGAGCCCCACCGGCCAGGAGGGCATGGTGGCCCAGAAGTCCTCCTTCATGAGTTGGGTTTCGCGCACGCCCAACTCATCGCCGATCCACAGGCGATAGGCCAGGGGCCAGAGGAACATGTAAACGAAGGCCAGGAGGGGCACGAAGACCAGCAGGCGCGAGCGCAGGGGGCGGGGGCGCAGACCGATTCTGACCAGCAACCAACGGCAGAGATCCTGCAGGGCCACCAGGTGGCAGGCCCAGCCGCAGACGAAGCGCCCCAGGAGCAGCGTTCCCACAATGGCCAGGGCGAAAAAGATAAAGCCGGCGTTGATAATGCCGTGCTTGGAGAACTCCATGGCCTCCGACGGCTCCACCGGCGACAGGGTGCGCCCGCTGGCGAGCCAATGGGCGATGTGCACGGCGATCAGCAGGTGCACCAGCAGCAGCACGCCGGCTCGCCAGCGGCTGATCCGGGACTTGCCCAGGCGTTTGTTCTGCTCACCCGATTCCACGGACCCATTCTCAAGCCCTGCGTCGCGGGACACAAGCGAGCTGGGGCAAAGGTAGACGTCGTGGCCATTCCTGGGACGGACGGCGAGCCCCTGGACACTTCCCCCTTCCCTCCCGAGGGCTCAGAATATGCCCGTGGAAGATCCCGCCATCATCCTGATCCTGACCCTGGCCTCCCTGGCCGGCGCCACGCTGTCCGGCTTTATGGGCATGGGCGGCGGCATCCTGCTCTTGATGATCATGTTCCTGGCAGGGCTCGATCCGGTCCTGGTGATTCCGGTCCACGCCCTGGTGCAGCTGGCCAGCAACGGCACGCGCGTCGTCGCCTACCGCTCCCATGTGCGTTGGGCTCCCCTCGGCCTGTTCGCCCTCTGTGCCCTGCCCTTCCCGGCGCTCGGCCTCTTGATTGCCGACGCCCTCGATACGGAATGGACCCGTTTCGCAGTGGGAATGGTGGCCATCACCGCCACCTGGTTCCCGGCCACGCGCGGCCTGGGTCTCAGCGAGAAGACAGCCTTTGCCCTCTTGGGCGCCGTGGTCGGCACCTGCGGCGTGGTGGTCGGCGCCACGGGCCCGCTGATCGCCCCCTTCTTCCTGCGCGGCGGCTGGCGCAAGGAACAGATCATCGCCACCAAGGCCACCTGCCAGGCCTACAACCACCTGCTGAAGATCGCAGCCTTCAGCCTGCTGGCTCCCGCGGTCACGGGCACCAGCGCCTTCCAGGTTCTCGATCAGGTTCTGCTCGCCGCACCACTCTTGGCCGCTGTCGTCCTGGGCACCTTCCTCGGCAAGCGCCTGCTCGGGCACCTGAGCGAGGAACGCTTTCGCCAACTGTACCGCTGGCTCCTGACGCTGATTGCCCTGCGGCTCCTGCTTACGCCCCTACTGGGCTGAGCCTCAAGTCAGTCACAGAAGGTCATCGACCAGGCGTCCGACAGGTTGAAGCCGGCGCCGCCGGAGCCCACCGCAGCCGGGTCGCGGTACCAATACTGGAAGTTCAGGGTACTACCGGCGGTGATGCCACCACCGATCTGGGGCGGCCCGGTGAAATCCAGAGCCTTGGTGGCCAGGCCGAAGACATCGGAGAAGACCGGTGCAAAGCGCACGATGGAGCCGTTGACGCAGAGCATCCCATCCCCGAGCGGCACATAAGCACTGCCCGTGCCATAGAAGAAGACGCCCGGCTGCATGGCGGGACATGGACTGGCCAGCAAGACCAGGTCGTTTTCCGGGATCACCGGGGATCCGAGGGTGTCCATGTGCGCCGCAACGCCCAGGGAGCTGGGGTTCGGCGTGCAGTAGGCCGCTCCGCCGTCGCAGGGCGGAGCCAGCTGTCCCGGGTGCTCGTAGAGATAGCGCACCTGGTCGTCAGACAGCGCGGCATCGTACAGCTGGATGTCATCAATGGACCCGCTGAAGAACTCACCCTCGTTATTCAAGGTACCCAGGAACCAAGCGGTGGCCGGCGCGCCGGCCTCCGCTGTCCCACTGGCCGAACCGATGCGCACACCGTTCTTGTAAAAGCTCACATCGTCGTTGAAGTCACAGACCGCCGCCACATGCACCCAGGTGTCCACGGCAATACCCGCGCTGGCCGTATAGTCCTGGACGCCGAAGGTGGTATAGATGAAATCCGTGCCCGAGAGCCCAAAGCCCCAGGCCCCGGAATTGGCAATGATGCGCTGAATGCCGTCAGTGCTACGCGGCTGGATCCAAGCCGCCAGGGTCAGGTTGTTGCGCACGCGGTTCAGAGCCGCTGATCCCTGCCAGCGTCCGCGCGCGTCCACGCCATCGAAATATACCGAGGTGTTGGTCCCCGGCGCGGCGCCGGGGTTGCCCTTTAAGACGCCCCCGTAAAACGTGCCGTTGTTTCCGTTGCCCGAGGAATCAATCAGGTTGACGCTGGCCTGAGGCTCATCCATTTTGAAGTGGGCCACCAGGTCCGCCGTGGGATCCTCCACCAGGAGCGTCACCGTAGCCGTGCCCTGCAGGCCGCTGCCGTCGCCCGCCGTATAGGTAAAGGTGTCGATGCCGCCCAGGTTGGCGGGCGGAGTGTAGGACAGCTCATCGCGCCCTCCAGGGCCCGTGCCCGGCGAGAGCACCAGCGCGCCACCGTTTGCACTGACGGCATCGAAGGCATCGATGACCACGGTCTCGCAGTTGCCGTCAATATCGTTGGCCAGCACATCCAGGCGCAGGGGCGCAGCGCCCACCGGCACGCGCGCCTCGTCCGGGAAGGCGTGGGGCGGCACGGCCTGGCCGAAGCCGGCGGAGGAAGTCAGGCAGCCCACCGCATTCCGCCAATTCATGATCACCTCGCTGGTCTTGGGCCCGAACTGCTGACAGGCCCCGCACATGACCACACAGGACGGATCGAGGCAGTGGGGCGCGTTCCAGTTGTGGCCTAGCTCGTGAGCCAACACGCCCACACGTCCGTCAAAACTGAGGTTCCATTGGGTCAGGCCATAGGCCCAATACAGGTTGCAGTAGACGCCGACATAGGCCAGGCCAATGATGTTGCCGTCCATCTCCTTGCCCACCGCCAGGTGCGCGGCGCCGCGCGAGATGCCGCCCTGATTCACCCTCCACTCATTCACAAACTCGCCCAGGATCGTGCCGGGGTCGTAACTGGTGTAGGGGTCCGGCTCACTCGCACGCACGATCGTGGCCGTCAGCACATGCTCGATCTGCACATCCCGGGCGTAGATCACATTCATGGCATTTAGCACCGAATCGATATTCGCCACGGTGTTGGGTACGGAAGATCCGTTCGACACATAGCAATCGTAGTCACAGTCAAAGGCCAACTCGGCGACGCTGAAACAGTTACCCGTCCCCAGGCCGGCGGTCAGGTCTTCCCGTTCCAGGCCCGTGCCCGGCGCAGGGACGAGCAGGTCCGTGCCACACTCGTAACGCTCCAGGACCGAGATCAACGGCCGATAGACCAGGTGCTGGTCGCTGGACGCACCTGGGATGGCCTCCGCCAGGGGCGCTACAAACCAGGTTTCAGCACGGGTCAGGCGCACTGCAGCAACCCAACCGTCGTGCAGCGGACTGGCGGCCACGGCGGATTCCGACAAGCCACGGACGGTGCCCCTGTATGTCCGCACGGGAGGTACCGGCGCAGAGACGAGTTCGCCTCCCCCACGGTCCACCAACACCTCATACCCTGGTGCGCGCACGGACTGGCGCCGCAGGTCAAGGGTCTGCAAAGTGCCCGCCACGGGAAGTTCCAGCAGCATCCACTCATTCAGGCTCCTGGGCAGATCCAGGCTGACAAGCTCATATTCCACCGGCCCGAAGGCCTCTTCAATCAAACGATCCTGTGCAGAGGCAGCGGACTCCGGTGCAACTTCGGCAACAGGCGTACCGGTGAGCGTGACGAGGAGCAGGGTGTGCAGCATGG
>DASCNH010000176.1:0-5189 GCA_036011365.1 Planctomycetota bacterium | reverse complement strand
CGGGATCCCATGGGGGTCCTCCGTTCCCACAATCTGTCTGAGGCGCTTTCGATTACCTTCTGCCGCTGTGGCAGCGGGCCAGTCCCTCTGGGGGAATGGCCGGTGCATTCCATCCCCGGGGGCCTATGATCGTTCTAGTCATGGCAAGAGATCTCGTTGCGGTCCTGGTGTTGGCAGGTCTGGGGGCGCCGCCCCTGGTAATGGGAGGCACCGGATCCCTGGGATTGCTGGTTTGGCTGGCCCTGGTGGCCATGCCCGTTGGCGTCATGGCCGGGGGGCTCGGCCTGAGGCTCTGGCCGGCCGGGTGGGCGGTGCCTGGTCTCTGGATGATCCTGCTGGCCCTGGTCGAGTCCCGGGCGGGGAACCCCTTGCCGACGGCCCCCTGGGCGGTCATGGCCTGGTTCGGTCTGTTCGCCGTGGGCTTCTCCCTGGGACACCTGCGCCCGGAGGCCGTTTGGACCCGGGCGGCCTGCAGCCTGGCCAGCTGCGCCTTGGCGAGCGGCCTCCTGACCCTCTGGGGGTGGGGCGCTGGCCATTCCGCCGGCGTCTGGCCGGCGCAGATCGGAGCCTCCTTGCTGGACATCTCGCCGGTGGCCTTGGTGACTGAGTGCGCGGGGCTCGATTGGATGCGCCACCCGGCGGTCTACCAGAACGGGGGTACGGCACACATGGGACCGGAACTGCGCACGGCCTGGCAGGGCTCCCTTGCGGGGCCGGGTGTGTTTTTGTTTGGATGCTTGGCCCTGGGGCTCAGCGGGCGTTCCAAGCGCCGACCCCGGGTGCCTGAAAAGAAACCCTCCACAGTTCATCGCCCGGCCCCAGCCTCTCAAGCCGATTCTCCCGCGGACTAAAGCAACCATGCCCACGCGCAAGTACTTCTGCACCTTTCCCCAGGCCTTGATCTCGGAGCCCATCATCAGCCACACGCTGGGGGAGAAGTTCCCGGTCATCCCGAACATTCGGGCGGCGAGCATCACGGATGCGGTGGCCCTGGTGGCCGTGGAGATCGAGGGAGAGGATGCTGATGTGCAGGAGGCGGTGGATTATCTCGTGGAACGCGGCGTGAAGGTGGAGGAGATCACCGAGGGCGGCGGGCCGACGAGTTTCTGAGTTGCGCGACGGCGACGGGCGTGACGGGAAAACACCTGCGTGGTGCGCTGGCCTTGGCGGCGGCGTGAGTCGGCTGTTGCAGGTTGGCCTGTGGGCCTCCTGCATCGCCTGCGCAACGGTCTCACCGCTGGATGAGGATCCGCGCTGGCCGACGCCGGTGCGCGGCATGGTGGTCAGCGAGCATCCCTTGGCCACGCGGGCCGGGGTCGCCGTGTTGGAGGGAGGCGGGAACGCCGCCGATGCGGCGGTGGCCACGGCCCTCACCCTAGCTGTTGTCTACCCGGGTGCCGGCAACCTGGGGGGCGGGGGCTTCGCGCTCTGGGTGCCCCACACGGGAGATGCCACGGCCCTGGATTTTCGCGAGTGTGCACCCGCCGGTTGTCGTCCGGAGCTCTACCAGGGGGCTTCTGGCCAGGTGGATCCGGCGCGCTCCCTGTGGACGCCACTGGCCGTGGGCGTGCCCGGCTCTCCCCGGGGTCTCTGGGAGCTGCACCGGGCCCACGGCTCCGGTCAGTTCAGCTTCTCGCAACTGGCGGCTCCGGCCATTGGCCTGGCGCGCAGGGGATTCCTCGTGGATGCCTGGCTGGCGCGCTCCCTGACAAGGGAGTCCATGGCTGAGCGTCTGGCTGCTACGGCGCAGGGGCAGGAGCTCTTCTATCCCGCTGGCCAGGCCCTGAGAGAGGGACAACTGCTGGTTCAACCGGCCCTGGCGCGCACCCTGGAGGAGTTGGCCCGGGGCGGGCCTGAGGCCTTCTACGAGGGCCAGGCCGGCGCCTCCATCGTGGCCACCCTCGAAGGCCTGGACGAGGCTGCCGGTCGTGTACCCGGGCTGGGCACAATCAGCGCCGCGGATCTGGCCGCCTACCGCGTGCGTTGGCGCACTCCCCTGCGCGGCTGGTTCCGCGGCACGGAGGTCATCTCCATGCCGCCGCCGAGCTCCGGCGGCATTGTGCTGCTGCAGATCCTCTCCATTCTGGAGGGTTTTCCCCTGGACGCGGAACGGGACAAGGCCCTGGCCAATGGCGAAGGGCCGGTCAGCGAACGCACCCTGCACTGGTGGATCGAAGCCATGCGCGTGGCCTTCGCCGACCGCGCCGAGCACCTGGGCGATCCTGATTTCTGGCAGGTGCCCGTGGCTGAGCTGCTCTCCCCGCACACCACCGCCCGGCGGCGCATCGCCATCGGCGAGGTGGCCAATCCGCAAGTGGGGCCCCTGAACTTGGAGGCTCCCCGGGAGGGTACGCAGACCACGCACCTGTCCGTTTTGGATGAGCAGGGCAACGCGGTCTCGCTGACCACCACGCTGAACTCCACCTTCGGCAGCGGCATCTACGCGGCGCAGGCCGGCATCCTGCTCAACAACGAGCTGGACGACTTCGCCGTGGCCCCGGATCACCCCAATCAGTTCGGTCTACTCGGCAGCCGCGCCAACGCCCTGGCCCCCGGCAAGCGCCCGCTCTCTTCGATGACACCGACTGTCCTGCGCCGGGGTGGCCACACGGTTACCCAGGTCCTCGGCAGCCCCGGCGGCCCGCGCATCATCAGCGCCGTGGCCCAGGTCATCCTGCGCACCCTGGTCTACGGCCAGGATCTGGCCGCGGCCCAGGCCGCCCCCCGTATCCACCAGCAGTGGCGGCCGCGGGAGACGCTCTTCGAGGCGGGCTGGGACGGGCAGCTGCTGGAGGCTTTGGCCAACCGGCGGCTGCACGCGGTGCGCGGGGTGACGAGCTCCTTTGGCAGCGTGCAGGCCATTGTGGTAGAGCCCGGGGGCGAACCCCGGGGCGTCAGTGATCCGCGCCGGGGCGGGACCCACGGTGCAACCGGCTTGCCTGCGGTTGAACAGCCTCGCCCACCGGCCGAGTAGCCGGTGGGCTGGGGTTGGCGGCTAGAAGTCGTCCAGGTCGTCCAGGTCGCCGGTGCCCAGGTCGGGGCCTGACTCTTCGGCCGACGGCTGCGCGGCGCCGGGCTTCTCACCCTGCTTGGTGAGCTTGGCCCAGGCCTGATTGCCCTCGAGGGTGTTCTCGTTGGCTTGATCCCAGGAGCGGCACCAGGAGCGCACCACCTTCTTGTTGAACGTCACCCGCTCGTTTTCCTCCACGTCTCCGTACTTCCAGCCGAAGTTGCGCCCGCCGCAGATGTCCTGGAGGAGTCGTTGGCACAGGTCGCCGTTGCGGTGGCCCTCGTCAGTGGCGAAGTCCATGCGCTTGAAGAAGTTGAGGATGACCGGGAAGGCCTGGCGCGGTTTGGCTTCCAGGCGTTTGCGGGCGCGGCTTCCGGCGGCGCCGGCGTCCGGATCAACAAACTCAGCCATGGCCCGGCGCAGCTCATTCCAGGTGCCGTCTGCGGTGCCAGCGAAGGGAGTGTAGTCGGCAATGGCCGTCAGATCGACGGAAGAGGGGTCGTGGAGCTGCTTGGGCTTGGGCTTCTCGGGGGCAGGCTCGGCCACCGTCGTTGAGGCCTCCGCAACTGCCGAGGAAGGGGCTTTTGCCGCGTCGGAGGAGGTGTCCGCCGCTGCCAGGGCAGCGTCGGGGTTCTCAGGCTGCGCGCCTTGTTCCGCCGCAGTGCCAGGCTGCGGGGCACTCTGCTCCGGGGCCTTCAGGAACATCTCCCAAATGCCGTAGCCCACAAGCAGGAGTACAACCGCAGAGCCGATGAACATCGGCACGGGGTTGCCCTTCTGCGCGGAGGAACTACCTCTTCGGCGGCCCTGGGCGGCGCCGTCATCCTCGTCCGTTTTCCTGGCTCGGCGGCTGGCCCCGGCCGGCTTGCGGCGCGTAGAGCTTCCACTGCGCTTGGCGCTTGCGGCGTCCGGTTGCCCCCGGGCGGGGGCGCCGGAGGCTGCGCCTCTAGCTGCCCTGGGCTCGGTGCCCGCGCGCCCGCGGTTGGGGGCCGCGGCGCGGGGGGCCGCCGGCTTGTCACCCTTGGGCTGGGCCTCTTCTGCCCGGCGTGCCACGAGCTGCTCCTTCATGGACGGACCCTTCCTGGGGCGTTCCCTGTCGGCCGCCTGGCCGCCGGAGGCCTGCCTGCCGGACGCAGTTTCGGTCTTGGCCGCGGGAGCCTGTGTTTTTCCCTTGGCCGGCTGCGGCGCGGCTATTTCCACCACACTGCCGCACTTCTTGCACTTGGCGCGGTTGGCCTGGAAGGATGCGGGGATCTTGTAGCGCGCTCCACATGAGGAGCAGGTTCCGATGCGGTGGTCCATTGTTGTTTCGGGGTTATCCCGGGGTTATCTCGGGCGCCGAGGCGCGGTTGGGTTGGCGGGGTCAGCGTTTGTCGTTTCGAGCATCCCGTTCCATGCGGCGTTTCTCCGCCTCCGTGGGGACTATCAGGCCCTCAAATGGATCGGTGACCTGCTTCTCTTCGAAGCGCTTGAACTTGCGGTCATACCAGCCGAACCACTGCTTCAGGCCACTCTCCTGGCGTTCGCGTGTGGCGCCCAGGAGCTCGTGGACCTTGAAGGTGGTGATGTAGCCGGTCATGTCTGTCAGCGTCATGTGGATCAGGTTGAGCTGCATGGCCTGCTCGTCCGTTTCCAGGGGGATGGTGGCGAGCTTGGTCAGGAGCGCCGGGATGGCGGGCTTCCCGATGGCCTGCAGCTCGCGGTCGGCCTGCGTGCGAACCTTGGGGCGGGCCTCAAGGTCGATGCGCTGGGTTACCAGGTTGTCAATGCGCGCGGCCTCTTGTGGAGTAGTGTCGTCCAGGTGCGGCAGGGCGCGCACATCACTCTCAATGACAAAGGAACCGTCGCTGAGCGTGCGTTTCTTGATGCGCTTGGCGCGGCGGGAGCGCTGGGCGCGCAGCTCATCCGGCGAATACCAGCGCTCCCAGGAATAGGCCTTCCAGCGTTTTCCATCGCGGGCCAGCAACCATTGGATCCAGATGGCGTCCGCGCCGGCACTGAGATCAATGGGGTCGGCCTGGACGCGTACTATGGCGGTCGTGTCACCTTCCTCGATGACCGAGCCGTCAAATGGGTTGCGTTCCGCCACCAGGGCCCGTTGTTCGCCGCGCACCAGATCCTCGACCAGGGAGAGCACGAAGTCAGATTGGTCCGTACGCGTCAAGCTGGACCAGGGGCG
>DASCNH010000175.1:0-3695 GCA_036011365.1 Planctomycetota bacterium | reverse complement strand
CGAATGGGGGTCATGGGGTTCTTCGGGGGACGGCCCCCCTCTGGGGGGGGTGGGAGCGAGCCCGGGGCAGGCTCTGATTGGGACTAGGAGGACCGTCAGTGAGGTCTTCATCGGCTTCCCTGGGCTCCGGGTTGACTCTCCCTTGCCCTTCAGGCGCTCCCACCGTATTGGCGAGCGTAGTAGTCGCGGTAGGCCCCAGACATAACCCGTTTTGTCCACTCGACTTGCGACTCATACCAGCGGATGGTCAGGGGCAGCGCCTGCTCGAAGGTGAAGCGCGGTTCCCAGGACAACTCGCGCCGGATCTTCGCGGCATCGATGGCGTAGCGCCGGTCGTGGCCCGGGCGGTCCTTGACGAAGGTGATCAGGGACTCGGGCTTCCCGAGGGCCTCCAGCAGCGTCTTGACGATAACCAGGTTCGGATACTCGTTGTTGCCCCCGATGTTGTAGACCTCGCCCGGGGCGCCCGCCTCCGCCACGCGCAGGATGGCCTCGCAGTGGTCCACCACATAGAGCCAGTCGCGCACGTACATGCCGTCGCCGTAGATGGGCAGGGCCTTGTCCACCCGGGCGTTGGCGATCATCAGCGGGATCAGCTTCTCCGGGAACTGCCAGGGCCCGTAGTTGTTCGAACAGCGCGTGATGCAGGCGGGGAAACCGTGGGTCTGCACGGCGGCGCGCACCAGGAGATCACTGGCGGTCTTGCTGGCCGAGTAGGGTGAGTTGGGCGCCAGGGGCGTCTGCTCCGTGAAGTACCCCGTGTCCCCCAGGGAGCCGTAGACCTCATCCGTGGAGACATGCACGAACTTGCCGACACCCCGCTCGCGGGAGACGTCGAGCAGGATCTGGGTCCCGACAACATTGCTGGTCACGAAGGGCAGCCCGGACTCGATGGAGCGATCCACGTGGCTCTCGGCGGCGAAATGCACCAGGTAGTCCACATCTCCGGCCGCCTCGAAGGCGCGCTCCACATCCTCGGACTGGCGAATGTCACCGTGGACAAACGTGTACCCGGGGTGCTCCTCCACCGCCGCCAGGTTCTCCAGATTGCCCGCGTAGGTCAGGGCATCGATGTTGACGATGCACCAGTCGGGCCGTTCGGCCACCAGCGTGTGGATGAAGTTGCTGCCGATGAAGCCGGCGCCGCCGGTGACCAGAATCGTCTTGCTCATGGTTGTTCGCTACCTAGAAATGTACTCAGGGCTTCGCGCCAGGGTGCCAGGGGGCGGCCGCGCAGGGCCGTCAGCTTGCTGCAATCGAGGACGCTGCGGGCCGGGCGCGGAGCCGGACGAGGAAACTCATCGGTGCTGCAAGGCGAGACCTTGACCCCCTGCACCCCGGCGATTTCCAGGGTGGCCACGGCCAGGTCATACCAGCTGCAGGCTCCCTCGCAGGATGCGTGGTAGATGCCCGCCTCACCGTGCAGCAGGACATCCCAGAGGGCCGGAGCCAGCTCCAGGGTGGAGGTGGGCGAACCCACCTGATCGGCCACCACACGCAGCTCGTCCCGATCCCGTGCCAGGGACAGCATGGTCCCCGGGAAGTGTCCCCCGCGGGGTCCATAGAGCCATTGGGTGCGCACCACCCGGGCGCCTGCGGGCCAGGCCTCCAGGGCCTCGCGCTCCCCCACCAGCTTGGTGCGCCCGTAGGCCGAGAGGGGCGCCACGGGATCGTCCTCCAGATAGGGTTGCGCCGCCGTGCCGTCAAAGACGAAGTCCGTGCCCACCAGGACCAGGGGCAGCTCGGCCGCGGCACAGGCCCGGGCCAGCACACCGCAGGCCGTGCCGTTCACGGCCAGGGCCAACTCCTCTTCATCCTCGGCCCGGTCCACCGCCGTATAGGCCGCGCAATGAATGATGCCGGCCAGGGGGCCGGCCTCCCCCAGCAGGGCTGCCACGGCCCCTGCATCGGTCAGGTCAGCCCCGGGATAGTCCACGCCGGGCCCGCAGCTGAGGTCCGTGCCCAGGGTCCGCAGGCTGTCCGGCGCCGCCAGCAACACCTGGCTGCCGAGCATCCCCGCCGCACCGGTAACCAGGACGTGCGGTCGCTGCCCTTGGGATCCCACCGCTCGTCAGCGGGCCCGGGCCGCGGTCTCCCCGGCCGGGGCATCCAGATGATTGGCGCCGCCTTCGGCCACCAGATTGCTGGCACCGCGCAGGGAGGCAAAGGTCCCCGCATCGGTCCACCAGCCGTCGAGCACCTCGAAGGTCATGGAGCCGTCGCGGATGTACCAGTTGTTGACGTCTGTGATCTCCAGCTCGCCGCGCTCGCTGGGCTCCAGCGTGTCGATGATATCCCAGACACGCCTGTCGTACATGTAGATCCCGATCACGGCCAGATTGGATTCCGGCTCGCTGGGCTTCTCGACAATGCCGGTGACGCGCTCCCCCTCCAGGGAGGCCACGCCGAAGCGCTGGGGATCGTGGACCTCCTTGAGCATGATCTTGGCCCCCCCTCCCTGCCCGCGGAAATCGTCCACGGCGCACTTGATGTTCTTCTCGATCAGGTTGTCCCCGAGGATCACGCAGATCTCGTCGCCGGCGGCCCAATGGCGCGCCAGACCAAGGGCTTCGGCGATGCCCCCCTCGCCCTCCTGATAGGCGTAGTTCAGATGCCCCAGGCCAAAGTCCTTGCCGTTGCCCAAGAGGGACAGAAAATCCCCGGACTTGCGCCCGCCGGTGACGATCATGATCTCCTGAATCCCGGCGTTGACCAGGGTCTGGATCGGGTAGTAGATCATCGGTTTGTCAAAAACCGGCAGGAGGTGCTTGTTGGTGATCTTCGTCAGCGGAAAGAGGCGCGTGCCAAGTCCGCCGGCCAGGATGATGCCCTTCATGGCGTGGGTGGTGTCTGAGGAGGTGGATGGTGGTGGGAGAGACGCCGCAGAGACTAGCACATCCGCCCCCGCCCGGGATGCCTCCGAGCGGGGTTCCGGCTTCAACCGTTGCGCGCCCGGTACCACTCCAGGAAGTGGGCCAGGCCTTCGGAAACCGAGGTCGAGGGGGCGTAATCGAGCTTCTCCCGGGCCTTGCCAATGTCCGCAAAGGTAATCGGCACATCCCCGGGCTGATCCGGCAGGCGCTCCAGCCGGGGCTCGCGGCCGCAGGCCGCGCCAATCTGCTCCACCAGGGAGGAGAGGGTGGTCGTCTCGGATTCACCCAGGTTGTAGATCTCGTAGCCCGCGCAGCGATCGAGGGCGCGCAGCACGCCGTCGATGATGTCGGCGATGTAGGTGTAATCCCGGCGGCTGCCGCCGTCGCCGAAGAAGGGGATGGGCTCCCCGGCCAGGCAGCGCGCCACGAACTTGTGGATGGCCATCTCCGGGCGCTGGCGCGGTCCGTAGACCGTGAAGAAGCGCAGGCAGGTGGTGGGTACGCCGTAGAGGTGGTGCCAGGTGTAGGCCAGAAGCTCTCCGGCGCGCTTGGTGGCCGCGTAGGGGGAGACGGGCCGGTTCAGGTGAGCGTCTTCCCGGAAGGGCACATCCTTGTTGCCGCCGTAGACGCTGGATGATGAAGCGAAGACGAAGCGCAGACCCGGACGGCGCCGGATGGCCTCCATCAGGATCATGGTTCCGCGCACGTTCACGTCCTGGTAGAGCAGGGGATCGGCCAGGGATGGGCGCACGCCGGCCATGGCGGCCAGGTGAACAACGGCCTCGAACTGCCCCTCCACAAAGAGGCTCTCCACCAACTCCG
>DASCNH010000174.1:0-8182 GCA_036011365.1 Planctomycetota bacterium | reverse complement strand
GCTTTTGAGCGCGGCTGCGAGCTGCTGGCCGAGGGCTCGCTGGTGCCCGGCGAGTTGTTTGCTCTGACGCGCACCCTCGCGCGCCTGCTGCCGGTGGTGGGGCTGCGCCAGGGGTCCGAGGCCTCGGCGCGCCGCCTGCGCACGGCCTTGGCAATGGGGCGCTCCCGGGCGGGTGATGTCCACGGACCTTGGGACGCGCTCTACGCCGAGCTGCTCTTGGCCGCGGGACCCACGCCCCTGGCCTTGGACCTCTTGGAGCGCAGCGGGGCGCGCACACCGGCGGCCCTCTTGCGGGCGGCGCGCTTCGCCGGCGGTCGTCCGCGGGAGGCGCTGGAGGGCTGGCTGGCGGAGTTGCCAGAGCAGGTGCTCGACGGTGCGGGAGCGCCCTTGGATGCGCGCCTGGCAGAGCTGGCGCGGGAGGCTCGGGCGGCGGATGCACCGGGGCTGGCTCTGGGGGAAAGTTGTCTGGACAGCGGCTGGTTTGCGGAGGCCAGGGCCTGTGCGGGGCTGGCGGCCGGTGCCCTGCAAGGCGCCGACGGAGCATCTGGGAAGATCAGCGGCGGGAATCCAGCAGCGGAGTCCGGGGCGGGGGATGAACTGGCCCGGGCGCGGCAACTGTACGCCGCCGCCGAAGCGGGGCAGTTCGCCCTGGATGAGCTGGCGCACACGCTCGAACGCATGGACGCCGGAATGGATCGGGAGGGGGCGGCGGTCGGCACCGCTGGGGCCGGCGGCGACTCCCGGGACGCGGGCGGTCAGGCCGCGGCCTTTGACCTGGACGAGGTGCTGGCCGAGGCCCGCGCCGAAGCGGGCGGGCAGGATGGGGGCGGCCTCGGCGAGCTGCTCCTGCGCCTGGCCCCAGCCCTGACCGTTTGGGAGACCCTGCGCACGGTTTCTCCGAGCCCTGTTGCAGCGGCCCCGGCGGATTGTGTGCCCGTCACCGTCGAGGATGTCCTGGCAGAGTTGCGCGGCTCCCCGCGCGTCTCCTTCTCAGGCATCGGTGAGATGGTGCACTGCGGGCCGCTCTTCTCGGAACGGGACGCGGCCGCCGGGCGCGGAGAGGACGGTACGCCGGTGCCGGGCCTGGCCGCCTACTTCAGCGCCATGGGGCGCTTTGGGCTCTTCGGCACGCACACCCTGGATCCGGTACCGGACGGCGTGGTGTTGCCCATGGTGCTGGCGGAGTTTCGCCGCGGAGAACACCTGGGCGTGCCCTGGTCCGGCACGGTGGTCTGGTGCGAGGGTGCGGACCTGGCGCCGCGGGCGGCGCGCTCCGGGGCGCGCATCACGGGCTCCGCCCTGCACGAAGGCTACTGGGTGGATATCGAGGCCGTGCGCGGAGAACAGGATGCCTGGAGCAGCCTGGCCCGGCGCTTTTTCGGAGCTGCGCCGGATGCGCTGCGGGAAGTGCGCCGCAGCACCGCTTTGGAGAGTCGCGGCCTCGATCTCGCCCGCCGTTCCCCGGATCAGATTCGCCGGGGCCGCGTGCTCGCGGCGCCCCTGCTCGGCGCCGGAAACCTGGTGCGCCTGGCCGTGCTCGCCGAGCGCGGGGGAGCGCCACCCACTCTCAGCGAATTGGTGGCCACCACCGCGCGCCACGAGGAGGGGCACCTGTGTGACCGCAGCCGCTTCCTGCCCCTGTCGGAGAACAAGGGCAAGGCCCTGGGCTTCTTCATGCGCTGCGGCTTCTCACCGGACAAGGTCATGCGACGGTTGGAGTACCGTGCCCAGTTGACGGCCATGTGTGTGGACGCGGATCCGCGCCTGGCCCTGGCCCAGGTGCTCTTGGCCGCCGACCGCCCCAGCGCCGCCGGGTCAATCCTGCCCCATGGGGAGGCCTACAAGGAGTTGCTGGCTGATGTCCTTGACGCCCTGGACCAGGCCCTGGATGCCGAGCCGGGTGCCTGGGAGGAAATCCACCCCACGCGTACACTCGCGCACCAACTGCACCACCTCGCTCCCGAGCAGGTGCGCACCCTGGCCCGCCGCGTGGCCAGGGAAGAGGGGCTCTTGTAGGGAAGGGGACAGCTCCGCACCGCAGGCGCGGAGCTGTCGCATATCTACTGAGGCTTGCTGCTCAGGGAGCGCAGGGTGGCTTCCAGGGCCTCGACCTCGCCGCCGATGGCGTTGGCCTGGATGGTCTGGGCTGCCAGCAGTTTTTCCAACTCCTGGCGGCGCTTTTCGATTTGCGTGTGGTCGGCCTTGGCCGCCTCCAGGCGCGCTTGGGATTCTTTGATCCGTTTCTCTGTGGCCCGGGCGATGTTCTCAGCCACGACATCGATGTCGCTTTTCTCAGTGGCCTTGTCATTGGACAGCATGGAACAACCGGAGAGCAGGGGGGCGATGAGCAGGAGGTAGGAGAGGGTCTTCATGCTAGTGATCAGGTCTTGCGGGATTGGGAGGGCCCCCGCGTGGGGGGCGGTGGTCATGCAAGGGGTAAGTGGTCAATTCCGGCGGGGCGGACGTACATGCCGGAGAAACTCAAAGGCCGAGTTCACAGGCACCGTTCCAGGTGCATGAACGACGTGTGTTCTGCTTTCGTGCGAATAAAGACCGGGAATGAGCGTTTGTTTGATGCGGTTTTCCGCCTTCAGGGCATACCGCCGTTGCGGACCACGCATGAGCAGGGCTACAGGGCATAACTGGGATCCATCAAGAATGAAGAGAAAACTACACAGTGTGACACATTGCTGTGCGTTACCGAGAGAGCCGAGAGGGCATCTGGGACGTGCTCTCGGGGCTATCGCCCTGGGCCTTGTGGCCTGGGCGCACGCCGCTCCGAGTGCCCAGGCAGGCGCCAGCTCCAGCCCACTGGGCACGGGGCGGGATCGGGCCAGAGTCTACCAGGGCCGGAAATCCTATTACCTGGACAAGCTGCCCGCAGACCTGGGTGCGGCGCCGCTGGCGGCTGTGGAGCGTTGGGGGGAATGGGCAGTGGAGAGTGGCTACCGCCTGGAGCTCACCGCTGACGGTCGGGTCCTCCTGTTGATGAAGTCACGCCGCACACCCAGAAAGGAACTCAAACTGATAGAGGAAACCCTGGAACTCTTCGACGAACTCCTGCCGGCACCGCAGCGGGGGGAGCATGGGGAACCCCTGCCGCGCCTGGCGGAAGATGCGCCCCTGGCGGCCCTGGGCAGTGCCGTGGCTCCTCCTTGGATTCAACACGGCCCCGAGGCGGATACGGAGACGATTGTCCTCTTGGCCGTGGACGAGCAGGCGGACTACGAGGCGGCCATTGACCTCATGGTGGGCACGAACCAATACCTGAAGTCCTGGGCCGCGTCCGGTAAGCGTCAGTTGGGTTTCGTCCTGGATCAGCCCCTTTGTGGCAGCTTGCCCATCGGCAAGCTGGAACCGGAGGAATACGACTTCAGGAACGAGCTGGTCCATCGCCTGACGCGCCTCCTGGTCACACGCCGCTTCGGACGCCAGCCCTGGTGGCTGACCGTGGGCCTGGCCTGGACGATGGAGCTTGAACTGCGCGGGACGGTCTACTGCTTCCCGGGAAAGGACGGCTTTGTCTCGCGCGGCAGCCACGGGGCCTGGCCCAACAACCTGCGCAACCTGGTGCGCAAGAAGGACTCCGGCATCAGCTGGCAACGCCTGGCCGATTGGCAACGCTGGACCTGGAATGACGGTGACGCGACCCTGGCCTGGGGCGTCACCAAGTACCTGTCGATGGATGAGGCCCAGGCTCTGCCCATGATCCTGGAGGACTTCCGCGCACTCAGGAACATCCATGGGATCGACCGGGGAGCCGACGGCAGATGGCGCATACTGACCGACTACACGGTCTCAAGTGCTGATCAGAAGGAGTTGCTGGAGGGGCATCTCGGTGAGGAGTTCGCCGAGGAGATGGGCGCCGCATTGGCCAAGGGTAAGTGGCCGCGCCGGCGTTGAACGGGAGTTCAGGAGATCAGAGGGACGCGGCGGCTATCCGCCGTCGCCAGGTGGCCGCGGGCGGTTACTCGGAAGTGTCGCTGTCGGCGGGGGCCGCCCCTGGCCGCAGGCTTTCGAGGTTCCTCTCGCGGTCAGCTACCTCTTGCCTCAGGTAGGCGGCCTGGCTCATCTGGTTCTCGTAGATGGCCTTCAGTTCCTGTTCTTCCTTCTCGGCCTCGTCGAGGTCTTGCTTGGCGATTGAAAGTTGCTCTTCGGCGTGCTTGATCCTCTTCATGCGAGCCTCATCAAGCCTATCGGCTACCTTCTCGACATCGGTTTTCGGCTTGTCATCAGTGGCCGGAGAACTGGCGCAGCCGGATACTAGGGGAGCGAGCACAAGGAGGTATAGGAGGGTCTTCATGGTGGTTGGGGGCATGTTCGTCGGGCAAGGGGAGGCTTGGGATGACTCCCCGCTGGGGTGTGTCATTGTGCAAGGCGTAGCAAGAGGTTATGGGCGACCCCCAGACCGGGTCAATAACTCGAGCGTGAGGGGGAGAGAAGCGTGGTGCTGATCAAGAGCTCAGGCAGCTGTCCGCGGCCGCCAGCAGGCGCTCCAGGCCGTCTTCGGTGTGGTCACCCATGTGGCCGATGCGGAAGGTTTTGCCTTTCAGGTCGCCGTAACCGTTGCTGATGGTGTAACCCTTTTCTTCCAGGGCGGCGGTGAAGGCGGTGACATCGAGCCCGGCGGAGCGCAAGCAGGAGACTGTGGGGGAGGCTTCCGCGGCGGGTGGCAGGAGTTCGAGGCCGTGGTTCGCGGCCCAGGACACCGTGCGCGCCTGCATGCGCTCATGCTTGGCAAAGCGCGCGCGCCAGGCCCAGTCGGGGCCCGTCCGCTCGGCGGCGCAGGCGGTCTCGGGCAAGGTCGCCCCGCTCGTAATGTCCTCCAGTTGACGCTTGAGTGCGTAGTGCAAGCCGATGACCGGGGTGATCGGCGGCTTGCGCGTGGCGTGGCCGTCGAAGATGCGCACCGGGTCCAGATAGAAAGTGTGGCGTTCTTGTTCGCGGGCCCGGGACAGATAGCGTTCCGAGGCGGCCATGACGCAGATACCCGGCGGCAGGGCGAAGGCCTTCTGGACTCCGGCCAGACCGAAGTCGATGTGGTTGACATCGAAATCAACCGGTGCGCCAGCGATGTAGGAGACCAGGTCAACGAGCAGCAGCGTGTCGCCGTGGCGTTTGATGACCTCGCCGATGGGGCCGAGGGGCGTGCGCACGCCGGTGCTGGTTTCATTGGAGACCAGTGTCACCGCGTCGAAGGGGCCTTCCTCTGTCAGGATGGCGTCGAGTTCCTCGGGCTGGGGGGCGCGTCCCCACTCGACGGGCATTTCGCGCACATCCTTGTCGAGGGAGCGGGCGATGGTCAGCCAGCGCTTGCCGAAGGCGCCGCCGACGATGGAGAGCACGCGCGGGCCGACGGCGGTGAGGCTGCCCTCCAGCATGCCGCTGGCCGAACAGGCGTGGACGGCCACGCTTGAGGGACTGCCTGCGGCCAGGCCGAAGGCCAGGCGCAGACCCGGATCCAGGTCCGCGATCAACTCCATCATGGCGCTGCTGCGGTGACCGACCATGGGGCGCTGACACTCTTCCAGGATTGCGGCTCGGACTTCCGTGGGGCCGGGGATCCAGAGTTCGGGCATGGTCTGGGTGCTTGTCTATGGTGCTGGAAGCGGTGAGCAGCGGAGCCGGCTGGCTGGGAGAGGTTCTAGCCTGACCCGAGTATTCCCAACTCCTGCCGCGTACACAACAGGGGCAGGAGTTGGATCAGATCGGTGGCCTCTGAAGTGACTTCGGCGGCGGCGAAGACTCCCTCGCGGCGGTCCACGCCGCCGAAGGCGATGAAGCGAGAGACGGGCGATTCGCTGACCGTGGCGGCCTCCAGGTCCGTGGCACCGTCACCGATCAATACCAGGGGGCCCGGGTGGCGCGAGCGCAACCCGCGCAGGATCTCGGGCTTGCCGCCGGAACGGGCCAGGGGGCTCGCCTGGTCAAAGCCCAGGTAGCCGCCGTCCGAAGCGTGCAGCGTGTCAACGGCGTGGATTTCATTGAGTTCCATGCCCAGATGCTCGGCGAGAATGACCACGGGAAGTCGCAGGCCGCCGGAGACGATGGCCACGGTCTTGCCGAGTCGCAGGAGGGCTGCGACCAGTTCCCTGCCCCCCGGCAGGGCGCGTTCGATGTAGGCCGCGCCCACCGCGGTGAGGTCTGCGCGGCTCGGGCGCACCAGTTCCAGGCGCGCGCCGTAGACCTCCTCCAGGGGCAGTGTGCCGTCCATGGCGGCGGCGGTCATGGTGCCCACGCGTTCGGCCAACTCATCAGCGGCTGTCTCCACCAGGAACTCGATGCCCTCCACGGCGGAGAGCGTCGAGTCACAGTCGAAGACGACCGTGGCGTAGGGCGGCGGCGCGTCGGTGACCGATGTCATGGCGCCAGGTTGATCGAAAAACGCCTGACGCGCACTACAGGCGAACCAGTCGGACTGACTCGATGGGGGCCAGGGCGGCGATGGCGGCCAGGGTTTCCGGCGCGGGCTCGTTATCCAGGGAAAAGAAGCCGGCGGCGTGGGTGGCCGCGGCCTGGATGGTGTCCTGGGCGGGAGTGCCGAGCTCCACGCGGCGAATGTTGACGCCACCTTCTCCCAGCAGCGTGCCGATGGTCCCCAGTACGCCGGGGCTGTCGGAGTGGCGCGTCAGCAGCAAGAGTCCCCTGGGGTTGAGGTCCAGGTGCAGGTCGTCGATGCGCACAAAGCGGGGGTTGGTACCGAAGACAGTGCCGGTAACCAGCACGCTGGGCTCGCCGCCCCGGGCGCTGGCGCGCACCTTGACCAGGGACTGGTAGCCGTGGCATTCCCCGGCGCAGTCGTGGAGCACGCGCAGGCCCCGTTCCCGGGCGATGTGGGGGGCGTTGACGAAGTTGACCGGGCCGGCCAGGGATTCGCGCAGCAGGCCGGTCAGCAGGGCGGACTCCAGGGGGCCGGTGTCCTCAGCTGCGATTTCCCCGGCCAGGGTCAGCTCGAGCTTGCGGGCCGGTTCGCCCAGGTGCTGGGCCAGGAAGGAGCCCATGCGCTCCAGCAGCATGACATAGGGGGCGATGCGGCGCCGGGTCTCCGCCGGCAGGGCCGGGGCGTTGACCGCATTGTCGGCCACGCCCTCGATCAGGAACTGACTGATCTGGCGGGCGATGCCCACGGCCACCTTGTGCTGGGCCTCGTGGGATGAGGCGCCCAGGTGCGGGGTCAGGATCACATCTTCCCGGCCGACCAGGGGATTGTCAGCGCCGGGCGGTTCCTCGGCCAGCACATCCAGGGCGGCGCCGGCCAGGCGGCCGCTGTCCAGGGCCTCCGCCAGGGCCTGCTCATCCACCAGGCCGCCGCGGGCGGCGTTTATCAGGCGGGCGCCCGGTCTCATCAGGGCGATGCGTTCGGCGTTCAGCAGGTTGGCCGTGGAATCCGTGCGCGGGATGTGCAGCGTGACAAAGTCCGACCGGGAGAGGAGCTCTTCGAGGGGCAAGAGGGGCACATCAGCGTCGCCGTCCACCGGACAGCTCGTCCCCTGCAGGTAGGGATCGTGGCCGATGGCTTCCATGCGCAGGCCCTGGACGCGGCTGGCCACCGTGCGGCCGATGCGGCCCATGCCGATGATGCCGACGGTCTTGCCGGTCAGCTCGGTGCCGAGCAGGCCCTTTTTCTTCCAGGTGCCGCTGCGCACGGTGCGGTCCGCCCGGGGGATGTGGCGGGCGATGGCGCAGAGCAGGGAGACGGCCAGCTCCGCGGTGGTGGTGGTGTTGCCAGTGGGCGTGTTCATGACCACCACGCCCCGCTCCGTGGCCGCCGCGCAGTCCACATTGTCTACGCCGGTGCCGGCCCGTCCGACGACGCGCAGGGTGTCGGCGGCCTCGATCACCTTGCGTGTGATTTTGGTAGCCGAGCGCACGATCAGGGCGTGAACACCGGGCACGGCACTGACTAGCTGCGACTCGTCCAGGCCGGTCTGGATCTCCGGCTCGATGCCGGCCTCGGAAAAAGCGGCCAGGGCGGCGGGGGAGAGTTCGTCGCAGATCAGGACACGCCAGGGGGAGCTGGTCTTGCTGTCCGGGGCGTTGGGGGTGGTGCTGGTGGAGGGCGCGGGAGTCATTTTTTCAGGGCGTGACGCACGAGGGCTTCCAGGTCGTCGGTGCCGACGCTATCAGCAGCGTGTTCGACCTGGCGACGGGCTTCCTTCTCCTTGTACCCCACGGACACCAG
>DASCNH010000173.1:0-16251 GCA_036011365.1 Planctomycetota bacterium | reverse complement strand
CAACCTCGGGCGTCTGTGCAACCAGGCCTGTCACCACTGCCATGTGGATGCGTCGCCCGCGGCGAGTGGTGCTGGAGAAAACGCTTCGCCAAGCCTCGTCGATGAGGCCCTGGAGCTCATGGCCCGTGCGCCGGAGATTCGGACGCTCGACATCACTGGGGGAGCCCCCGAGCTGAACCCGTCGTTCAGGCGCTTGGTGGCCAAGGCCCGCGGCCTCGGGCGTCGTGTATATGTGCGCCATAACCTCACCGTTCAACAGGAAGCGGGCCAGGCTGACCTGCCTGAGTTTTTCGCCGAGCACCAGGTGACGGTCTTCTCTTCCCTGCCTTGCTACTCCCCGGAGAATGTGGACAGCCAGCGGGGCAAGGGTGTTTTCGCCGCCAGCATTGCGGGTCTGCGACACCTGAACGCAGCCGGTTATGGCGATGCCCATGACCTGGTGCTCGTCTTCAACCCCGGCGGGCCGCACCTGCCGCCCCCCCAGGACATTCTGGAGCAGGAATACCGAGAGCAACTGCTGAATGAGCACGGCATCAGTTTCACCAGCCTGGCGACCATCACCAACATGCCGATCCATCGTTTCGAGCGGGATCTCGAACGGCGGGGCGAGCTGGACGACTACCTGGAGCTGCTCGCCGCCAACTTCAATGCGAGCACCCTGGACGGCTTGATGTGTCGCCGGGCTCTGAGCCTGCGTTGGGACGGGCGCCTCTTCGATTGTGATTTCAACCTGGTTCAAGGTCTGGCCCTGGAAGCTGCGGCAGGCGTAGAGGTCACCCTGCGCGATCTCCTGGCAGCCAAGCAGCCCGCTGACTTGCTGCGAGCGGCTGCCGTCGCTGTGGCCGAGCATTGCTTTGCCTGCGCCGCCGGCACCGGCTCCAGCTGCGGGGGCGCGCTGTCCTGAGCGCCTTTTTCCATGGGGCCGGTCACAGGGAGTCCGGCCGGTCGACTTTCAGATCATGATCCCCATCCTCGCCATCCTGTTGCTACTGCTCCTGGCCTGGTTCAACGGAGCGAATGATGCGGGCAAGGGCGTCGCCACCTTGGCCTGCGCTGGCGAGCTCTCCCCCCGGCGCGCCCTGGGCTACGGTGTGCTGGCTACCTTCGCCGGTGCCCTGTGCGCCCTGCTCTGGGGGCATGCGCTTCTCATGCGCTTCTCCGGCAAGGGACTCGTCCCGGATGAAGTGGCGGCGGCGCCGGAGTTCCTCCTGGCGGCAGGCCTCGGCGCCCTGGTTACGGTGGCCGCCGCCATGGCAGGCGGGGGGTGGTTCGCAGGACAGGCGCTGGCACGACGCGTCAGCACGGACCTCTGCGATTGCACTCCAGCCCAGGGCTGTGGTGCCAACTGGGTCTCGGCGGCGCTGGTCATCGCTCACACGCCCCTGGGCCTGCCGGTCTCCACCACCCACGTCACCCTGGGGGCGGTGGCCGGTGCGGGCACCGCCGGTGCCCGCCTGAACCGCTCGCTCTTCGGCGGTTTCCTGATCGCCTGGGTTATCACTCTGCCGGTGGCGGCGGCACTGGCTGCGGCCAGCGGCTCTCTGTTGGGAGCAGGGCTCTAGGGATGGGCGCCAGGGCAAGGCGGCGAGCTTGGCCCGAGCGTGTGTTTCTGGCGTTGTTCCTGCCGGGGGTGCTGGCCTTCTACGCGATCCACAAGTACCCACGGGTGGTCCTCGATCTGGTTGGCTCCAGGGACGGCACCTCTGTCTTCCACCTGGCCGGCAAGGCGCCGGGTTTCTGGTACGCGAGCGTCTACACGGCGCTGGTGTGCGGCACCTGTCTGTGGATCCTGCTGGGCGGTCGCAATCAGTACCAAGCCAAGAAGAAGAAGGGTCCCCTGTCCCGCTATCAGCGGTCCAAGTTCCTCTCGATTCTCCTGGCGCAGCTGATCGCCTTCTACCTCGTGCCATATGTGTTGCCTGCATTGACGCGGCCCGAGGGTTTTTTCCAGGACCCGGTGGCGGTCGGCGGGAAGGCAGCCCATGTCTATGTCTGGCCGGCCTTCACCAGCGTAGGGGGGGCGGTCTACATCTTCCTCGTGATCCCATTGACCGTGTGGTTCTTCGGCAAGCGCTACTGCAGTTGGTTTTGCTCCTGTGGCAACCTGGCCGAGGCAGTGGGCGTCCTGCCCTGGGGGGCGCGTTGGGTGCGCGAGCGCACACCACGCGGGCCTGGTGCGCGCAAGGTGGAGGTGACGCAGGTGATTGTGCTCCTCTTCTCCCTGTTCTTCGGCGTCATGCTGCTGCTCGACGGCCTCGCCCTCGCCACCGCCGAAGGCCTGCTGCAAAGCGTGGCGGCCGTCCAGGACCTGTTCATCGACTTCGCCTTCGGTTCCGTAATCGGCGTGGGCGCCTACCCGCTGCTGGGCACGCGCATCTGGTGTCGCTACGGCTGTCCCTTGGCCCAGGGCATGAAGCTGGTCGGAGCCCTGACGCGCAGCCGCTTTGCCGTCCAGCCAAATGACAAGTGCCGGGGCCTCAACCTGTGCACCGCCGCCTGTCCCATGGGGATTGATGTGGCCAGCCATGCCCACCGGGACAAGCAGCCGTTGGAGCAGGCCTTTGGGCTCGATGACACGCCCTGTATTGGTTGCGGCGGCTGCATCGAAAGCTGTCCGGTGGATGCCCTGGCCTTTGCGCCCCTGGTTGGGAAGTAGCCCGCCGACCACATATTCTGGCCGCATCCCCTACAATCGGGTTCCCGTTGCGGTATGCCCCATGCCCTCGTAAACCACCCAACGGAGCCAACGCCATGAATGCAACCCACTTGGGCTGGTGCCTCTGCGCAACCGCCGGTCTCGCCCTGCCCGCACTCACCGCCACAGGTGGTTCAGAAGTCCAGGGGAATGAAGTGCGCTACGATGAAATGGGGCATGCGGCGTTGGCCTGTTTGGGAGGGCAAGCCAGCGAACTCGGTGCTTCGCAGCAACGCAGCGCCGGTTCATGGACAGCGCTCGGCCCATATGGCGGAGATGTGAGTTGCGTCAAGGCCTCGCCAACTGCCCCCCAGGTTGCCCTGGCCGGTATTGCACCCAACGGGGGGTATGGCGGGACGCTCTTCCGTTCGACGAACGGGGGAGCCACCTGGGGTGAGGTGAGCTCCCTCTCCGGAACCAGTGTGCACGATGTGGAGTTTGCCGGCGATGGCACCTGCTATCTCGGCACCATGGACGGTGTCTGGATGAGCGCTGACGACGGCGCGAGCTGGTCGACGCTGGCCTTGGGCATCGGGGCCAACGACCAGGTCTACGAGGTGGTCGTGGATCCCACTGCGCCCTTGACCATCTGGGCGGGTGTGGCCAGTGCCATGGGGGGGCAGCCGAAAAATGTCATGCGCTCGACGAACGGGGGCATCCTGTGGAGTGATGTCACGCCGACCATGCCGACACCCCTTTCCTGTACCGGCATCGCCCTGGACGCGAGCGGTTCCGGAGTGGTTGTGGCCACCTTTGCCGGCTCCTTTGGAGGCGGGGGCGTCTGGGTTTCGACCGATGGCGGCGCGAGCTGGGCGAATCGCTCCGCCGGTCTGCCCGCCAACCCGTTGAAAGACGCTGTCTACGATGGAGCACGCGTGCTCGTCTGCGGTGGACAGAACTTCGGCAGCCAGTATGTGGGCCTGTACTCCAGCAATGATCTGGGAGCGAGCTGGACTGCCCTCCATGACGGTTCCTGGCCGAGCCTCTCCATTCGCGACATCGAGTTGCGCCCTGGCCTGGGCACAACATTGTTGTTGGCCGCTGAAACCGGTGGTGTCTTCCGTTCAGATGACTCCGGCGCGAGCTGGGCATTTGGTGTCGGCGGCACGAGTATGCTGGCGGCCAACTCGGTTTCCTGGCATCCAACGGAGGCCGACGAAGTGCTGGTGGGGGCCAGCTCCCTGGCAGTCTGGAGGAGTGAAGATGGGGGGGCGAGCTTCACCCCGTCCTCCGCGGGCATCGGCGCCCTGAATGTCCACTCCATTGCCGGCAACCCCCTCGATGGCGGCCAACTGGCCCTGGCCTTCCAGGGCCTGAACGACGGCGGGATCTACACCAGTCAGGACGCGGGCGTCACCTGGACCTTGGAGCCCGCCCCGTCGACGCGCTGGAACACCGTGGGTTATGCCCCGGATGGGACGCTCTACGCCCTCTCCGATGGGCCTTCGAGCGTTGCCGCCGAAGGGCTCTATCGTCGCGCCGCGGCGGTCTGGATTGCCCTGGGCCCGGATCAGGGGTCCTACTTCGAGTCGGAGCTGTTTGCCTTGCTCTTCAGCCACCTCGACGACCAGGTGATCCTGCTCGGCGGCAGCGATTTCGGTGTGGCGGGGCACGAGGCCACTGCTTGGCGCACGACGGATGCTGGAGCCAGCTGGACCAAGACCTTCGAAGGTACGGATGACTACGAGGATGTGACGGCCATCGAATTCGTGGCGGACGGCAGTGAAGCGACCCTGCTGGCGAGCTTCACCGACACCTCTTCGGCATCTAGCGGCGGAGCCCTGCGCTCCACGGACGGGGGACAGACTTGGGGCACTGCCTCGGCTGGCCTGCCCACGACAATCCGCGCCACCGATCTGGCGGGCGTGGCGGGCAATGCCCAGGAGTTCCTGCTGGTGGATGACTACTACTCCGGCGGTGGACTCTATCGCACGCTGGACGCGGGCCTGTCCTGGCTGAGCACCGGCCACACGGGGCGCTGCTCTCGGGTTGTCACCGACCCATTCGATCCCAGCTTGGTCTATCTGGGCGATTCGTCGGCTGAGCGCGTGCTCGCATCCACGGATGGCGGCGCCTCGTTTGTTCCCTTTGGGGATGGCCTGGTGGGCGCCGGCTTCGTACGCGACCTGGCCTGGTCCGAAGCCGCCTATCCGCACGCGCTCCTGCTCGCCACGGGCACGGGATCCTATGGGCGCGGCCTGGGCTGTCTCTATCCATTCATCTACTGCACGTCCTCGCCCAACTCCATCGGTGCTGGCGCGCAGATCAGCCATACGGGCACGGTCAGCCTGAGCGCCAACGATTTCACGCTCCTGGCCGCGGGCGTTCCCGCGGGCACCCCGGGCATCTTCTTCTACGGTTCTACGCAGGGGGACTATCCCCTGGGAGATGGACGCGTCTGCGCCGGGGGAGCGCTCTTTCGCTTTCCGCCTTCCCTTGCCAGCGGAGCCGGTATCTTGAGCTGGCCAGTGGACCTGGCGAACCCACCCTCCGCCGCGGGCCAGATAGGGGTCGGCTCCACCTGGTACTTCCAGGCCTGGTACCGAGATCCCGGGGGACCGGGTGGCAGCGGACACAACCTGTCCGACGGCCTCTCGGCTACCTTCTGTGACTGAGATTGCATCCGCCCGGGCTCTGCTGCTCTGGTGGCAACCAAACGGAGCTGCGCATTCTCGGAATGCGGGCTCAGCTGACTGCCGCAGCGCTGACCTGATCCAGCAGGCGATCCACGGACTTCTGAAAAACCCGCTCGCCATGCCCGGTGCGCACGGCCTTTGAGGCACGCCGCGCCATTGCTCCCAACTGTTGGCGCCGGACGAGCATCTCGACCAGCTCATGGCTCCAGGCCCCTGGCTCCTTCACGCCCAATGCGGGGGAGCTCTGCTCAAGGTGCCTGGCCGCCCAGGGCGTGGCCAGGCAGGGGAGGCCGCGGCCCAGGGCTTCCAGGACCTTGATACTTGTGCCGGACCCGGAGAAGAGGGGGGCGCAGGCCACGTCGCAGCTCTGGTAGAGCCAGTCCAACCCACCTGGGCCGGGGGAGTCCGGCACGAAGCCGAGGTGCTCGATGCCCGCTTCCGAAGTTCTCGGGGGGTCGCCGCTTGTTCCGGCTATGAGCAGGCGAGCATGGGGCAGGCGCTGGCGCACGCGGGGCCACACTTCGCGCTTCAGCCAGGCGAGGCCCCGCCGGTTCGGTGGGTGCCAGAGGGGGCCAATGAAGAGAGCCGTGGGGGGTCTGTCAGTTGTCGGGGGCTGCGGATCAGCAGGTGGCCAGGCGAGGGCATTGCGCAGCAGTACCGAGTCGCCTCTGCCGAGGTGTCCGGCGTGCGTGGGGGTGCTGACCCAGAGGCCGTCGGCCAGCGCCAGCAGTCCGCGCTCCGCGGCCGCCAGGCGGCGGGCGACGATCAGGGCCCGGGGGCGCTCAAGGGGGCCGGCGGTCCAGTCCGGAGCCGCCGAGGAGCAGACCTCGCTGGGCAAGTCGTCCACATCCACCAGGGCGGCGGCCCGGGGCAGGGGGCCCAGGGTGGCGAAGGCGTGGATGTAGCGATGGACGATGAGGTCCCAGGGTCGGCGGGCGTGGTGGGCGAGGAGCGAGTTCCGTGAACTCCGCCAGCCCGCCAGGCGGAAGTCCACGGGCCCCAGGCGCTTCCGCAGGTCCTTGCGCGGGACCCCGGTGGTCGTCAGGTCGATGAGGCGGCCACCGCATGCGCCGGCGCGCTGGCAGGCGGCGGTGGGCCAGACCGGGCCGAGGGCGGCCACATCCACCGTGGCGTGTTGGGCCAGGCACTTCAGCAGCATCTCCGTGCGCCGACCGCCTCCACATTCGGGAGTAGGGGGCACGGCGGTGGCGAGGAGAATACGCATGACGGCGAGGCGGTCAGGGAAGCGTAGTCCTGGAAGGGCGCCTCTTCCCGCTCAAATCCGGAGACTGGGCCATACTCTCTGAACTTGTGGGAGCTCCCCGGGAAGCTGCAGGCTCCGCGCTTCAGCCGGTCAGCTTCGACCTGGCCAGCGGGCGCGTGGTATCAATGCCGAAGGGGCGGTAGCCCGGGCAGCGGCGGGTTGGGCCGGTGACAATCGGAAAGAGGCCGATCCAGGCCCAGGCGCTGCCGGCAAACCAGCCGAGGGCCAGAATCACCAAGCCGATCGTGATGCGGGCGTGGCGATCGGCGGGTCCCACGTTGATTCTCGCAACCTCCAGAGCTACCGCATCAGGCCAGCAGGGAGGCCAGGAAAGCTAGCCAGAGCACGGCCCCCAGGGCCAGTTGGAGATCACGCCCGGGCTGCTTGGCCCGCTGGAGGTCACCTGGGGTCTCTGGGCTACTGGCGCCGGAGGGGCCTAGGCGCGCGTTGGTGATGCTGCTGGGTGTCATGGTGATGGGGGGAGCCGTGCCCGGCGTTGGGCCTATTCACATAGACGGATCGTCGGGTATCTTTGGCCAGGGGTAATGACCCCTCTTACAAGCGCAAGGTAGCACACATTTTGGACATTGGTTTGCTATATATTTTTATATACACCTATTGGATGCCCGTGACGGGCCCCAGTGCCAGGAAAACGACCCCAGGGGGGGCCCAATGACCGCCAAAGACCTGGATGTACGCTGTCCCTGCTGCGACACAACGATCACCATCGAGGCCCTGACCGGGCGCATCCTGCGGACCGTGGAGCCCGGGCAGCGGGATGAAACGGGCCAGGCGCTTCTCGACGAAGGGCGCTGGGATCAGGTCTCGGAGCGAGTGGCCGAGCGGCCCGCCAGTGCCGAGGACAAGCTGGAGGCCGGGCTCAGGGAGGAGGCCAACCGGGAGAGCTCCCTCGATGACCTGTTTGAGAAGGCCAAGGACAAGGTCAAGCGCCGGGGCGAGGGGGAGCTGCCGGGAGATCCCGAGCAGTAGGCCTCGACCGGCCGGCTGGCTCGGGGAGGGGGCTGGAGAGGCCCATGTTTGACCTGGGCAGTCAGGCCAGGCTCGTGCGACGCAGGCGCAGGCTGCTGGCCACCACGGAGATGCTGGAGGCGGCCATGGCGGCGGCGGCCCAGGAAGAGGGAATCGACCAACCCCAAACCGGAACCAGGAGGCCGGCGGCCAAGGGGATGCCCATGGTGTTGTAGAGGAATGCCCAAAACAGGTTGGCGCGGATTACTGAACGCGTCCGGCGGGCGAGCCGGATCAAGGTTGCCACGCGGCTCGGGTCGTCCACGAGCAGGGCGCAGTCGGCGGCCTCCAGGGCCACATCTGCGCCGCCGCCCATGGCGATGCCCACATCCGCCGTGGCCAGGGCCGGGGCATCGTTGATGCCGTCACCCACCATGGCCACGCGTCGGCCGGCGGCGCGCATACCTCTAATAATGTCGGCCTTGTCCGTTGGTGATAGGCGGCCACGGGCATCTTCGAGGCCAAGCTCCTCGGCCAGGGCTCGCACGGGGCTCTCGTGGTCTCCGGAGAGCAGCAGGACGTGGAGCCCGAGGCCAGCGAGGCCGGCCAGGGCCGCGGCGCTCTCCGGGCGCGGGGCGTCGAAGAGGCCCAGGGCCGCCACGGGCTCGACGCCCAAGAGGACCAGGACAGGGCTCTGGCCCCGGGCGATGATGGGGTCGGTCAGGTCCTCGATCAGGGCGGGCGGGGCGCCCCAGGCCTGGGCCGCAGCCGGGCTGCCGATCTGGACCCGCTTGCCGCCCACGGTGGCTCCCACGCCGCGGCCGGGCTGGGCCTCGAACTCCGTGGCCGGGGGGATGGCGAGGCCCCGGGCCTGGGCCGCGTTCACCAGGCCCCGGGCCAGAGGCTGTTCCGAGAGGCGCTCCACGGCGGCTACCAGGGCCAGGATCTCGTCTTCCGGAGGCGCGCCCGCGGGCTGTTCCACGGAGCGCAACTCCGGTGCGCCAGCGGTGAGGGTGCCGGTCTTGTCGAAGGCGACCGTATCGATCTGGGCCAGGCGTTCGAGGGCGGCGGCATCGCGGGTGAGCAGGCCCTCGCGGGCGCCGCGACCGGCGGCCACCATGACTGCCGTGGGCGTTGCCAGGCCCAGGGCGCAGGGGCAGGCGATGACGAGGACGGACACGGCGTAGCCCAGGGCGTCGGCCGCTGCGGCACCGGCCAGGAGCCAGGCGCCGAGGGTGGCGGCGGCGCAGGCCAGGACGGCTGGGACGAAGACGGCGCTGACCCGGTCGGCGAGGCGTTGGATGGGTGGGCGCGTGCCCTGGGCGTGGTGGACGGCCTCTGCGATGCGGCCGAGGGCGGTGGCGGCACCGATCCCGGTGGCCTTCATGGAGAGCGCGCCGGTGCCGTTCAGGGTGCCGGCCCACAGGCGCTCGCCGGGGTCCTTGGTCACCGGGAAGCTCTCGCCGGTCAGCATGGACTCATCCACGGAGCTGCTGCCCTGGAAGACGGTGCCATCCACGGGGATGCGTTCTCCGGGCCGGACCAGGACCAGGTTGCCGGGCTTGACCTCGTGCAGGGGGACTTCGACCTCTTCGCCCAGACGCAGGATACGGGCCAAGGGCGGGGCCAGGTCGAGCAGGGCTCGCACGGCGTCCCCGGCCCGGCTGCGGGCACGGCCTTCGAGCAGGCGGCCGAGCAGCACGAAGGAGAGGATCATGGTGGCGGCCCGGGCGTGGCCGCCGGAGGAGCCGAAGACCTCCGGGGCCAGGATGGCTCCGAGGGCCGAGCCCCAGGCGACCAGGGCGCCGAGGCCCACCAGGGTGTTCATGTCCGGGGCCCGGTGCCGGGCGGCGCGCAGGCCCTGGGTCAGGATTGAGCGCCCGGCGATCAGGACGGCCGGGGCGGCGAGCAGGACGTCTGAGCCAGCGGGGGCGTCGAGCAGGCCGGCGCCGAGGGTGGCCACAGTTGAGGCGGCGGCGATGGCGAAGGAGCGCGCTTGTGCCCGGCGCTCGGCTGTCTCCTGCGCCTGGGCGAAGGCCGTGTCGCGCTCGACGCCGGCGCCGAGGCCGCCTTCTGCTGGCAGGGAGAAGCCGAGCTCCCCGAGGGTCGCGGCAAGCTGAGCATGGGCGGGAGCCGGGCCAGCGTGGAGTAGGGTGGCCGTGCGTGAGCCGAAGTTGACTGTGGCTGATTCGACGCCGGCAATGTCCAGCAGGGCCTTCTCCGCGGAGTTGGCACAGGCTTGGCAAGTCATGCCAGCAATTGGGAAGGTAAGCTCGGGGGCTGCATGCCCCGGGGTCCTGGCGGCTGCGGCCGATGCTGTCGTGGTCTCCACGGGCGGAACCCTAGCACCTGCGGGGATGCGGCCGGTAATGCCCTGGTCAAAAGACAAGAGGTGGATCTGTGGGCCTCTGCCGGTTAGGAATGGCGTCATGAGCAAGAGCCGCTATCGAGCCGTTAAGGCCTATCGCAACGAGTCCTTCATTGGGAGTTCCGACGCCCGACTCCTGCGCATACTGGCCGAGTACGTGGAGCCGGAGACGCGTTTCCGCGAGCTGCATGTGCGCGACACGATCGTGTTCTTCGGCTCAGCGCGCTTCATCGCACGCGATGAGGCCGAGGCGAAGCTGGCGGACGCCCGGGAGAAGGGTGAGGGCCTCGAGGAAGCCGAGCGCAAGTTGATGACCTCGCGCTTCTATGAGGACACGCGCGAGCTGGCCCGCCGGCTGACGGAGTGGTCAAAGGAGCTCGACGGAACCGATCGCCGCTTCGTCGTGTGTTCCGGGGGTGGGCCGGGTGTCATGGAAGCCGCCAATCGCGGCGCCTCTGAGGCCAAGGGGGAGAATGTGGGCCTCAACATCTCCTTGCCCTTTGAGCAGAACGACAACCCCTATATCACGCGCCGCCTGTCGTTTGAGTTCCACTACTTCTTCATGCGCAAGTTCTGGTTCAGCTACCTCGCCAAGGCCATGGTCGTCATGCCCGGAGGCTTCGGGACCATTGACGAGTTCATGGAGGTGGTGACGCTGGTGCAGACGCTCAAGATAAAGAAACGGCTGCCGATCGTGCTCTTCGGTACTGAATACTGGGATCAGATCCTGCGCTTCCAGCCGCTGATCGACTACGGGACTATCAGCCCGGAAGATGTGGACCTGTTCTACCGCACGGACTCTGTGGATGAGGCCTTTGACTACATCACCAAGGAGTTGACCGAGCACGCCCTGGCGGAGCCCGAGGAAGAGGCGGTGGCGGCCGCTTCCGACTAGGAATCGGGGGCGCGCGCGGGTTAGTGGGCCGAGCTGGTGTGATCGTGGATGATTCGCCAGCCGTCGCTGGTCTTGACCAGGACCAGGGAGAAGAGGCCGCCGGGCTGCTCTCCGTTTGACAGGGACAGCCCCCAGCGTCCACGCGCCAGAGCAGAGCGCGGCCCGAGGGCAAAGGTCTCCAGGTCCGTGAAGGTCAGCGTACCCATCTCCTTGCCGTCGTCCATATAGGAGCGCTGGTAGCGCCTTAGCACTTCAGCAAAACCAGAAGTGACCTCGGCGCCCGAGAAGAAGGTCAAGCCGGTGCTTTGGATGTAGCCCGCATCCATGAAGGCGCCGAGATCTCCGCTGTTCCAGGCGGCCTGCTGTTCGACCAGCACCTGCGCTACCAGAGGCACCGGATCGAGCGGAGCGGGGGTCATGCAGCCGAGGCACGCACCGAGGAGAGCGCACAGGTGGAGTCGTGACATGGCCATAGCCTATGGTGCGAGGCAGGCGGCATCGAATACATTTGTGGACAAGGCGTACCCGGGGCATCTGCTTGTTGCCCAGGCGTAGGGTCACGCAGCACACATCCCGGGAAGACCAAGGAAGACACAATGGCAGACAAAGTTGATTACAAGCTCGTGGGCGACGACTTCCAGGCAGTGGAAATAACCCTGGACAGTGGAGAGTCCGTGCGCGCCGAGCCCGGTGCATTCATGTGGATGGACGACGGCATTGAGATGACGACGGACACCGGTGGCGGGCTGATGGCCGGTCTCAAACGCAAGATCTCGGGCGAGAGTTTTTTCATCACGACCTTCACCAATCGCTCAAACGAGCGTCGGCGAGTGTCCTTCGCGGCATCCTATCCGGGAAAGATCATCGCGGCCGACCTCTCGCAGCAGGCGATTCTGTGTCAACGCAACGCCTATCTCTGTTCCGCCAAGGGAATCGACATCTCCTTGGCTCTTACACGGCGACTGGGGGCGGGCTTGCTAGGTGGGGAGGGGTTCATCCTGCAGCGCCTACAGGGCGAGGGCCTGGCTTTCATCCATGCCGGAGGACACATTGTTGAGCATGAGTTGGCGGCCAACGAGTCCTTGCGCATAGACACCGGCTGCCTGGTGGCCTTTGAGGCCGGTGTTGACTATGACATCCAGCGCATCAAGGGCGTCAAATCCATGATCTTCGGTGGCGAAGGCCTCTTCTACGCCTTGGTGCGCGGACCCGGCAAGGTCTGGGTCCAGACCACACCGCTGTCGCGCTTCGCCGCCCGCATCCTGATGGCCGGCGGCGGGAAGAAGGGGGAGGTGCGCCGCGGCGGGAGGGGTTTCCTGGGAGACCTGATCAGCGGCGACTGATGCTCGCTAGAGGTAGCCGAGCCCCTTCAGCTTGTCCATGGCGGCGTCGTTGCCAGGTTTCTGGCTCTCGGCGACCACGTGTTCCTTGAGAGTAGAGAGGCGCTCATTGTCCGGGTAGCGGGTGAGCCCTTTATCGAGCAACTCGATGGCGTCTAGCAGGTTGCCGGCGTCCATCAGTTCGCTGACGAGCATGGAGAAGTCCTTCACGCCAATCGAGTCGTTGCCCTCAGCCAGGGAGAGGAAGGCGGAGCTGGCCCCGGCGCCGTCGCTGTGGGCCATGGCACGGCAGCGGCCGAAGGAGGCCTGGACGAAGGAGGGGTCGCTGGGAGCCATGCCCGCCAGGGCCTCATCGAAGAGGGTCTGGGCGCTGGCGTAGTCACCGGCTCCCAGGGCGGAGTAGGCGGCGTCCTTGGTTGCCGCAGGATCTGAGCCTGCGCAGGAAGCCAGGAGGAGGGCGGGGAGGAGGAGGAGGCGCAGGGCTTTCATGGGTTTGGGGTTGGGATCCGATGGGGTGGGGGTGGTTTTCCCAGATCAGGGGTGAACGATCGGGGGCTCCCCGGCCGACTATTGTCCGCAGGGCTACGTCGCAAGTCATGTACTAGCAGGGGCTTATCGGCGTTTTTGGGCCGCAGTGCCCTTTTTTTTGGAACGACACCCTCATGACACTCCATCAAGAGTACGATAGGAGTGCTATCGGAGTGTGCCGGGGTGGCCAGAAGGTCGCCGGGCACTGCCGAAGTGGGCGCAGGCAGTAAGGGCTAGCCGCCCTGGGAAGCCACCAAGGCCCCCCGAGCCCGCCCCAAACCGCAACACCTGAACCACCCACCACGCCCGCCAACCCGGGCCACCGCCGTGCGCGAGAGCAAAGTCACCGTCAAGATTCCCCGACCGCTGTATCGCAAGATCCAGCAGGTGGTGGAGGACTCCGGTTTCAACTCACCCACCGACTTCATCGTCTATGTCCTACGGGACTTGATGGGCGAGGCTGAGGCCGGAGCGGAGGCCCACGGGGGCGCCCTGGAGTTCAACCAGGACGAGCTGGAAGAGGTGAAGCGCAAGCTCAAGAACCTGGGCTACCTGTAAACGAAAGCACACACAGAGAAACACCACTATGACCACCACAGCCTCACGCATCTCACCCGTCCACGGCGGCCTCGAAATCCCCGTGAACCGTATCGATGGCTCTGCTGCGAGCGACTCCAGCCTCTTCCGCGTCGACGTAAATGATACGGACCGCACTAGCCTCTACCGCATTGCCGATGGCACGCTCAGCCCGTTGACGGGGCCCATGGGGGAATCCGATTACACGAGCGTCCTTGGACGGCGCGTCATCGAGCGGGACGGCAGCCTGTGGGCCTGGACGATCCCCGTGGTGCTGCCTGTGACCGCTGCAGAGGCAGCGGGCTGCGAAGTCGGAAGCACGGTCGGCCTGTACTCGGCCGGCGAGATGTTTGGAACGCTGACCGTGTCCTCGGTCTACGCCTGGGACAAGGGCGCCTTCATCGAGGCGGTGTACGGCACTGAGCGCACGGATCACCCGGGAGCAGATCTTTGGACCGGCGACGAGCGAACACAGCTCGTGGGCGGCGAAATCAACCTGGTTCCGTTTGGCGACGAGCGCCCCTTTGCGGAGCGCGTCATGTCTCCCACGCAAACGCGCGCCCTGATTGAGGCTAACGGCTGGGAGCAATCAGTTGCTTTCCAGACGCGTAACCCCTTGCACCGCGCCCATGAGTACGCCCTGGTCTATGGTGCCGAGAAGATCCTGCGCGAGACCGGTCGCAAGACCGGCGTGGTGCTGAACCCGCTCGTCGGCCAGCTCAAGGGCGACGATGTGCCCGCCAGCGTGCGCATGGACACCTACGAGACACTGGTCGGAAACCGATTGCTGGGCGAGGGTGACGCGGATGCGGAGCTGTGGAGTGAAAACGGGCAAGACCTGAATGACCAGCTCGAGCTGGTCGGCCTCGACATGCGCATGTACTACGGTGGGCCGGCGGAAGCTGTCATGCACGCGATCTACCGCCAGAACCTGGGCTTCACGCACTTCATCATTGGCCGCAAGCACGCGGACGCCCCCTTCAAGGACGGTGAGGCGATCTGGGGCGATTTCGACGCCCAGGAGATCTTCGACAGCCTCGAAGGCCAGCTGGCCATTGACACGGTCAACGTGGGCTTTGCCGCCTTCTTCGAGGAGATCGACCGGGTTGGCCTGATCAGCGACAACAAGGACAACACGAGTGTCTTTATCTCGGGGACGAAGGTGCGCGCCCAGCTGTGCGGCGGCGAGAACCCTGACCCGCGCATCATGCGTGAGACGACTGCCAAGATCCTCGTGGACTACTACAAGACGAAGGAAGGCCAGGGTTAAACCCTGTTCTAGGCCCTTTTCCATCCTCCCCGCATCCAAGTAACGGATACCTACCATGGGATTGTTCGACGCATTCAAGAAGAAGCCCGCGCCGGCGCCGAAGCGACCTGTCAGGCCGCTGATGCGAGCCGGAGCGCTGCCGCCGCACCCGGAGCCGCAGGCTGACAATCACTTCATAGTCGTGATCCTGGACTCCTGCCGCTACGACACCTTCATGGCGGCGGAACCCAAGAAGATTATGAAGCTCGGCAAGGTGGAGAAGCGCTACACCTATGCCACTTGGACGGCCCCCTCGCACTACAACCTGTTGACCGGGCTGCTCCCGCATACCACCCCGCCCAATGTGTATGCGTCGGAGTACTACAAAGAGGATTTCTTCAACTACAACGAGCGGCTCGGAGCCAAGGGCATCGAGTTCGCCAAGATGGTGCCGAGCCTCTGGTTCCCGACTCTGTTGCGCAACACGCTGGGCTACAAGACCAATGCGCGTGTATCCCTACCGGTCTTGAACCCCAAGACGGGTATCAACCGGGACTTCGACAGCTTTCAGTTGATGGATTCGCACAACGACATGGCGGCCATGTTGCCCACCATGACCTTCGACTCTGATCGTCCTAACTACTATCTGCTGAATGTGGGTGAGACGCACTATCCCTATGCCAAGCCGCAGGAAGACTCCTCCATGTGGCCGCGCATCAGCGGAGTCAATGGCGTCTTCCGCAAGATGAACGATCAAATCGGGGATGCGGTCAACCCTGACTTTTCAGAGGAGTTCCAGTTCTTCGATCAAGACAAGCTCGATCAGTTGCGGGAGCGCCAGGTGGATACTGTGCGTTTCCTCGACGATGTATTTGAACAGCTCTACGACATGGTCCCCAAGAACACGCACATTGTCGTGACGGCGGACCACGGAGAGCTTTTTGGTGAAGAGGGGTACTTCGGCCACGGGCCGATCCTCCACGACAAGGTCCTCGAGGTACCCTACCTTGAAGGCAAGATCCGATAGGCCGCGAAAGTAAAAGAGCGGCAAGACAAACACAGCATCATGAGCAACAACGGTTTCATCCTCTGGTTCACCGGCCTTTCCGGCAGCGGCAAGAGCACCCTGGCCTCCTACCTGACCCCGATCCTGCTGGAACGCGGCGCCAAGGTGGAGGTCCTGGACGGTGATGAAGTGCGCACCAACCTCTCGAAGGGCCTCGGCTTCTCGAAGGAGGATCGCGATACGAACATCCGGCGCATCGGCTATGTGGCCAACCTCCTGGCCCGCAACGGAGTGTGCTCCATCACCGCCGCCATTTCTCCCTACGCCCATGTGCGTGATGAGATCCGGGGCTGGACGGAGAACTTCGTTGAGGTCTACGTGGAGTGCCCGCTTGAGGTGTTGGAGGAGCGCGACACCAAGGGCCTGTATCGCAAGGCGCGCGCCGGCGAGATCAAGAACTTCACCGGCATCAGCGACCCCTATGAGGCGCCGGAGAAGGCCGAGGTGGTCGTCCGCACCCACGACAGCAGCATCGAGGAGTCGGCCCAGGTCGTGCTCGATTACCTGGTGGGCGCCGGCTTGATCGGCGGCTGAGAGGCGCTGATAGCGGAAAAACACCGGCGGACCGGCATTTCAGGCCGGTGCGCGCTGTCCCCACTGGCTCCGGAGCGGTCCCAACCGTCGCCGGAGCTGGTCGTATTTCCCGGGGCTGCGCGGGAACTCCC
>DASCNH010000172.1:0-8034 GCA_036011365.1 Planctomycetota bacterium | reverse complement strand
AGGGGCGATGGGATTGGGGGATCTTCCCCTCGTTGATAGAGGAGTTATCGTGGAGGTGTGGCGACGGCATGGCCGTCGCCGAGCCTCAGCTCCCCAGCCCCGGCCCTACCATGATCAAGTTCACACCCTGGCAGAAGTTGCTCCCCACGACATTTCTGTTGACCTGTTCCCTGCTCAGCCCTTCGGCGGCCGCCCAGGTCGAGCACGAGTTCGTCCTCGACCGGCCCGGTTGCCATTGGAACTGGTCCGGCATGATTGCGAATCTCGGCTTCCTGGAGGGCGTGCCGGATTCGACCTTCACGCTAGAGGGACGCATCTGGGTGGAATTGACCGAGGTCGGCGGCGTGCTTCAGGAGGGGCGCATGGTTGTCATGGATGCCGCCATCGTCCCCATGTTCCAGGCCTTCATTCCCGGTGCCGCCGGTTATCCCAATCTCGTGGATCTGTGGGTGGAGGATCTGGTCTTCTCGGTGGACACTCCGGCCTTTCCGATTGCGGCTGACGGTTCCTATGCGGTGGATACCACCGTGTTGATTCAATCGGGCATGTTGCACGCCGTGGCTTTCGGCACGGAGACCATCACGGACTTGGCGGGGATTACCGCTGCGCCCAACCCGACCAGCGGTATCATCGTGGCCGGGCCGGATGGCTACTACATCGATGGTTTCCAGATCGCGATGTTCGACTTCACGGATCCTACTTCTGGTCTGACGGTTTCCTTCAATATGAACGGCTGGATAATAGGCAACGAGAGTTGTTCCTCGGGGCCGAACACGGTTTGTGGCACGGAGAAGAACTCCACAGGCGCCTCCGCCCATATCAGTGCCACGGGTTCCTACAACGTGGCCAGCAACACCATGGAGCTGTACACGGCTCCCACGCCCAACCAGTTCGGCATCTTCTTCTACAGCTCGACCCTCGTGAATGGTGGCGCGGGCTTTCCCCTGGGAGACGGGCGTCTGTGCATCGGGCCCGGCGCACTGAACCGTCTCTATCCGCCGGTCCTGGCCAGCGGCAATGTGATGACGCGCGCCATAGACTTCACGAATCCTCCCGCGCCGGCGGCGCAGATCACCGCCGGTAGCACCTGGTACTTCCAGACCTGGTTCCGTGACCCGGGCTTTGGCCCGGTGGGCTTCAACCTGTCCAACGCCGTGGAGGTGTCCTTTTGTCCGTGATGTTCCGTAAGCAAGGGCGCCTGGCCCTCCTGATCGGCCTGTGTGTTTCTGTGGCCGCCCCGGCCCGGGCCCAGGTGGAGCACGAGTTTGTCATTGACCGGCGGGCCAGCCATTGGAACTGGTCCGTCCACATTCACAATCTGGGCAACCTGGTGGGCACCCCGGATGAGTCCTTTGATCTCGATGGGCGTTTTTGGGTTGAGCTGACCGAAAATGCCGGCGCCGTCCAGGATGGTCGCTATGTGGTCATGCTGGCGCCGGTGGTCCCGGAGATTCGAGCCCATATCCCCGGTTCGCCCGGCTATCCGAACCTGCTGGATGTGTGGACAGAGGGCCTAGTCTTCTCCGTGGACAGCCCTGTGTTTTCCGTGGCCGGCGACGGCTCGTTCACGGCTGCCATGACCATAGCGGTCATGGCCGGCGAACTGCACACGCTCTTTCTGGGCACGGAAACGGTCATGGACCTCTCCGCGACGACGTCCGCCCCCAACCCCATGAACGGTACGATCACGCAGGGGCCGGATGGCTATCACATGGAGGGCTTCATGTTGGCCCTCTTCGATTTTTACGATCCCGTGAGCGGGCTCTACGCCACGCTCAACATGAACGGTTACCTGGCGGGTGATGAGACCTGCGCGGCGGGGCCGAGCAATGTCTGCTCAACGGAGGTCAACTCCACCGGCGCGCCGGCGCACATCAGTGCCATCGGTTCCTATGAGGTGGCCCACAATTCACTGGAGCTCTATGCAGGGCCAGTGCCAGACCAGTTTGGCATCTTCTTTTACAGCCCGACGCTGGTGAACGGCGGCGCGGGATTCCCTCTGGGGGACGGGCGCCTGTGCATCGGGCCGGGGGCCTTGCAGCGGCTTTATCCGCCGGTCATCGGCAGTGGCCTGGCAATGGCGCGTACGCTGGATCTCGCCAATCCTCCAGCGCCTGCGGGGCAGATCACCGCCGGCAGCACCTGGTACTTCCAGGCTTGGTTCCGCGATCCGGGGGCGGGCCTGAGCGGCTTCAATCTGTCGAATGCCATCGAAGTGCCCTTCTGCCCCTGATAGGGGCCAGGCCAGCTCGGCGGTTGTTTTGACGGCCAGGGGTATTGCAGGATCGGTTGCAACCTGTTGCGCTGGTAGTCGTCAAACAAACAACTATCATGATTACCGCCAACGCGCTTGCCCCCCTGCTGTTTCTCGCCCTCCCCACACCCCAGGCTGATCCCGGGCCCACGGCCGAGGCCGTGCATCTAGTGCGCGTGGAACTGGATGCCGGCGGAGGTGTGGCGCGGGAGTTGGCGCGCCTCGGACTGGATGTCACCCATGTGGGTGCGCGCGGGGCTGATGGGGGCGGGGCCTTTGCCGAGGTCGTTGTTGACGATGCCGAGCGCGGGTTGCTGGGGGGCAGGGACTGGACTGTGAGCCTGATCATTGAGGACCTGGCCGGCTACTACGCCGAGCGGCTGGCTTCCGGGGAGTTGCCGCGGGCGGGAACCCATGGAGGTTGGCTCAGCCCGCCCTTCGGGGCCGGCTCCATGGGCGGCTATTACACCTACAACGAAATCGTCTCGGTGGTGGATCAGATCCAGGCCGCCTTTCCAACTCTGGTGGCGCCCCGGACCAGCCTGGGGCAGAGTATCGAGGGGCGCGAGCTGTGGCTGTGGAAGGTCTCGGACAATCCCCTGCTGGATGAGGGCGAGGCGGAAGCCCGTTTCGATGCCTTGCATCACGCCCGGGAACCGGAGGGCATGCAGATCGCCCTGTGGTTCATGCTCTGGCTCTTGGAAGGATACGGCTCGGATCCGGTGGCCACGTATTTGGTCGACGAGCGCGAGCTCTACTTTGTGCCTTGCGTCAACCCGGACGGCTACGCCTACAACCAGCAAACCAACCCGGGGGGCGGCGGTATGTGGCGCAAAAACCGCAGACCCAACGGCGGGCTGGGCAGCTACGGCGTGGACCTGAATCGGAACTACCCCTACCAGTGGGGCTATGACAACTCCGGGTCGAGCAACAACCCATTGTCCGAGACCTATCGGGGCCAAAGTGCAGCCAGCGAGCCGGAGGTGGCGGCCATGGTCGCTTTCCTGGCTGGCCGCGAGTTCAGCACGGCCCTCTCCATCCACACCTACTCCAATCTCTGGCTTTCACCCCTGGGGTATGTCCCGTCCTACCCGGCCAACTGGTCTGAGTACGACGAGGTCGGCGGGCTGGCGACGGAGGAGAACGGCTATCAACACGGCCCGGCCTCCATCATCCTCTACGAGGCCAATGGCACTACTCTGGACCAGGATCACGGCGTGCACGGAACGCTGGCCTGGTCACCGGAGATCGGCAGCTCCTCCGATGGCTTCTGGCCACCCACCTCACGCATCATTCCCTTGGCGGAGGAAAACCTTCTGGCCTGCACGCGCACGGCCCTGGCCGCCGGAGCCTGGGTGCGGGCGGCGAATCTCACAGCCCTGGAGGTAGGCGACGGTGATGGCGCCTTTGAAGGCGGCGAAAGCGTGGCGGTTAGCGTGGGGCTGCGCAACAGCGGGCGGCTGGCCTCCGGAACCCTGGATGTAACTCTGACCACCACCAGCCCCCACGGGGAGGTCCTCTTGGGGCAGGAAACCGTGGCATCCCTGGCGCCCTTCACTGATGGCGCCCCAGCGGGCGCGTTGCTGCTGCGCATCTTTCCCGGAACCCCGGCTGGGACGGCGCTGCCCCTGGTCGTGACGGTTTCCGGAGGCGGTTGGAGCGAAACCCTGACGGAGGAGTTGATCGTGGGCGGGGAGATCACCCTGGCCGCCTTTGATTTCGAGGCGGCTGGAAATGAAGGTTGGACAGTGGGTGTGCCGAACGATGCCAGCACGGGCACCTGGACGCGCGTCAATCCGCGCGGCACGGCGGCTCAGCCAGAGGACGACCACACCGGCGGCGGCGGCAACACGCTCTGCTGGGTGACCGGTCAGGGATCGGTGGGTGGCAGCCTGGGAGAGAATGATGTGGATGGCGGGCACACGACGCTGCTCTCACCGAGCTTCGACCTGACCGGCAGGGAGGGGGCGCGGCTCGAATACTGGCGTTGGTACTCCAACGACACCGGAGCTGCCCCCAACGCGGATATCTTCGAGGTGGACCTGTCCGCCGACGGCGGCGGCAGCTGGACGAACGCGCGCACGGTGGGGCCGACCGGCAGCGATACGGGCGGCGGTTGGATCATGGACACACTGCTGATCGAGAGCCATGTGAGCTTGACGAGCAGTGTACGCGTGCGCTTTACGGTCTCGGACCTGGGTAGTGGCTCCATCGTCGAGGCGGCCATTGACGATGTGCGCCTGACGGCCCCCGGTAGCGGTGATTGCCCGGCGCCGGTGGCCACCTGTGTCACGACTCCCAACTCCGTGGGCAGCGGAGCACGCGTCGCCAGCTTCGGTTCCACCGGCGTCAGCGATGGGGCCTTCACCTTGACCGCCGCCGGCCTGCCGGCCAATCAGTACGGGATCTTCTTCTTTGGCCCCAACCAGATCAGCGTGCCCCTGGGTGACGGTACGCTCTGCGTGGGGGGCGGACTGTCGCGCCTCTCGGTGATGCAGGCGGATTGGACCGGCAATGTCCAGCACGCCCTCGACTTCAATGCCCCCCCGGCGACGGGTGCCCTGCTCCCCGGCACGAGCTGGTTGTTCCAGTTCTGGTACCGGGACCCGGGCTTCGGCACCAGCGGGTTCAACCTGTCGGATGCCCTGGAAGTGACCCTCTGCCCGTAGCGGGCCCGTCGCCAGGGCGTCTGAATTGACCTGATCGCGCAGTGCCTGCTCAGCCACCGGTTGAGGTACTCTGGTGGCGTGGGCCGGCGTATTCTCAGTTGTTGCTTGTGGTCATGTCTCGCGGTTCCCGGCGTAGCCGCCCGCGGCCTAGCCGCTTCCGGCGCGGCCGTTCCCGGCGTAGCCGCTCCCGGCGTAACCGTTCCCGGCGCGGCCGCTTCAAGTGTGGCGGCGCAGGACGAGTCGGCGCCGGTTGTCGACCTGCCGCTGAAGCTCGGACGCGAGGCACTGGAGGCCGGGGACTTGCCCGCGGCGCGGCGGCACCTGTCCGAGGCCGTCAGGAGGCAACCCGGTGACTCTGACCTGATTGCCCTGATGCTCAGGGCCTGCGCCGGGGACGACGACGCCCTGGGCCTCTGGACACTTGATTGGATGCGGGCGGCGGCCGACGAGCGGGGCCATGCGCAGGCGGGCGTGGCGCTCAAGGAGCGCCTCTCCGGGGGCGGGCGCGCCGCCGGTGAACTGGCCCGGGCCAGGGTCGCGGCGGTGGAGGAGTTGGCGCGTTTTGCCGGCGGTCGCCGCAAGAGCGGGAAACGTTCGCCGGAGGAACTGCTCGTGGCCCAGTGGGCGGAGCGCCTGGCTTTGGACCTGTGCGAGGGAGTGCCCGCCCTGGAGCGGAGCTTTGGGGCGAACCTGACGCCGGTCCTCTGGGGGGGGCCGCGGCCCCATGTGCCAGTGATCAAGGCCTTGACGCGCCTGATGGACTCCGCCTTGGCAAACCGCCGCACGGAGCTCGCCCTGCGGGCCGCCCGTTGTCTGCGGGGACTGGCCGTTCAGGCCGATTTCAAGGACCTCAAGGGGCCGAAGCCCACGGGACTTGGGAAGCTGCGAGCCGAAGCCGGCCAGGCGCTGGCCCGCGCGAGGCGTCAGGTGGCGGAGAATGTGGAGAGAGCGGGCGGCGCCTGGACCCTGGAGGAGCTGGAGTGGATGGACGAAGACGAGGCTGAGGCCTTCACCCGGGCCCACGACAGCTTCGCCAATCCGGGCGTGGCACTCTCCCCGCGCGAGTGGTATCGCGTCGAAACCGACTGCGGACACGGCACGCTGCTCGGCGTCGCGGGCACGGTGGAGTTTCACCATGCACGCCTCGCCGGTTGGTATGGCAGCGACCCCTTTGTCGATCGCCCGGGCCTGGTGCGCATCGTGCCCGAGTCCCACGGCCTGGAAGCCGAGGGTGCCCCCTTCTTCTGGGCCGGGGGATTTCAGGGGGGCGCTACGACCACCCTGCGGTTTTCATGCGGCACCATCGAAGGCCTGGGACACGGCCTGACCCACGAGCTGACACACCGTTTCGACGGAACGCTCTTTCCCGGCCAACCGGCCTGGCTGACCGAAGGCAAGGCGGTCTGGACCGGCGCCGCCTTCGGCCATTCGAGCGCTGACCGCTTCGTGGCACAGCACGTCAGCTTCGGCACCATCGAAGGCGTCTTCGTCGATGGCTATGGCGGCGAGGCCAAGCTGCGCAAGCTCGTGGACGGCAGTCTCGAGGAGTACCGCGACAACTACAGCGCTGGCTATGCCCTGTATGTCTATCTCAACACCTGGCTGGGAGAAGATGGTCTGCTGCCGTTCAAGGAACGCCTGGGGGAGTTCATGGAAAACTGTCGGCGGCGCAAGGGAGATCCGGGCGCTTTTTTTGACGAGCACTTCTGTGACGGGCGCGCCGGGCGCCCGCAGGACTTCAGCGCCTTTGCGACGGGCTTCGCAGAGTTTGTCCAGGGGTTCTACTGGAAGACACCTGCGCCTTGGACAAGCCGTTACACCCAAGACGTAGGTTCCCGCGGCTCCGGCTGGGTCTACGACGAACCCACCTGGTCCTGGGCGCGGGCGCGGGCGGAGCCCTTCTTCGGCCAGGACCAAGCTCACCTGGCCGGGGATGTGTTGGTCAAAGGCGGCAAGTTGCGCGAGGCGGTGCAGGCCCTCGTATGGGGGCTGGAGATGGATGGCCGCCATCCGGTGGGGGAGAGCGCCTTGGCGAGCGTGCTGGTCAGCTTGGGCGAAGAGGACGGCGCTTGGGCTGCGGAGCAGCGCAGGACTTTTCCCGCGCCCCTGATCGATGGGGGCGGACTGGCCTCGCGTCCGGCACCCTTCCGAAGAGGCCTGCGCGCCACCAGTCATCTACTTGCCCTCTACGGGGAGCTGGTTGCCGGAGAAGTGACCGCCGGCCGCCCCCTGACAGCCCGCGCCCTGGCGGCGGACGGTGATCGCCTGGCCCGTTGGTTGGGCCTGCCGGAGACTCTGGTGGTGGGTCTGGGCCCGCCCGCAACAGGGTGTACGGAGCTGCACCCCTTCGACCGTCAGGCGCGGCGCCTGGTGACGGCTAACGCTGGTCGCCGGGATGGGGAGGCGTTCGTCGAGGACGAACTGAGCGGCTACGACGAGCGGCGCGTGGCAGGCCTGTGGTACGCGGATGAGCACGGCCAACTCCATGTGGGGCGCCGCCGGCCGCGGCAGGACACCGGCGACCGCGATCGTGCCGCGCACCAGGTGTGCGCCTTTGTGCGCTGCACGGATTGGGTCCTGCCGGGTGCCTGGTCGCTCAAGGCCCGTGTCCACTTCACCACATCCTATGCCTCAGGCGCGGTCATCATCGGCTACACGCGCCGGGACCGAAACGTGCGCTTTGGCTTCAACGCTGGCGACTTCATGTACGCCATCGGGGAGAGTGAGGAGGAACCGGAGTTCGCCTCCATGGGCTGGTCCCTGGGGGGGCTATTCGAGCGTGAGGGGGCCCTGCCGGGATCGCGTGTGGGCGGCGGCGTCGAGTTTGCGGCGCCGCGTAGCGGCTTCGATCTGGAGTTGTTGGTGGATGGGCCCACGGTGCACGCGTTCATCAACGGCGAGCGCGTGGGCACCTACACGGCACCGGATGGGGCGGCCTTGGAGGGCTACCTCGGTTTCGCCACGGGCACCGGCGCCGTGCGCCTGCAGGATGCAACTCTCCAGCGGTTAGATCGCTCCCGGCTCGCGCCGCGACCGCTGGGGTCAGGCAAGCCCGGTCAGGAAGTGGATCAGAGCGGCGCCACAGGCGCAGCGCATCGGGACGGCTGGAAG
>DASCNH010000171.1:0-33983 GCA_036011365.1 Planctomycetota bacterium | reverse complement strand
TCCTCTAGCACCACCAGGTTGTGTTTATTCGCCAGGGAGAGGAGCGCCTCCATCTCCGCCGGGCGGCCGAACAGGTGCACGGGCAGGATGGCCTTGGTCCGTTCGGTGATGGCCGCCTCGATCAGGGACACATCGATGTTGAAGGAATCCCCGTCGATGTCCACGAAGACCGGTGTGGCCCCGACTGTGCTGATGGACTCCGCCGTGGCGAAAAAGGAGAAGGGGCTGGTTATGACCTCGTCGCCGGGACCGATCCCCAGGGCACGCAGGCCGATGACCAGGGCATCCGTGCCGGAGTTGAGGCCGACGGCGTGTTTGACGCCCAGGTACTGTGCCGCTGACGCTTCGAAGGCGCGCACGGCGGGACCGTTGATGAAGGCCGTGGCGTCGAGCACCTCGTCCATGGCGGCCTGGATCTCGGCGCGCAGGGCGGCCAGCTGGGGTTTCAGGTTCAGGATGGGGATGCGGTCCATGGTGTGTGTCACCTGCGGTGGGGTAGATAGTAGCGGGTCACCTGCGGCGTGGTCACCCGGGGCATCGCCACTTGTGGCGCGGGCAACAGTGGCCTGGGCAATTGAGGGAGGCCTGGTTGCGGGCGGGGTCAGCTGCGGGTGGGGAGATTGTGGCGGGGCCTGGCGGGGAAGCAAACAACTGGCCGGGCGCGTCAGGGGGAAACGAGGAAATGCACCACATCGCCCTCGCCCATGACATAGGCGCGGCCCTCCGTGCGCATGCGGCCGGCGGCCTTGATGGCCGTTTCGGTTTCGTGCTCCACCAGCTCGTCCACAGTGTAGACCTCGGCGCGGATGAACTTTTTCTCGAAGTCCGTGTGGATCACACCGGCGGCCACGGGCGCGAGATCACCGGCGTGGATGGTCCAGGCGCGGATCTCCTTTTCACCCGCGGTGAAGAAAGTCTGCAGGCCGAGCAGGTCGTAGACGGAGCGGATCAAACGATCCAAGCCGAGCTCCGTGATGCCGAGCTCCTCCTGGAACAGCTCACGGTCTTCTCCCTCCATGCGCCGCAGCTCGCACTCCAGGTCCGCGCAGAGGGCGATGAAGCGGCTGCCGCTCTCGGCGGCTAGCTGCTCCACAACCCGGGCCAACTCGCCCGTGCCGCCCAGGTCGTCATCGCCCACATTGGCCACGAACAGCACCGGCTTGTCAGTCAAGAGGCAAAGGGGCTTCAGGGCCACGCGCTCGCTGTCCTTCCAGTCCCGCGTGCGTAGCTGAATGCCCTCTTCCAATAGCTCCTTGGCCCGGGCGAAGACATCCTGCTGGAAGAGCGACTCCTTGTCGCCGGCGCGGGCCTTCTTCGAAACGCGCTCCAGATTGCGCGTCACCGTCTCCAGGTCGGCCAGGGCCAGCTCGAGCTCCACGGTCTCGATGTCGCCCCGGGGATCGAGGTCGTCCTCGCGCACCACCGCGTCACTCTCAAAGCACCGCACCACATGCATGATGGCGTCCGTTTCCTTGATGCTGGAAAGGAACTTGTTGCCCATGCCCTCGCCCTGGCTGGCGCCGGCGGCCAGGCCGGCGATATCCAAGACCTGCACCACCGCCGGCATGATGCGCTGGGTCGGGATGAAGCGCCGAATCATCTTCAGGCGCTCGTCCGGCACCTCGATCACCGCCCGGTTGGCCTCCACGGTGCTGAAGGGATAGTTCCCCTGATCCGCCGCCTGGGAGGTCAGGGCGTTGAAGAGGGTGGTCTTGCCGATGTTGGCCAGACCGACGATGCCGCAGGATACGCTCATGATTGGTTGTTGGTCGTCCGCTCCCTCCGACTCGCATCGGCCTGACGCCCGAGATTGATGCCCGAGCATGGCTCCCGAGCTTGACGCCCGGGCCTGGCGCCCAGACCTGGCGACGGAACAGCGGGGAAACGGCGGAACATCCTAACCGATGCCCGGGAGATAGTCGCCCCCTCTCGCGCCTCCCCGGCTAGTCGTAGAGCACTACGCCCGCGTCCGTCCAGGCGGCGAGTACATACTCCTCGACCACCTCGGTCAGACGCGCGCGCTTCAGGGCTCCGGGTCCGGGCAGGCCCTTGAAGGCCGCCACGCGGTCCTGGGCCAGGGAGACGCGCCCCAGGCTGCTGGCCAGATCAGCGGGATCCGGGGGCACCCCCGCCAGGAGGGCCTGGACCAGGGCCTCGTTCCAAAGCGGCTCCAGGGCCGTTTGCTCGTTCCAGTCGTTCCAGGTTGCCAGGTGCAGCCATTTGGCTCCGGAGGCCGTGGCGGCGCTCAGGGTGCGTTCGAAGAAGACGCTCTTCCCCGCCGGATCGTGGAGCGGGTCGAGGACGCGCACGCGGATCGGCAAACCGTCCGTGCCGTTGATATTCGGCGCTCCCCAACCACCCACGCCGCTGTCGTCGAAGCCCGGCCAGGCCACGGCCACAGCCAGGCGCCGCAGGTCGTCCTCCGCCGCCCAGTCCACGGCCAGGCCGTTGGATGCGGCGGCGAACACATCAATGTCAGCCACGCTCGGCGGCGGCCAGGCGGGAATGCGGTCCTTGAAATCCTGCCAGGTGGCGTAGTGCAGGAGCGACGGCTCGACGAACTTCCAACGCAGGAAGCCACCGAATAGATCCGCCTGCGGGGCGCCGATACTCTGAGGCTTGAGTGTGCTGATCAAGAACAACCCGCGGCCGGTGAGGGCGCGCACATCATCCACAAGCTCGCGCCAGTCCGCGTCCGCCAGGGCCGGCGGATCGCCGGCGGCTCCACCCACCAGGTCCGCGTAGGGGTTGAAGACATGCAGCACGATGTCGCCGTCCAAGGTCAGGAGGGCCCGCCGCCGCCCGAGGGCCTCAACGAACCAGACGAGATCCGCCAGGATGCCCGCCTTGCGCGCGGCGAAGTCTCCCTCGCCCGCCACCCAGCCGGACATGTGTCCCTTGGGCTCGTACATCAAGGCCACCTTCGTGTCACCGGCCTCCTCGGCGGCATCCAGCAGGCGCAGCAAGGTCATCTCCTCCAGGGGTGCCTCGCCGGTTTGGGCGGCCTGTTGCTGCGCCAGGACGTGCCCCAGGGTGTCAAACACCAGGGCATCCACACCCACCGCCCGGGCCAGCCCCACGTGATAGCGAATGACATCCGTGTCCCTCGAATCATAGGCGCCGATGAGCGGCAAGCCGTCCGGCCCCCACTCCTCGCTGGTTGCCCCGTTGCGCCGCCCGTTGCTGCGCAGGCAGTCCGCGCCCGTGGCGCAGTCCGGATTGTGGAAGAGCTCCGTGTAGTCCGGCTCGCCATAGGGCGGCGTCAGCCAGGCCCAGTTGCGCCACAACTCGCGCGGCGTGCTGGCGTTCCCCACGGCCTCCAGTCCGAAGGGCGAGCGGTACCAACCCACATAGGTGGCCGTCACCAGGCGCCCGGGATTGCCGTCGACGCTGCCCACCACACCGGCCTGGGCGTAGTCCAGCTCCACGCTTCCCGGCAGCGTCTTGTTGATGCGCAGCAGGAGATGCGTCGCCGGCGCGGCGAGCACGCCGCCGCCCAGGGCCTCTGTGTGCAGCAGGCGCCAGTACTCCCCTTCCCCGCTGACCGGCAGCCAACGTTCCGTGGCCAGGGTCCAAGCCGCATCGAGTGGTGTCCCCGCCACCCAACCGAGCAGCTCCAGCTCCACGTACGCGTCCGGATTCGCCACCGGCCCCAGCGGCACATCCGCCGCCAGCCGCACCCAGACACAACCCTCCACCGCGTCTCCCACCCGCGGCTCATCCCGCTCCGTGCCAATCGGCAGCCGCCGCAGGATCTCCGCCGCGCCGGAACCGGCCAGGCGCGCGAAGCGTCCGCCGTAGACCGCCCACGGCTCCAGAGCCGCGTCGGAAGCACCGACCACGCCGCTCGTCTCCCACAGGACTCCCTCCCAGCCGCTCTCCTCGAAGCTGCCGCCGGAGAACGCATACCCTCCGGGCGGCGCCGCCAACGTTCCCCCGGAACTCGTCGCCCCGCCGCCTCCGGCCTGGACCTCGCCCGCTCCGCCGCCACAGGCGCAGATGCCGCCCCACAGTGCAACTGCCAGCCAGCGGGCCGCCCGCTGAGTTCCCCGCCCGGCCCCCCGCGTAGCCGTCCGCCGTCCCGCCAGCTGAGATGCTGGGCCCGACCCCCAACGAGCCATCCGATTGCCCGTCCCGGGCGCCGCCCAGCGGCCGGGCGCGCGCTCTCCCCCATACTCCTTCGGCCTTGTCGTCCCCAGTTCGGTTCCTTCCATAGACTGCCCTCCACGGGGGAGCGACATGCGGACAGTCCTACCTCTCTTGGGCCACCAGAATCGAGCCCACAACGAGCATCACAGGAATTTGCTTTTACCTAAACCAATGGGGGCGCACACCCTAGGCGCCCATCTCAGGCGCGAGCGGGCGCCCAAACGGACACCCCCTTCCGGTCCTCGCGTCCCGCCGCATAGTTACGCTGGCGAACGCCGGCCAGCGCGCGCGAGCGCTGGCAAACGCGAGCGAGCGCGAGCGAACGCCGACGAACACGGACGAGCGTGGGCGCTACCCTCGCCCGCCCCTCGCCAGTCCTAGGGCAGGCGCGCCAGGCAGTCGATCTCCACCGCCACATCCTTGGGCAGGCGGCTGACCTCGACACAGGCCCGGGCCGGCGGACTGTCGCCGGAGAAAAAGCGCGCGTAGACCTCGTTCACGGCGCCGAAGTCATTCATGTCCCGCAGATAGACATTGCACTTCAGGACCGAACCGAGACCGCTGCCGGCGGCCCCGAGCACGGCCCCGAGGTTTTCGAGCACGCGTTCGGTCTGCGCGGCCACATCGCCCGCGATCAGCTCGCCGCTCTCAGCGTCCAGGGCGATCTGCCCGGAGCAGTGCACCAGGCCGTCGCTGACGATGGCTTGGGAGTAGGGACCGATGGCCGCCGGAGCGTTCTCCGTGGAAACCGCCCGACGCGCTCCGCTCGCCTCGCCCGCACCCATCAGCTCTCCTCCCCAAAGCGTTTCGCCAGGGCACGGGCCACGGCCGGCGGCACCAGACCGCTGACCTCGCCACCCATCTCCGCCACCTGGCGCACCAGGCTGCTGGAAATGTGCGCCACCTCCGGCGTCGGCACGAGCAAGGCCGTCTCCACTTCCGGCGCCAGGGTGCGGTTGGTCTGCAGCATGGCCGTCTCGTACTCCAGGTCCGCCGCCCCGCGCAGGCCGCGCAGGATCACCGTGGCGCCGAGATCCGCGCAGCCGCGCACGGTCAAACCGGCCAGGGAAGTGACACCCACGCCTTCCACCAGTTGCGCCTCGGAGAGGGACAGCTCGATCAACTCAATGCGCTCCTCCAGGGAGAACAGGTGCCGCTTGTCGTGGTGCGCACCCACGGCCACGGTCACACGTTCAAAAAGCGCCAGGCCCCGGCGCAAGAGGTCCAGGTGCCCGCGCGTGAAGGGATCAAAGGTCCCGGGAAAGAGGGCGTGCCGCCCGGGCTGGGCGTGGCGCCCGGGTTCGGACGGTGTGGAGGAAGAAGCCATGGACATCTCGCAGGTGTTGTTCGCGGAATGATGGTAACCGCCGCCGCCCTGCTCCTGTCCGCCTTCCGTGGAAGTCTCACCGGACACGGACGCTCCCCGGCCCCCCGCCCGGCCCGATCCGCCCGGGCAGCACCCGCCCGGGCCAACCCAGCTCAGGCCGCCCCCTCCCGCGTGGGGCCCGCCTGGGCCGGGCCAGCCCGGGCTGTGTCCGCCACCGCGCCCCCTGTTGCCCCTGGCCCTCGCCGCCCTGGCCGGCGCATTCGCCGGAGCACGGCTCGCGAATCCACTACCCCTGGTCATCGCCCTGGTCCTCTGCGCCCTGGGCCTTTTCCGTCTGGCAGCCACCGGCCGAACGACCACGGGCCGAACGACCACGGGCCGAACGACCACGGGCAGGACGGCCACGGGCAGGGCTGCCACGGGCGAAGCAGACCATGGAACGGGCGCGCCGGCCGCCAGCCGTTCGCCCCTCCACCATTTGCTCGCCCTCCTGCGCCAACCGGCCCTGCCCCATTGCCTGGGCCTGGCCGCCCTCGTGCTCCTGGCTGCGCCCCGCCGGGCACCGCAGCAGTCCCCGGCCACAGAGCCACTGAGCGGCCTCTGGGAGACCCTGGGCACACGCTCCCGTCCCGGGCGGAAGGAACTCATCACGCGCGGCAGCCTGACGCCCCCGGGCGGTCGCCCGCGCCCCGTGGACCTCAGCGGCCAGCCGCCCCGGAACGGAGAGGCCGTGGCCCTGCTACCGCCCCTGGCCGCCTCCCGCCCGGCCCGCTCCCACCTCGGCGGACAGGACCCCGGACTGCATCAACCCACAAGGGGCCACCTGCCCCTGCGCGTCCCCGCCGCCCAGCTGCGCCGCCTCGGGCCAGGCAGCGCGCCACGCTCTTCCGACCAAGGCGCCGCGCCCCGCACCTCCGGCCGGCCTTCCGCGCCCGACGCTTCCGGCCAGGGCCCCGCGCCCGGCCGCAATCCGGGCCCAGGCGCCTGGCGCAGGGCCCTGCTGCGGCGCGTGGAACGTCTGGCAGACCCAGTGGCCCGGGGCCTGGCCGCCGCCCTCTGCCTCGGCGACCGCTCCCACCTGCCCCGGGGTCTGGCGGATCTCTTCACGCGCACGGGAACGCGCCACCTGCTGGCGGTCAGCGGCCTGCATGTGGGCCTCATGGTCCTGCTCCTGGCCCTGCCCGCCCGTCTGCTGCGCCGGGGCAGCAGGGGCAGGTGGGGGCTCAGCAGCCACCGCGGCCTGTCAGCCCCAGCGGGAAACGGCGGCCCGGCACGGCACCTCGCCAGCTTCCTGCGGGCGAGCCTGATCCTGGCCCTGATTCCCCTCACCGGCGGCGCACCCCCGGTGCGCCGGGCGGCCCTGGTCCTGGCCCTGGCGGGATTGGCTCCGATCCTGCCGGGAAGCTCAGGCCTGCGCCGCCGCCCGGACGCCCTCTCCCTCTGGAGCCTGGCCCTGCTCTGGGAAGTGCTCGCCAATCCCCTGGCCTTCGACTCCCTCTCCCTCAAGCTCTCCTACTCCGCCACCCTGGGGCTGATCCTCGGCGCCGGCCCCCTGGATCGCCTGTTGGCCCGGCGTCTGCCGTTCCTGGGTCCCATCGCCCCCATCGGCCCCCTGGCGGATGTGCGCCGCTCCTGCTGGCGCGTGCCCCTGGGCCTCCTCCTGCGCGGCCTGCGCGGCAGCCTGGCTGCCTCCCTGGCCGCCGTGGGAGCCACGCTGCCTCTCACCTGGCCGACCTTCGGCGAGTGGAGCCCCGTGGGACCGGCGGCCACCTGCCTGGCCCTGGTGCCCGTGGCCCTGATGCTCGCCAGCGGTTGGCTCTTCATCGCCGCCGGGGAGGCGAACCCCCTGGCAGAGGCCCTCGGCGCCGCCTTCACAGCCCTCTCCCGCTTCCTGGTCACGAGCCTCGAACTCTGGGACCGCCTGCCCGGCACGCCCACGCCGCTCCCCCCGCGCCCGGTGCCCCTGCTTTGGCTGGCCGTGACCGCCGTCTTCATCCTGCTGCGCTGGCCGGGTGGGCGCTCCGCGGCCGGCCGCCGCCACCTGGCGCGGGCTGCCGCCCTGGCCTGGGGCCTCCTGCTCCTGCCCTGGGCCGCCGGCCCCCGGGGCCTGGAGGTCTACGCCCTGGATGTGGGCCACGGCACGGCGGTCCTGGTGCGCGCCCCCGGGGAGCCCGCCTGTCTGGTGGACGCGGGCTCCCGGGATCGGCCCGGCGTGGCCCGCGAGGCCCTGGCCCCGCTCCTGCGCAGCTGGGAGGTGCGCGAGCTGACCGTGATCCTGACCCACGGGGATCTGGACCACGCCGGAGCCCTGCCCTGGCTCGTGGCGCGTTTCCCGGCCCGCCTGTGGGCCGGAGCGCCACCGCCACCGGGCATGACATCCGGTTTCCCCGACGAGCGGCTGGACCTGGTCCGTGGGCGCTGCGGGCTTCCCGCGCGGCGTCCCGGGCCCCAGGCCCCCGCTCTGGTGCTTCTGCGCGGCCTGGATCAAACGGGCAACGAGGGCTCGCGCTCCCTGGAGGTCGCCTGGGAAGGCCGCCGCCTGCTGCTGACCGGCGATGCCGAGGGCGCGGGACTGGCGGCGCAGTTGCGTGCGGGCTGGCTTACGGGCCCCCTGGACCTGCTCCTCCTGCCCCACCACGGCTCCGAGACACCACACTTCGGTCCCCTGCTGACGGCCACTGATCCGACCCTGGTCTGGATCAGCGAGAGCGGCACGCCACACCTGGGGACGGAGCTAGACCGACGCCGGCTCCCCTGGCGGGCGACAGGTCCAGACGGCCCCCTGGCGCTCTTCCTGGGACCCAGGGCGCCTCTCCCCGACGGCGGCTAAGCGGTGCGTTCTCGCACGGGGGCGAAAAATCCACGTAATGAAATAAACCAGGGGTAACACGCGGGAAAAAGTGTCGTATGTCTCGTTGCGTGCCCGGGAAGGCAGGGCTCTTGGACTGGCGTGGAAGGGCCGGTTCGAGGGCGGTCCCGGGCACCTTTTATTTACTAGCCCTTGCTTGCCGCTCACCGGCCAGCGGTCGCCCGGCACCACGCCCGTGCCGGATCGTGCTAGGATTTCACCCTGGCGCGGACAGGCAGCATGCCCCGCATTCAAGACCTGTAGGTCACCTTGTTCCAAGTATCCCCCGCTCCCCATCGTCTGCGAGCCGCGACACTTGCCCTGCTGGCCGGCGCCCCGCTGGCGCACGCCGCACCAACAGCGCCCGGGGAACCCGGCGAGACAAGCCCCCGCGCGAGTTCACTCGAAGAGGGCCAGGCGAGCCTCAAGCGCCGCGTTCTACACCTGGCGAATGGAGGGCTCCTGCGCGGCTCAACGCGGCAGGTGGACGGTCGCTGGCAATGGCGCGGCACGGGGCCCTGGAAAACACTCGAGCCCTGGCAGGTGGTGCGTGTGGTCGAGGAGCGCGACCTGCTCAAGCGCGTCAAGGCGCGCCGCTCCGCCGTGGCCGAGGGCGCTCGGCCGGCGGCGGAGCTCTGGAGCTGGATGGCTGATGAAGGTCTCTACGCCGAGACCCTGGAGGAGCTAGGTCTCGTCCTCGCCTGCCAGCCCCATGACCCTGAGGCCTGCGCGTTCCTCGCAACGCGCGAGCTATTCGTCTCCCTGCCACAACCGCCCCAGGTCGGACCCGACGGACAGGTCGACGCCGATGCGCTCGACGGCTACCTGCGCTTCGCCGCCGGCGCGCCCCCGGCCGCGCGCGAGCTCTGCCTGAGCCGGCTCCCCCTGGACCGCGGGCAGGCAACTGGGCTCTTCACCGGAGAACTGAAGAACACCAGCTCCCGCCGCCGGGAGCTGGCCGCCGTGGCCCTCGGGCGCCTGGCTCCCGGTGAGTCCGGCCGTGCGCTGCTCTCCCACGCAGTCTTCGATCGCACGGAGGGAGTGCGCCTGGCCTGCGCCAGCTCCCTGGGCGCCGCCCATGACCCGGCCTTGACCCTGCCCCTCATACGCGCCCTCGATTCCAGTTCCCCGCGGGTCAGCCAGCGGGCGGTGGAGGCCCTGGGTGTCGCCGGCTACGCCGCCGCCGCCGGCCCCCTGATCAACCACCTGGCGAACATTTCGAAACGATCTGGCAAGCCGTCCGCCTCCGGCGCCCGCCGCCCTCCCGCCTCCCATATTTTCGTGGGTACACAGCGCGCCTACCTGCAGGACTTCGACGTGGAAGTGGCCAACGGCGCCTCCGTGGCCGACCCACAAATCAATGTGATCACCGGGGGAGCGGTGCTCGATGTGCGCGTCCTCGGCGTTCAAACCGTTTCCCTGCGCACACGGCGGGCCACCATCGGCCGCGTACTCCAGGGCCTGACCGGCGAAGACTTCAAGTCCGATGAAAAGCGTTGGCTCGCCTGGTTGCTCACCCAGCGTCAAGAGCATGGCGAGGCCCCCACCACCACAACCGGGGAACGGAACTGATGGGACAGAAACCCAACGACATCGCCTGCCTGCTGGAGGCGCCCACGGCCGTGGAGGCGGAGTTGGCCCGGGGCCTCCTGGAGGAGGCCGGTATCCCCTGCCTCTTCCACGGACGCGATGCGGATTTCGCCGAGTTCGGCGCCAGCGCCCACATGTCCCTGACGCGCCCCAGCCTGTTCGTGCCCGCAGCGGCCCTGGACGGGGCCCGCGCCCTATTGGCAGAGGCCTGGGGCGCGGCGTGCGATGACGGGGACGCGGGCGGGGCGGAGAGCTGATGCACCGGCCCCGACAACAGGCCCCAAGGCCTCGCCAGGGTTGTTTTTCAGCACCGTTACAATAAGCCGTGGCCGCTAGTGTCTATTGCGTCTAGCATGGAACACCTCGGTCGGCGCGATCGTCCTGGCCACCGGCACCTTCACGAACCCTCAACACCTCCGATAGAGAACCCATGAAGCGAAATCACGCCCTCCTCGCCCTCATCGGCGGGGTCCTCTGCTTGCCGCCGGCCCTGGCCGACCCGGCAACTCCCACCCAGCCCAGCGCCCCCGACAAGGACACGCTGACGGCGGAACTGCGCCACAAGGCCTACCCAAAGTGGGACTTCGTGCTGCCGCAGGAGACCTGGACCACGGTCAGCGATCGCATCCCGCTGCCGGGCAGTGACTCGTCCGCTTACAGTGTGGCCAAGCGCGGCCCCATGAAGCTCGAGGTCGATAGCACTGGCAACGGACGCTTCGACTCCAAGGTCAAGGGCATCGGCGGCTCGCTCACCCTGCGCGGCCGCGACGAGGATGGCGAACCATTCCAGTACGCCGTGCGCTTTAAGAGCTCCAGCTCAAGTTGGCGCTGGTCCGCCGGCGGAGCCATGCGCGGCAAGCTCGGAGGCCACACCATCCTGATCATCGATCAGAACAACAATGGCCTCTACAACGACTACGGTCAGGATGCCATGATCGTCGGCAAGGGGGATGCGGCCAGCTTCCTGAGCCGCGTCATCAACCTTAAGGGCGAACTCTACGATTTCGAGATTAGCCCCAATGGAGCCCAGGTGACGGCGACTCCCTTCGAGGGCCAGACAGGCACGCTGAACATGACCGAGGACTACAGTGCCAACGGTAACCTGGTGGCGGCCATCGTGCGCTCCGGCAGCAACTCCTTCAATGTAGCCGACTACCGGGAAGGCCTGGCTGTTCCCGTGGGCACCTACACACTCGAGAGCGGCTTCGCCACGCGCGGCAAGACCGAGACCGTGCGAATCCGCAATGGCAAGATGGGCCCCATCGAAGTCAAGGCCGGCGCCGAGAAAAACGTCGACTGGGGTTCACCGGTGCGCATCGAGTTCGACTACGAGAAGGATGGTGAGTACGTCACCGTGCAACCCAACGTCGTCTTCTACGGAGCAGCCAACGAGGAGTACCACACCTTCACCCCCAACGCCAAGTCGCCCAAGATCATCGTGCGCGACAAGCGGACTGGTAAGGAGGTCATCTCCGGTCGTTTCGGAGGGTGCTGAGGCGGCGGCTTCAGCAAGTACTCCGGGCGAGTACCCAAAGACACGGACGTCAAGGTCGACATCGAGCATGCGCGGACCATCTTCGGTCCCATCACCGGCAAGGCCCGCAATGATGGGCCCGTGACTCCGGGACGCTAGGCGAGCACAAGACGACCCAGAAAAAAACAAGGGGGCGCCCACCGCGAGGTGGGCGCCCCCTTTTCTCATCTCCAGCACTATCCCTCTCCTCCGCTCCCTTGTCGCTCTCGTCTTCCTAACTGACAAGCGGCAAAAAGGGAGCTGACGAACGGGGGCGAAGACCCCCTCCGGAGGATTGGAAAGGCATCTGGCGCAGACCGACCGCGCGGGTGACAATGGCCAGTAGACGCGGGCGTAGACGGGCCCTCCGCTCCCTGCCCCAGCACTGCCATGTTCCACCCCACCCTGCCCCCGGCCTTCCTCTTTCTACTTTTCCTCGGCTTCCTCGGAACCCTGTTCCTGGTGCTGGCGGTCTTCCTCGGCCGTGCCAGGCAGGAAGGTCCGCTGCTCGGGAAGCTGGGCCTCGGCTGTGGCGCCGGCTGCTGCCTGGGCTGCCTGGGTTTCCTGGGATTACTGGCCCTGGCCGGCTGCCTGACCGTTCTCACCGGATCCGCCCTGGTGCGCCACGGTCCGGTACGCAGCATCCAGATCGAGCGGGGCGCGCCCGTGGTCCTCAAACCCGACACGCCCTGGCAACGCACAGTTCATCCGGTACACCTCAAGTTGGAGGTGCGCGGGCAAGTTGAAGTGGAAGGCCTCAAGGAGTGGCTTGAGCAAGAAACGGGGGGCGAGGTGCTCTTCGAAACGACGAGTAGCGTGGCGCCCGGCGGCGGCCAGCGCACGCGTCTCGACTTCTGGCTGCCCGTGCCGAATGGCGAGATGCGCCGCCTCGAAAGGAAGCTCAGGCGTGAGCTGCCGAACCTGGGCCTGCCGTCCTCGGTGACGCTGACCCTGGGCCACGACGCCTGACCGCCACGGAGCTGCGGGCGGGAAGGGCTTCCGCCAGCAGGGCACCTGTGTCAGGCTACGCGGGCGATGACCACCGAGGACTACCGCCCACCCGCTGACCGTTCACACCTGACCACGGAACGCACGCTTCCCGAGAGCGAGGACCTAGATTGCCTCACGACCAGCGAGGCTGTCAGGCTCTGCGCCCGAGCGGATGCCGCCGCCGCCGGGGCAGTGGCCCGGGCTGGCCCGAGCCTGACAGCTGCCGTCGACCTGGTCGCCGGACGACTGGCGGGTGGTGGGCGCCTGTTTTACGCTGGCGCGGGAACTAGCGGCCGACTTGGCGTGCTGGATGCGGCCGAGTGCCCGCCGACCTTCCAAAGCGAGCCGGAACAGGTACAGGCTCTTATCGCCGGGGGAAGTGAAGCCCTGACCCGGGCAGTGGAGGGCGCCGAAGATGATGCGACGGCCGCCGGGCATGAACTCGCTCGGCGCGGCTTGAATGCCGGAGATGTACTCATAGCCATCTCCGCCGGTGGCACGACACCCTACGCCCACGGGGCGGTGGCAGCGGCCCGGGCCGTCGGAGCTGCCTCCGTTTTCCTCGCCTGTACACCGTTCGCCGACGCACCGGATCGGGCAGATCTCACGCTGCGCCTGGACACCGGCCCGGAGATCCTGGCCGGCTCCACGCGCCTCAAGGCGGGCACGGCTACGAAGATGGTTCTGAATACGCTCACCACGCTAGTCATGGCGCGTCTGGGCAAGGTCCACGGCAACCGCATGGTGGATGTCACCACCGGCGCCAATGCCAAGCTGCACGACCGCGGCCTGCGCCTGGTATGCGAGCTGGCCGGCGTGGACCGCGCCCGGGCCGGGGAATTGCTCGACGCCGCCGGCGGGCACGTCAAGACCGCCGTGGTCATGGAACAGCTGGAGCTGGACCGCGCCGCCGCCCAGGCACACCTCGCCGCCGCGGGCGGTGTGCTGCGTCGAGCCCTGACCCCGGCGGTGGATAGGGCACTGCCATCTCGACACTAGGCAGCTTCGCAGCGGGTTTGGGCTGCGTTGGAGTGGAACGGGGATTCGCTTTCTGTGACGCCGGCTCCTAGGGTGAGCCCATGGTCGGACACTTGAAATGCGGCGAGCGGGCCCCGTCCCTGTACCTGCCCACGGCGGACGGCGGCCAGTTTGAGAGCAGCTCCCTGGCCGGCCGGCGCTGGCTGCTCTCATTTCAACGCTACGCCACCTGACCTACCTGCGTCGTCACGGTGCGGCAGTTCGCCGCCCGCCACCTTGAGTTCCGGGGGCACGGCGTGGAGCTGGTGCGTGCCTTTCATTCGCCCGTGGCCGCCCTGGCTGATTTCGTCAGCGGGCCGGAGGCGGTGCCCTTCCCGATCCTGGCGGACCCCGAACGGAAGGCCTACGGGGCCTGGGGCGTGGACGGCGGGCTGGCGGCGCTGCTGAGCCCGGCCGCCTGGCGCCGGGCCAGGGCAGCCGCCCGGGCCGGGTACCACCCCCGCTGGCGGGATGCCCTGCGCGACGGTATCGGCATCTGCCCGGCGGACTTCCTGATCGGCGCGGACGGGCGCTTGGAACGGGTCCACTACGGCGCAAACTTCACCGACTCCACCCCCGTGGACGACGCGCTGGCCTGGCTCGGGTGACCTGCTGGCCCCCTTCCGTCCCCCCGCCGGCATGTTCCTGGCCTGCGACGGCCATACCAGCTAAGGGAATGGCCGGCGGCGACCGACAAATGGATGTGATACCCCCCCATGTCGACTGACCCCAAAACCCTCTTCCAGCCCACCCGGCGGGCGCGCACGCTGCTGCTGGCGCGCTTGGTACCCGATGAATCCACCGGTCTGGCGGCAGCCGAGGGCCAGGTCCAGTCGATCACCTCCCGGGAGATGATCCTGACTTACCGGGATGATGAGCAGACACTGCCGGCCTTTCCCCTGGGCCTACTGGTCACCTTGGAGGTGCGCTCCCCCTACTGGCAGGCTGGCATCAAGGTGGAAGCCCGCATCGAACGCCGTCGGGACCGTGGCGGTCAACGCCGCTACATCCTGGCCTTCACGCGCCCGGAGGAGGTCGAATCCGATCTGGCCCCGGCTCTGCAGGTACTCTTCAGCCAGCGGGCAGCCTACCGCGTGCGCCCCCTGGAAGCGGAACCGGTGACCGTAGGTCTGACCACACCCGAGGGCGCCTCCTTCACCGACCTCACGCTCAACGACATCTCCGCCGACGGCCTCTCCCTGCGCGTGGGTTCGGAGACGGAGGTGCGCCTGGCAGCCTCCACGCGCGTCACCCTGGCCTTCACCCTGGGGGGGCGGCGCCTGGAGTTCTCGGCTCTGATCGTGGAACGACACATGGCGCCGCGCGGCATCCACCTCGGCATGTACTTCCTGAAAGACGAGACGCCGAACTTCCTGGAGCGCCAGGAGGCAGTGATGGACTTCGTCGTCGAGCGCCAGCGTCAGGACCTGGAAGGCCGCGTCATCTGACGTAGGTGCGCCAGGCCAGCTCGCGCGTGATCGGCCCTGCGCGCATCCCTGGTGCCTTCCAGCTCCGTCCCGGGCTCGCCAGACAACATCTCCTCCAACAGACTGCGATCAGCAACCCGCCCGCCCCCGGCCAAGAGGCGGCGGGCCAGCGCCCCATCCACCTGCCCCCCGGAGAGGGCGTGCAGACAGGCCAGGTTCCAGTGCAGTACCGGTACCTCGAAAACACCCAAGCGATTGCTGCGCTCCAGATGGGTGAGGGCCCTGTCCAAGGTCGCGCTGAACTCGCCCGCCCCGGCGGTCACTGTCTCCTGATCGGCATACGAGTCCAGGGTCACGCGCAGCTCCTCAAGGGCTTGAGTGCCGGCCCGCTCCTCCCGCAGGAGCGCGGCGCTGTGCCCCCATATCAACGCGCCGCCACAGGCCGCCGCGAGGAGGCCGGCGCCGGCGCCGGTCAAGCCCGCTGGGCGGCGCAGGACCACGCCGCCGACGCTCACATCCCGGCGCCATAAAAGGCGCACGCTGATCACCGTCAGCCAGGCGCACAGAGCCCCGACCACGGCGCACAGGGACACGGGCAGGAGCGAGAAGTGGGCTCCGGCCAGGACGCCGGTGACGATGACGAAGACGGCGGCCATGGCCAGATCCTCGGCGGGGCTGAAGGCATAGGTGGCCGGTGTGCCATCGGCTGTGCTGGCCCCATCTCCCACGCTTGAATCCGGGGCCGCCTCGGCCCGGCGCAGGGAACGCAACAGGCCCGCAGGCCGGGCACGTCCGTAACTCAGGACACCCGATGGGCAGGCCGCCACGCAGTCGAGGTCCTTGAGGCAAGCGCTGTCGACCACGCGCCCATAGGCCTCCGTTTCCTCGTGGACCAGGACGCCGGACTGACAGGCCTCGGTGCACTGGCCACAGGCTGTGCAGCCTTCCGTGGCGACGATGCGTCCCGGGGCCAGGCGATCCGCCAGGCCGAAGAGCACGCCGTAGGGGCAACCGTAGGCGCAGAAGCCGCGGCTGCCCAGGAAGTAGACCACGGCGAAGCCGCACACGGCAAAGGTCAGGATGGCAACGGAGACCGGCGGCAGGTTGCGCCAGAAGTCCGTGGTGGCGAAGGAGGCCCAGCCCTCGGCATCGGTCTGGATGCGAAAACCGGGAAAGGTCCCCCCGGCGGTGATGCGTTTCACATGGGGCCAGACGAACATGTAGATCAACGCCACCGATGGCACCAGTCGCAGGAAGCGCGAACGGAATGGCTTGGGCTCGATGCCGACGCGGGCCAGGAGCCAGGCGCAGGCATCCTCCAGGGCCAGGATGTGGCAGCCCCAGGAACAGAAGAAACGGCCGAAGAAGGCCGCCGAAAGAAAGGCGGCGCCCATGAACAGGAAACCGGCGGTGATGATGCCCAGCTCCAGGGTGAACATCACCTCGTGCAACTCCAGGGGAGCCAGGGTACGGCCGGCCAGCTTCCAGTGGATGACGTGGGCGGCCATCAGGACATAAACCGTCAACAGGCTGAGGGCCCGCCAGCGTCCATAGCGCCGCGGTCGCCGGGCAGCGGGCGTAGCCTTCGCAGGGCCCGGCCCGCCACGCGCCCGGTTTCCGCCGCGCCGCTCGCTCTTCGAAGCTGCCATGATCCCACTATAGCCGCGTGGGCCGCACCCGGCTATCGGTGCCCAGGGGCCCGGCAGAGCCCGTATCGGTTGCCCGGCGCCGCAAGGGGAGCCAGCGGGGGTTGTGGCCTGGCGAGGACATGGGAGAATGGTCCCGTGCACTCTCCCAAAACGACAAGCCCTCAATTCGCCCTTCTTCGAGGTCATTCACGGCCCGCGCGCGCCCTGCTCCTGGGCGCCTTTTTCCTGGCAGCCTTGACTCTCTCGGCAGCACCTTTAGAGGCCCAGGTGGGCGGTCCCTTCTGCCAGGGAGATGTCTGTCCCTGTGGCAACACCGACCCCGCCGCCGGTTGCGGCAACCTCGGCAGCGATGGTGATCAGGCCACGGGAGCTCTGCTGGAAGCCACCGGCAGCGCGGATATCGTCTCCGATGATTTGACGCTGCTCGTCTCCGGCATCGCCCCGGACCAGGGTGGCATCATCTTCATGGGCAGCGACACCATTGATACGCCCCTGGGCGACGGTCGTCTGTGCATCGGCAATGGCGGAGCGGGCCGCGCCCGCTTTCCCCTGCGCCAGGCAGACGGCAACGGGCTCTTCGTCGAGGCCGGCCTGGCCGTGCAATCCCTGGCCTTTGATCCGGCGCACCTTTTGCGCCCCGGAGACACCTGGTACTTCCAGGCCTGGTACCGGGATCCCGGTCACCCCTGCGGCGGCGGCCACAACCTCACCAACGCCCTGCCGGTGACCTTCATCGATGCCGGCGCCAGCGGTCCCTTGGAGACAGAGTTGGCTGGGTACACCTTGGCCACGGCCCCCTGGTTCAGGTTCGTGGCGGCGGTCAATGAGGGCGACACGCTCAAGGTGGCCATCGACCCCGTGCGCCACTCATCCGTCGTCGGCGTCACCGGCGACCTCTACCTGGTGTCTGACCGCGATGCGGCGGAGTGGAGTGGCAACACCAGCCTCAGCGATGTGCGCGGCGCTCCCCAGGCCTACACTGTCCAGGGCGGTTCCCTGGTCAGCAACCGTTTCCCCGTGGACCTGGGCACCCTCTCGGGCACGGTCGGAGCTCAGCTGGGTGTCGGCCTCGATGTGGTCTTCGATGCGGACCGCGATGGCAACCTGGGGCCGGGGGACTTGATCGACGGGCTGACCGCGGGACCGGGGGTCTCCATCGTGCGCGACACGGTGGCGCCGGGGCCGCATGTGGTCATCGAGACACTCTACTCCGGCGGGAGTTGGCTGGGCCAGAACACCTACTACCCCAGGGACATCGCCAGCCTGGGCCAGGTGCCGCTGATTGTCATCAGCCACGGCAACGGCCACAACTATCAATGGTACGACCACCTGGGCTATCACCTGGCCTCCTACGGTTATGTGGTCATGAGCCACCAGAACGAGACCGGGCCGGGGATCGAAACGGCCTCGACCACGACCTTGACCAACACGGACTGGATGCTCGGAAACCTGGCACTGATCGATGGGGGCGCTCTCGACGGACACATTGACGGCCATACCATCGTCTGGATGGGACACAGCCGCGGCGGCGAGGGCATCGTGCGCGCCTACGATCGCATCCACGACGGGCTGTACGCACCGAACAACTTCACCACGGACGATGTCGTCCTGCTCAGCAGCATCGCGCCCACGGTTTTCTTCGGCAAGGTGCGCACGAACCCCCACGAAGTCGACTACCACCTTTGGGTGGGCAGCGCCGACGGGGATGTGAGCGGCGTGCCCACTTCCGACATCGCCCAGTCCTATCAGATCCTCGAGCGCTCCGCCGGACGCCGGGCGGCCGTCACCTACCAGGGCGTGGGCCACGGCGCCTTCCACGACGGCGGCGGTTCGACGGTGGCGAGCGGCCCCTGCCAGGTGGGACGCACCAAGACACACAAGCTGATGAAGGGCTACCTCCTGCCGATGTTGGCCTACTTCCTCGACGACGAGCTCGCCGGGCGCGACTTCCTCACACGCCACTGGGAGGAGCTGAAGCCCCTGGGTGCGCCCACGGTTCAGCCGGAGTGCCTGGTGGCCACGATGGAGTTCAAGGAGGGACCGGACTCGGGCAAGGTCGTACTCGATGACTTCGAGAGCGAGGCAGCCCCGGAAGTCAGCTCCTCCGGAGGTGCGGTGCTCTCGGCGGTGGACAACCTGCACGAGGGGCAGCTCAACGACAACAACACAACATTCACTTGGAATGCCGCGGACCCCATGAACGGCATGACCCGCGCCCGGGACAACGACATCACCAACGGTGTCGTATTCGATTGGTCGGCAGCGGCCTGGATCGAATGGGAGCTGCCCGCGGAGATGTCAGACGTGACCGACCTCACCTGGCTCTCGCTGCGGGCCTGCCAGGGCACGCGCCACCCCCAGACCATCGCCGACCTGGAAGATCTGACCTTCGCCATCGAGCTGCGCGACAGCTCCGGCACGCTGAGCTCCATCGACATTTCAGCCTACGGCGGCGGCGTGGAGGAGCCCTACCAACGCACCGGCGAGGGCAGCGGCATTGGTTGGGGCAATGAGTTCGAAACCCTGCGCCTGCGACTGCGGGATTTCCAGGTGACCACCCCGGCTCTCAACCTGCATTCAATCTCCGCCCTGCGCCTGGTATTCGGTACGGGCGCCAACTCGTCGGTCGGCCGTCTGGGCCTCGATGACCTGGAGTTCACCCCGTGAAGATCCTCCCCTTTTCCCCCTCCATGAAGCACTCCACCGCGCTCATCGCCTGTGTCCTCCTGGCCGCCGCCGCCGGCGCCGCCCTGCGCCAGGGAACACGCCAGGGAGCTCCGCCCCCGCTCCCCACGGCCCCGGAGTCCATCGACAGCGTGCTCTACGCGCGCCGCTTCACCCTGGACCAGCCCTATCGCCACAACTGGCGGGCGGAGCGCCCGACGGTGACCAGTGGTCTGTTGGTGGTGCTCTCCGCGGCGCCGCACCTCCTGGTGCCCCGCCAGGGCCTGGAGCCGGTACTCATGTTCGGCGACCAGACCGTGGAGCGGGTCAACCGCGGCGACGGCTCCGGGCATCTGGTGGCCATCGTGCCGGACACCGAGGGCGCCCCCATCGGCGTTCCGGACCTGTACAACCGGCGCGCCTTCTTCGCAGCCCCCGCGCTGCCGGAGGAGGTGGACGAATCCTGGATCGCATCCCAGGTAGCGCGGGCCGCCGGCCTGCCGCCCCTCTGGACCTCCGCCAGACAGGCAGTCGCAAACGCTGACGCGCCCATCCACCTGGACGACCGGCTGGCCCTGGATCACCTGGCCGCGGAGCTGATCATGCGCTACGCGCCGGACGAGTCCGAACACGCCGCCGGCCTGAGCGCGCCCCTGCTGCGCTAGCCCACCATCACCGGTCTCGCATCAGAGCTGGCGAATGCCCGGCTGCAGCGGCCTCCGGCCAACTTAGCCGCAGGGATTCGGGCCGCGTGCGGACTGGGCCGACACACTCAGGCCAGCACGGCTGAGTAGTTCATGGACAGCCCCGAGCCCGGGCCTGTGGATCGGCGGCGTGTTTTTCCCGGCTAGTGAGCGACCCCCCGGCCGGGGGCCAGTCCAGGTCACATGGAGACCATACGCGTGGCCGGAATCTGCCTGGCTGGAGCGGGGGCGCAGGCGGTGACCGTGGAGGCGCGCTTCCACCGTGCCGAGGAGGGACGCACCGAGATCCTGGTCACGGGCCTGCCGGATCCGGTCGTGCGCGAGGGACGCGGCCGCCTGCTCTGTGCCCTGGAATCAAATGGCCTGCGGCCCAGCCCCGGCCGCCTGTTCCTCAACCTGGTCCCCGCCGGCCGCCGCAAGAGTGGCGAGGCCCTGGACCTGCCCCTCTTTCTGGCGGCGGTGGCCGCCCTGGGACACCTGGATGCCGCCCAGCTCACGGGCACCCTGTTCATGGGCGAGGTGGGCATTGACGGCTCCCTGCACGCGGTACCCGGCGGCCTGGCCGGGGCCCTGGTGGCCCGGGACCAGGGCCTGGCCCAGGTCATCGCCCCCCAGGCCACGGCGGCAGAGGCGGCCTGCCTGCCGGAGATTGACGCCATCTCCGCCGCGCACCTCTCCGAACTCCTGGCGCACCTTTCCGGCCGCGGCCCGCACCTGACCCCGGTCTGCGCACCGAGCGGTGGCGGCCTGCCACCGACGCCGGCCAAGCTCGGTGAAGTGCGTGGTCAGGCCGCCGCCAAGGCGGCCCTGGCCGTGGCAGCCGCCGGTGGTCACGGCCTGCTCCTCGTCGGTCCTCCCGGTGCCGGCAAGACCATGCTGGCCCGCTGCCTGCCGGGCTTGCTGCCCCCCATGACCATCGAGGAGCAGCTCGAAGTGACCTGCGTACTCTCCTCCGCCGGCCGCTGGCCCGGGGGCCTGGCCCGCAAACGTCCCTGGCGCGCCCCCCACCACACGGCCAGCACCGTGGGCCTGGTGGGCGGCGGCCCGGCCCTGCTCCCGGGGGAGATAACCCTCGCCCACCGCGGCGTGCTCTTCCTCGACGAGCTCCCCGAGTACCGCCGGGAAGCCCTGGAGTCCCTGCGCCAACCCATGGAGTCGGGCACCATCCTGGTCAGCCGTGCCGGTCGCCAGGAGGACTTCCCGGCCCGCTTCCACCTGGTCGCGGCCATGAATCCCTGCCCCTGTGGCTATCGCGGGCACGGGCGCATTCCGTGCACCTGCTCCCCCCACGCCGTGCGCCAGTACCGCCAGCGTATCTCCGGCCCGCTCCTCGATCGCCTCGACCTGCGCCTGGAGGTGTCGCCGCCCAGCTTCCAGGATCTGGTCGGAGCGGAGGAAAGCGGCGCCGCCTGTGAAGGCGAGCTGACCGCCGGACGTGTGGCGAGTGCCCGCCGCCGCTCCCATGACCGCCAGGGAAAGACCGTCAATGCCCTGCTCACCCCTGGCCAGCTGAAGACCATCGCCCCCCTCGATCGGGCTGGCCAGCGGCTGCTGGAACGCGCCGTGGAACGTCGCTCCCTCTCCGCCCGGGCGCTGCAGTCCCTGCGGCGGGTGGCGTTGACCCTGGCGGACCTGGAAGATCAAGACCCCGGCGCCGCACACCTGGCCCGGGCCCTGGGCCTGCGGGCCCCGCTCGATTGACCCCAAGGCAGCACCTTGGCGCCCCCAGGTGTTGAGTTGCGTGGGTCAACTACCGTTCCCCTGCCTCCGTGCAACGCTGTTGGCCGTCGGTAGACTCCCGCCGGCCCCTCGCCCGAGCATCTCCTCCCCATTTTGGAGGTCATCATGCTTCAGCGCCGTTCCATGCTCCTCTCCACGCTGCTCCTGGCCGCGACCCTGGCCGTGGCGCCCATGTGTTGCGCCGCCACGGACATCACCATGAAGCCGTCGGCGTCATCGAGGGCACCTTCTCGGATCCGGCGGATTCGACACACCACACCGGAAGCTTCAACGGTCACTGGACGATCTGCCACTGAGCAGCTCAACCGTCCAGCTTGCCCGCTGCGAGGCCTAGCCCCCCCAGGGCGAGGGCCAGCACCAACGCCAAGGGTGGCCAGGGGCTGCCGCCCAGGCGTGTACTGAAGTCGACCCAGGCCAGGTGGTTCCAGCCCCGGTCCCGCTCGTGGATGGGCGTCAGCCTCTGCGCCTCCTGAATGCCGAAGATCTGCTCGGTCGGAAAATCGTCGCTGCCGAGCGAGAGGCGGTGACGCAGGATGCGCCAATGGGCGGCCGGTGCGGCGAATCCCGGGTCCCACTGAATGCGCTCGAAACGCGCCAGATCCGCGTCCGCCTCGGGCGTGTCGGGCGGCGTCTCCCAGTGCAGGCGCGCGGCGCGTGTGGCGAGATCATGGTGCGTGGCGTGGTCCACCAGCACACCGCCCAACTGAACCAGGAGACCGACCAGGGCCAGCAGCACCACCAGCCTGCGTCCGAAGGCCCCCTGGCGCAGCCGCTCAATGCCCAGGGCCATCCCCAGGGCGATGAAGGGCAGGAGCGGCAGGAGGTAACGCGGGCCGAAACTCCAGGCACCGTGCCAGGCAGCCGAGGTGACGACCGGCGCCAACACGGCCGGCGTCATGATGAAGAGGGAGCCCAGACAGAGGCGATCCCCGTCCCGGCGGAGGCGTGTCAGAGCCGGCAGGAGGAGCAGGGTTGTGGGAGCCAGAAACAAGAGGCCGCGCCCCGGTGATAGGAACAGACCGGCCAGGGCCCTCGGAATCGAGAAGCCGAAGAAGCCGTCCAGCGCCGGGCCATAGCCGGTTTCGAAGGGGCTGCCGTGGCGCAGTTGATTGAGCAGCATGAAGCAGACAACGAACGGGCTGAGCCCCAGGGCCAGCCGCGGGAAGGCCCAACGGGTGCCGGCGGGCGCCGGTGAGCTGCTCCCACGGCGGCAGCTGTGCAAGACCCACAGGGCGATCACGCACAGGGCTCCGGCCGCTGGGATGCTGGCCACACGCGTCAGAACGGCCGCGCCGAGGGCGAGGCCTGTCTGCAGCGGCGGCCCCCACCCCACGGGAGAGAGTGACACCAACAGTGCGCGCAGGCGCAGGATGCCGTGGAAGGCCAGGAAGAGCAGGAAGCTGGCCTGGACATCGCTCAGGGTGGAGCGCGCCTGGGGCCAGGCGAATGTGGTCAGGCCCCAGAGCAGGGCGGCGGCGAAGGCGGATCGCCGGGAAGTGCCCAGGTGGCGGGCACAGAGGAAGAGCAGGGCGCCGGTCAGGGCAGTCAGGAGCGGGTTGCGCCAGCCGACCAGAAGGTGCGGGAAGTACTCGCTGCGCGGCGCGCCATAGCGCGTGGTCGCCGCGTGGCGCGCCTCGATGTCAGGGTAGAGGGCCGAGAGCAAGCGGCCCAGTCCGTAGAAGGGCAGACCGACCAGGGCCTGGCCCGGCCCGAACCAGGCGTACCACCTCTCGCCTTCGGAATCGGCGCCGGTGACACCACGGGCCACGGGGAAGGCACCTGGGCTTGATTCCAAGCGCCTGGCCTCTTCCAGGATGCGCTCCGCCTCGGGCGTTCCGCCGATGGCCAGGCCGCCACCGCGGGCCAGGGCGCTGGTGGTCTGGAACTCGATTTCGCCGTCGGAAACCTCCGGCAGGCCGGTGAAGCTGGCCGTGTAGACCGCCAGGAGCAGGGCCAGGACCGCCAGGGCGAGACGACCGTCCGTGGGCCCCAACTCCCAGCGACGGACGAAGGGGCTCATTCCCCGGGACGCGCTGGCCGGAAGCCGCGCTCTAGCAGTGAGGGGTGCAGGGGATGATCGACGAGGTAGCGCTCGAAGACGCCGAGCAGCTCCGCCACGAGGTCCGGGCGCGACGGGGCCAGGTCCTCGCGTTCCGTGGGGTCGCGTTCGAGGTCATGGAGATCCAGCTCCCGCTGCCCGTTCGGCTGGACGCTGAGGCGCAGGCGATAGCGCTCCGTGCGCAGGCTCCAGGAACCGTCCGCAGCCCAGGCCAGCGCCGGCCCGCTGGCGAACGGTCGTTGGATGTAGGAATCGGTGACCGCCAGGAGCGAGCGGCCGCTGGCCCCGGTGGGCGCGGAAAGCTCGAACCAGTCGAGCAGGGTGGGCGCCAGATCAGCCAGGTCGACGATCTCCTCCAGCACGCGGCTACCGGTGAGGCTGTCCGGGTGGCGCAGGATGAGGGGCACCGCTTGCACGCCCTCCCCCAAGGTGTCGGTGCGCCCCCAGTCGGAGCCCGGGTGCCGGCCGAGGGCCGGGAGGCTGACGCCCTGGAGTCCGGCGAAGGCGAAGACGGACTCGCGCCACAGGGCGGATTGCTGGCCCACATAGAGGTAGTAATCCAGGAAGTAGACCAGGGCCCGGTTCGTGAGAGCCACCTCGCCGTCGTAGAGGGCGACGATGCGCTGGGCATCCTCCGGAGTCAGGGTCGGAGCCCCCGCGCGGAAGGACCCGCCGCCGTCAGCGGGACCGGCGTAGGCGGGATCGCCGAAGAGGCTGGCGTAGTCCACCGGACCGTCCTTGCCCGGGAAGCTGCCCGGTTCGAAGGGGAAGGTCGGCCCCCTGAGATGCACCCAGGCGAAGGTGGACTGGCCCGTACCCCAGTCCCGTTTGGTCACCCAGGTCACGGCCTGCCCCAGGGCCTCCACATCGCTGGCCCCCCGGAAGAAACGCCCGAAACCGCGTTCCAGGCCCGCGACCGGGCCTGTCTCTGGGGCCGAAATGAAGGCCACGGTTTCGAAGCCGTCGGCGGCGAAGACCTCGGCCAGGGTGGGCACATCGGCGGGCAGGGGACTCGCGCCATCCAGGACACCGTGCTCCAGGGGGGAGCGCCCGGTGAGCAGGGAGGACAGCGCGGCGCTTGTTTCGCCGGCCGGGCTGAAGGCCCGGGCGAAGTTCACGCCCTCCCGGGCCAGGTCATCCAGGGACAGGGCCTTGCCCAGGGCCCGCTGGCCGCCGTCGAAGTCGAGCCAGGTGGTCGGGCGCGGGTAGAGGTGGAAGGATGTGTGGTCCGCGCGCAGGCCGGCCACGGTGATCAGCAGGAGGTGCCGCGGGGGGTAGCCCGGGCGGGGAGCTTCGCTGCCGCAGGAGACGGCGAACAGGGCCATGAGAGCCAGGTTCGGCAGGCTGCGGAGACAACGCGCGCTCATCCCGCACCTCCGGCCCAGACGGGCAGGGTATCGCCGATGTGCCAGACACGGCGCACCCAGAGTTGGAAGACGATGGTTATCAGGACGACCGTGATCAGGTTGAGCCAGAGGCCCACGCGGGCCATCTCGGGCACGCGCACCAGACGGCTGGAGAAGACCACGGCGTTGGGCGGCGTGGCCACCGGCAGCATGAAGGCGGCGGAAGCGGCGATGGTGGCCGGGGCCATGACCAGCAGCGGGTGTGCTCCGCCGCTGGCGGCACCCTGGGCCAGGACCGGCAGGAGCACGGCGGTGGTGGCCGTATTGGATGTCAGCTCGGTCAGCAAGCTCATGGCCAGGGCCACGACCAGAACGACGAGCCAGGGCGAGGTCTGGCCGAAGAGGGGCGCCAGGCTGCTCCCGATGACCGCGTCCAGGCCGGAGGTCTGAAAGCCACGGGCAATGCAGAAGCCGCCGCCTAGCAGCAGCAGTACCTCCCAGGGCAGGCGCTTGGCGGTCTGCCAATCCATGAGTGCCACGCCGCGCTTGGCGCCGGAGGGGACCAGAAAGCAGATGAGGGCCATCAGGAGCGCCACCGTGGAGTCGGAGATGTCGTTCTTGTGGGCCGCGTAGCCATCGGCTGCGAGCAGCTCCGGGTCCATCAGCAGCCGCGACCAGCCGGGGATGCGCAGCAGGCCCAGGTCCAGGTCGGCGCGGGTGACCCAGAGTACAGCCGTGGCCCCGAAGACCAGGGCCATGCGTTTCTGGGGAGCGTTGAGCGGACCCTGGCCCGCGCGTTCGGCTTCGATGAGCTCGGCTCCGGGGCCATCGCCGGCGGGCACCGGGGCCAGGAAGCGGGTCAGCAGGAACCAGGCGACGGGCACGAAGATGATCACCAGGGGTACCCAGGCGATAAACCAATCGCCAAAGGAGAGCTGGGGCCCGGCCGGATAGCGGTCGGCGAACTGGCCCAGGAACTCCTGGTTGGGGGCCGTGCCCACGGGTGTGCCCGTGCCGCCGATGGAGGCCGCGTAGGCGATGCCGAGCAGCAGGCAGAGGGAGAACGAACGCTGTCCGCTGTCGGACCCTGCGCCGGCCACCTCGGGCGCCTCCCCTTGCATGCTCGCGATGACCGCCAGGGCGATGGGCAGCATGAGCAGGGTGGTGGCCGTGTTGTTGATCCACATGGACAGGAAGGCCGAGGCGGCCATGAAGCCCAGGACCAGATTACGCGGGCGCGTGCCGACGCGCGTGATGATCCAGAGGGCCATGCGCCGGTGCAGGGCCCAGCGTTCCAGACCCAGAGCCACGATGAAAGCACCCAGGAAGAGGATCACCAGATCGCGCATGTAGATCGGGGCCACTTCCCGGGCGCGCATGATGCCCAGGATGGGGAAGAGGGCCGCGGGCAGGAGCGAGGTCACGCCCACGGGCAGGGCCACGGTTATCCAGAGCACGGCGGTCAGGGCCGTGACCGCCGCCACCTTGCGCTGGAGCGGGGTGAGGGGCAGGCCGGGGGCCAGCAGCAGGAAGGCGAAGAGGCCGAAGCCCAGGATCAGGCCGACTCGGCGGGCGGTGGGTGAGCCGCGGTCCGTGTCGTAGCTTCCGCCAGCGTGGGGCAGGCCAGCCATCAGACCTCCGTCTCGGCCAGGAGCCAGGCGAGGTACTCGGGCCCCAGGGATTCCGGTTCCAGGACCACCAGTTCCGGCAGGTCATAGGGATGTTCCCGGTCCAGGTGGGCGGCGATGGCCTCCACATGCTCCCGGCGTGTCTTGATGTTGAGCAGGACCTCCCGAGCCTCTTCCAGGCGGCCCTCCCAGCGGTAGAAGCTGGTGGCTTCCGGCAGGCACTGCACGCAGGCCGCCAGACGCGCCTCAACCAGTCCCCTGGCCAGGGCCCGGGCCGTGGACTCGTCCGGGGCGCTGGTCTGCACCAGGCGCGGCTCCAAGGCCGCCGCCTGCCCCCCGCCACTGGCCGCTGCCCGGCGCCGGTCTCTGTGCTCCTCCGCGGTCATCGCAGCCATGGTAGATCCTGGGCCAGGCCAGATCGACAGGGGATCCTCGCCGTGGCGCACTCCGCGTGAGAGCGCTTAGAATCCTGCCATGTCCGCCCTCACCCGCTTCGTCCTGGCGACCATGCCCCTGGTGCCCACGCCCCTCATGCGGCGCCTGTCCGGGCGTTACATGGCCGGCGAACGCCTCGATCAGGCCATCGGCGTCCTCTCCTCCCTGGCCGCCGGAGGTTTCCCGGGCATCCTCGACATTCTGGGCGAGGGGGAGGGCAGTGAGGACCACGCCCGGGCGGCCAGCGCCTCCTACCTGGCGGCCGCCCGGGCCGTGGCCCAGGCCGACCTGGACGCCTATATCTCTGTCAAGCCAACCCACTTCGGCCTCTTGCACAGCGTGGATCTGGCCCACGAGCTCTACGCCGATCTGGCCCGGGAATGCGCCGCCCTGGGCCTCGATCTGCGCGTGGAGATGGAGGATCACCCGACCACCGACGCCACCCTGGAGCTGTTCAGCCGTCTGCGCCGCGAGTACGCGAATGTGGGCCTGGTCCTGCAGTCACGGCTCCTGCGCACGCCCGCGGACATCGCTGGCCTGCTGGCCGAGTCCCCGGCCGCCGCCGGGCGCCTCGATGTGCGCATGGTCAAGGGCATCTACCTGGAGCCGGCGTCCATTGCCCATGTGGAGCCCGAGCCCATCAGCGACGCCTTCCTGGATTGCTGCGAGCGCCTGTGGACCGGCGGCGCCCGGGTGACCCTGGCCACCCACGACGGGAAGCTGGCCGGACACCTCTCGGCGCTCATCGCCGCCCGCGGCCTGACGGATCTGGACTACGAGTTCCAGGTGCTGCTGGGCGTCCAACGCCCACTCTGGGAGGAGTGGCGCGCAAGCGGCCATCCGGTGCGTGTCTACGTGCCCTTTGGACCGGAGTGGCGGGCCTACTCCCAGCGTCGCCTGAAAAACAACCCGCAGCTGCTAGGCTACATCCTGGCCAGCCTGCTACGCCGCTGACAGCTCGCCGCCGTGGGAGTGCTACCGGACTACTTGCCCACGGCCAGGCGCCGGGCGAGGACTTCGGCCAGGGCGCCCGTGTCGAGGATCTTGTGCATGGTCGAGCGGTAGTCGTAGGCCACCCGGTGCCAGGTGATCGTCTCGTCCTCGAGAATGGCGTAGCAGGCCCGGTTGTCACCGTCCCGGGGCTGTCCCACGGAGCCGACATTGATGAAGCACTTGCCCCCGCGGGGCAGGGCCATGGTCAATGCTTCACGGCCTTCCAGGGAATGGAAGGTCAGGGATTCGTCGTGCAGGCCCGGCTGGTGCGTGTGTCCCGCCAGGGCAATGCCCTCGAAGGCGCTGAAGATCGAGCGCATCTTGTCCGGGTTGAGAAAACCATCGGTGGCCAGCACATACTCGCGCACGGGGTCACGCGGAGAGCCGTGCACGAATAGGAAGCGCCCCTCGCGGTGAGTCTCCTGCAGGCTGCGGATCCACTTCCAGCGCGCTTTCTTTTCACTGCCCGAATACCAGTGGGGCTGCATGCGCGAGCGTGTGTACTCGATGGCCTTGCGCGCATGGGTATTGAAGTCTGAGGCACCGCCGAAGAGGGCTTCATCGTGGTTGCCCAGGAGGCAGACCTCCGCGTGGCCGCGCACGAGATCCACACAGAACTCCGGCTCGGCCCCGTAGCCGACCACATCGCCCAGGCAGAAGAGGCGCTGCACTGATTGGGTGGCCAGGTGGGCCAGGACCGCCTCCAGGGCTTCACGGTTTGCGTGCAGGTCGGAGATGATGGCGATCTTCACTGCGGGGACTGCTCCTCCAGTTGTTCCAGGGCCAGGGCCAGGAGTTTCTCACGGGCCTCATCCAGGGAGCCATGCAAGGTGGCGCCGGCGGCCCGGGCATGGCCACCGCCACCCACGGCACTGGTCAGGCGGTGCACATCGAACCAGGTCTTGCTGCGCGCCGATGCCCGGCAACTGCCGTTGCCCTGATCGCGCAGGAGCAGCACGACCTCAACGCTCTCCACGGAGCGCAGGAGATCGAGCACATCGTCGCCGTCCAGGCGCGGTGCCTGGCCAGGGGCCGGGCTGGGAACCTCGCACAGGGCCAGCCGCCCTTCCCCGTGGAAGCTGGTGGCCGACAGGGCGGCTCCCACGGCCGGGGGATGCTCCCGGGGCTTACGCTGGTAAATCTGGCCGAACATCACATCGGGCTCGACTCCCGCCTGCACCAGGTGCGACGCCAGCTCCAGTGTTTCGCCGTCCGTGTTGCCGTAGCGGAACCAGCCCGTGTCGGTGACCAGAGAGGTGAACACGGCCCGGGCGGCGGCGGCTGAGAGGGGAATGTCCAGGGCCCGCGCCAGGCGCGCCACCAAGAGGCCCGTGGCCGAAGCTCCGCGATCGAGATAGGCCACATCCCACCAGGGTTCCGGGGCCGGGACATGGTGGTCAATGACCGCCTTCCTGGAGGGAGCCGCCGCCAGGGCCGCGCCCAGGTCGCCGCAGCGCTTCAACTCGCCCACATCGAGCACCACCAGGAGGTCGTGCTCCGGCAGATCGCCGCCCTGCCAGTGGCCGAAGGTGCAGTCTTCGCTCAGGAAGTCCAGGTCCGGCGCAGGTGGATCAGGATTGAGGATGGTGACCCGCTTGCCCATGGCTGTCAGCACGCTGCGGAGGGCCGCCTGGGCCCCCAGGCAGTCGCCATCCGGGCGCTCGTGACCGGCTAGCAAGATGCTCTGCGCCCCTCTCAGGGCGGCCAGCATGGGAGCCATGTCAGGAGCGGCGGGCGCGGCCGGGGCCTCGGGGCCTGGGGTCTCGGGTGTGGGTTGGTTCACGGTTGTGTGTCTGCCGAACGACCATACGGGACCAGGCATCGATCCTGAGAAGATATCACGCCTGGACCTCCTGCGCCGAGTGGTGGTCCTTTCCCCCCAGCCACAGGGCACTGGGAGAGCGATCGCCATTGGTCACCGAGTCCAGCCAGGCATCCGCCGAGAGGCCGCTCCGAGGCCAGGCGCAGATGTCCGCCCTGGCCCCGGGAGAGAGGACGCCGGCCTGGCCCTCCAGGTCCAGGGCTCGAGCGCCCCCCACGGTGGCCAGGCCCCAGACGCACTCCGGGCTGAGTTGTGGGTGGGCGCCGCGCAGCAGGGCCATCTCGCGCAACATGGAGAGGTCCGCGTTACTCGCCAGCGAATCGGTGCCCAGGGCCAGGTTGACGCCGCTGGCCAGCCAGGCATCGATTCGAAAGGGCTGGCGGCGGAACCAGAGGTGGCTGCCCGGGCAGTGAACCAGACTTGCCCCGGATGCAGCCACCCGTTCCCGGTCGCCGGAGCGTGGGTGGTTGCCATGGATCAACGCCAACTTCGGGCCCAAGAGACCGGCCTGCTCCAGGTGCTCCAGTGGTGAGCAGCGCGGTGAGTTCCTGACCAGGCCCCGCAGGGGTCCTCGACCCCTGCTCATCCAGCGCTCCTCCTCCTCCGTCTCCGCCCAGTGGATGGCCAGGGGCAGGCTCCGCTCCCGGGCCAGATTAGCGGCGCCCTCCAAGAGGTCCCGGCTGGTGGAATAGGGGGCATGGGGAGAAAGGCCCTCGAAGCGGTCCGGGGCGGGGGGCATGGGACTGGCCACAGCTTCCAGGGCCGCCGGCGCACGCTTTCCGTCGCCGCCGTCAAGGACCTCTCGATAGCAAACCCGCGCAGGGCCCCGGCCCGCCAGGACCTCCTCGGCACCGCGCCACGTCGCGATGTCTCCCACCAGGGTCGTGCCGGTCTGCAACATGCGCTGAGCCGCGGTCCCCAGGGCCCTGCTGCGCTCCTCGGGAGTGCCAGCTCCACGGGCGGCCATGAGTTCGTCGACCCAGGCGCGGAATGGCAATCCCTGCCCCAGGCGCCCGACCAGGAACGAGAGCTCCAGGTGCGCATGGGCATTGACCAACCCGGGCGTCAAGACTGTGTCCGGAAACTCCTGGAGTTCCGCGCGGTGCTCCCTGGCCGCCACCCGAGCTTCGTCACCGGTGGCGAGAACGCGGACGATGCATCCATCGGAAACAAGCACACCGCCCCCCTCAACCCAGCGCCCGGGAGCGCTGAGGATGAGGGGGGCGGTGAGTACCTTGACGCCCACGGCGCGCGCTCTGCTTATTAGTCGAGGGCGCCCCGGATGATCAGGTTGTCCACTGCCAGCACACTGTGCATGGAGAGCTGGGTGGCGTCGTAGATCACCGTAAACCGCACCATGCTGGGCTTCGGATCGTAGTTGTTGAGTTCCGCCGGATGGGAGACCCAGGGAGTCAGCGAGCCCTGGTTGATGGGGCTGGCGGGGCCGACCAAGTCCACATCGCAGGGATCGCCGAGGGCCATGAAGGTCCGGGCTCCCTGGAAGCGGAAGGTGATGGGAGCCGTGCCGTCCAGGTTGCCGTCGCCATCGAAGTCGTGGTTCATGGTGTCCCCATAGTGGGACTCCAGGGACTCCCCGAAGGGGTTGTCTCCCAGGGGATCGAAGCCCCGGTAGGAGACGGTCACGGTGTTGTTGGGCTGGGTCGGGTTGGTGGCAAAGGTGATATCCGCATTCCACCCCATCAGCGTGGGATCACCGCTGGCGGGATCATCTCCATCGGCATCGAAGTTCATCTCGAAGAAGTTGCCCGGGGGCACCTTCCAACAGGATACGGAGCCCGTGAAGGCGTTCGGCAGATAACCATCGCGGAAGGTTGCCGGCTGGTCGTACGCACCGGCACCCACGGAGAGGATGTCCGGCGAAGTCGGGTCGAGGGGATCAAAGGGCGCGATCGACGGCGCCAGGGTTGCATCGTCTACAAAACCGAAGAAGTCCTCTATGCGCACGATGCCCGGGCTGCCCTGGCCGCCCATGGAAGGCAGGCCCGTGTCCTGGTTGACCCAGTTGCTCGCGCCGCCTTCGCCGCCCTCCACATTGATGCGCATGGGCTGGTTAAGGACCAGTATGTCGACGGCCTGCAACAACACGCCGCCCCCGGAGCCGCCGCCGCCGGGGGATGAGAAGCCGCCGGTGATCGCCGTGCCCCCCTGGCCGCCCACGGACTTGACCTCTCCGGAGAGGGTAATGCGCGTGCCGGAGGTCACCTGAATCACGCCGCCACCGCCGCCGCCGGAGGCACCGCTGTGGTCGTACCACTCGTCGATGGTGTACATGTTGCTGTCCCAGCAGTCGCTATCGCCGCCGGTGGAGTTCGAGTGGGAGTTCATCGGATGGTTGCCGCCACCACCGCCGCCGGAACCACCGCGCAGGAAGCCGTGGGGGAAGTTGGCCCCACCGGGTCCCTCGTCCGGGGTCAGCGTGCGTGCCAGGCCAGAGGCGTCAAAGACACCGGTGGGGTCGCCACCGGCGGTGTCCGGGCCAGCGTTCTCGACGCCCGCCGGGGAGGATGATACGGTGGTCTCCGCCGAGGCGATGCCCGGCTGGCCGTCCACCGCATAGGCGCCACCACTGCCCGTACCGCCGACCTGATCGGAAGCGCAGCCCGTGGAGAAGGTCAGGTCCCCAAGTTGGATCTGCGTGGCGATACCCGTGGGATAGTTGTCCGGGTACTTGGCACCACCCCGACCCCCACCGAGGTTGGCGAACTGCCCGACACCCTCGCCGGCCTGCCCGGCCGTGATGGCGCCGGGGTTCCCTGTTCCACCGGCGATTTGCAGGCTGAGGTCCTGGGTATCATACCGGTCGCCGCCAACGCCGCCGGCGCCGGCGAAGGGGCCGCCTTCACCCACGAAGGAGCTTGCTTGCTGGGAGTGCATGAGCACTCCATCGTGCGTCGGAGCATTACCGCCGGAGACATCGATAACACCCCCTTCGTCCACCGTGATCGGTCCACGGGAGAAGAGTCGGGCCGGGTTGTCCCCCTGGAATGTGATTGAAGCACCATTGGGCACATGGACCGAAGAAAACTCAAAGACGCCGTCGATGATCTCGATGATCGTCGCATCGTCGTTGCCGAGGATGTCCGCCGGATGGTTGGGGAGCGGGAAGGTGGATCCTGCGCCGGAACTGTTGTCGGTGACCAGGACCACGTTTTCGCCTGGTGAGAGAATCAACTCACCGAGACGACCGGAACCGCCGCCCACACCACGCACGAGCGTATTGTCCACGGAGAGCATGCCAACGCAGCTGCGGCTGGAGTCCTGGCCGAAGTCATTCTCGCCGGGCGTGGCACTGTTGAACTCGTCGACCAGTTCGAAGGCGCCGAAGGGTACGACCTCCACGGCGAAACTGAAGATGCCGCCGGGGGCCCCGTCGCTGTCAAAGTCATCCAGGGAGTTGCCGGCCAGATCGAGCACGCCCGACGGCAGGTTGACCACAACCAGACGCGGGTTGGCGGGATCCGAGCCCGAGGAGGGCAGGGGCTGGAAGCTCGTGAAAGACAGGCGCGTGACGAGCAGCTCCAGATCGATGTCGATGTCGAAGGTGCCGAAGACATCCACCCGATCAGAGGAGGTGCCCAGGTCCCCATCGGGGTCTACCTGGATTGTGATGTAGGGGGCCAGGCCAGTGGAGGGGTTGGCCAGGGTGGCCGGGTTCATCACATCCTGGAAGGTGAAGTCGATGGATGTATTCTGGGAAACATCCACGGCGCCCTCGGCGTCCTGGCCGGGGATGATCGCGCCGCTGTTCGGATCAACAGTATCCACCACCGCACTGAAAACCGGCGCTCCGGGCACCTGGTCAACGATGCTGGTGTCCGTGCGCACACTGCAGTCGAGGGCACTCTGGTTAGCGCGCCCGCCAATGCTCTCAATAAAGGGCCCCAAAGCCATCTGGCCCGTGCCCTGCTCGCCCTTGATGCGCACCTGGTAGGTGGTGTCCGGATCAAAGCCGTAGATCGGGTTGCCCAGGGAATCAAACGTCAGCGAAGGCCGGTAGATCAGTCGGTGATCGTTGGCCGGATCCCGCACGAAGGTGCCCGTGGGCACGCCGCCGGTGGCCG
>DASCNH010000170.1:0-15526 GCA_036011365.1 Planctomycetota bacterium | reverse complement strand
CACCGCTATGGTGAGCCCCACGATCAGCAGGGCCTGGGCCCATGGCAGCCACGTGGCAAGCCTCAGCAGGTCGTCAGGGAATCCACGATCGGAGAACCCCTGCACCACCTGGGCGGCTTCGCCCAGTGCCGAGGAGTCCCGTCCCCTGCTGACCTACCACGGTGTCCTCGCCCCGGCGGCTTCGTGGAGGGACTCCATCGTTCCAGCACCCCCGAGCACCTGCCTGCACTCCGAAGAAGAACAGCACCGTCTCCGCCAAGGTGCGCGAGCTGGGCATCGAGTAGGGCGTCAGGCCGGTTGGGGCAGCAGCCCCCTGTAAAGGGAAGCCAGGGCTGCGGCGTATCCGCCGGTCGGCGCTTCCTTCGATCCCGCACCCAAGAGGCGCTGGCTGGCTTCTCGGCCCATGGCCTGGGCGGCGGCGGGGTCGTCGAGCAGGCGCGTAATGGCTGCCGCCAGGCGCGGTGGGTCTTCCCGTTCGACGAGCAGGCCGCTGACGCCGTCTTCGATCAGGGCGAAGGCGGAACTGACGGCGGTCATGACTGACGGCAGGCCGAGGGCCAGGGCTTCGTGGGCCAGCCAGCCGGGGCCACACTCGCGGCTGCAGTTCACGTGCAGGTCCAGCTGCGCCAGCAGGCGCAGGGTTTCGGGGGAAGCCGGGGCGGTGATGGTCACAAGGTGTTCAATGGCGGCGGCGCGGGCCTGGCGTCGCAGGTGCTGTTCGCGTGGTCCCTCGCCCAGAATCAAAAAGCGCAGGCGCCTTCCGCTCAGGCTCAAGAGGCGCGCGGCTTCGATGAAGAGGTCAGTGCCCAGGTCGTGGTCCAGGTAGCCAGAGGTGCCAATCACCACGGGCTCGCGCTGGAAGAGTGTGCGAGGAGTGTCGGCGGGAACTGTGGGGCCGTGTTCGAGGACACGCAGGAGATCCCGGGGCAGGCGGCCGCGGTTGACGACGCCCTCGGTCAGCGTGGCGCAGGTGAGCACCACTGCCGCCAAGAGGCTGGTGTCCCGGGGAATGCGCCCGGTTACCGGGCGCCCGATTTCCAGCACATAGGGCAGGCTTAGGCGCGCGGCGAGGTCGGCGCCGGTGGCCGCCAGCCCGCTGCCGGTCACGTGCAGGAGGTCCGGTTCCAGCTCGCGCAGGCGACGCGCCAGGCGACGGGCCACGAAGGGATTGTGGGGGTTGTGTGCGCCGACTTCCATCTCGACAACGGTGATACCGACCTCCGCGAAGGCCGGGGCACGAGTTCCGGCGCTGGCCATAACCGTGACGCGGTGACCCTCCTGGCGCAGCAGCGTGGCGCTGACCAACAGGCGGCGAGTGGCTCCGGCAAAGGCCAGGGGGCCGTGCAGCAGGACGATGTGGCTGGCGCTCACCGGCCGACTTCTTCTCTGGTCTCGGCGTCTGGCGTACGGCGCCTGGCGGCTCGCTCTGTCCGTTGGCGGCGCTGGCGCTCGGCCAGGGGCCGTGGCTCCAGGGTTCCGGGCCGCGTGCGCCAACGCGGTTGGTACCAGGGCCATTGTTCCGGGTGCGCCCGAATCCAGCCTTCAAAGTGCTGATTGAGGCGCGCGGAGAGGTCCTCCACGGCGTCCCGTCGGGGGAGGTCGGGGTTCAGGTACAAGGGCGTGTCCACCTGCAGGGCATACTCGGTTTCGGTCGCGCCCGTGGCAATGCAGGAGACGGGAATCAACGGCAGGCCTGCTGCCCGGGCCAGGGCCGCGGGCGCTGTCATGGTCAGGGCCGGCGTACCGAAGAACGGCAGGAAGGCGCCGTCCAGGCGACGGGCTTCCAGGTCCGGAAGCAGGCCGACTATGCCGCCGGAGCGCAGGACGCGCAGCAGGTCCCGGGGTGATCCGTCCTGGGGCAGTGTGTGCAGGTCGTAGCGTTGGCGCAGCTCCCGGAGCCAGTCATAGGAAGAATCGTCTCGGCGCAGCTCGCCGACTACGGCGCCCTCGAAGCCCAGGCGGCGCAGGCGCGCGGCGAGCAGCTCCCAGTTGCCGATGTGTGCTGTCACGATGATGGCACCGGGTCCAGAGGCCACGGCCTCGCGCAGGTATTCAAGGGTCTCATCCACGCCGACCTGGGCATCGATCCAGGCGCCACCCTTGGGGCGCTCCATGCGCGCCCACTCGCCTACCAGGCGCCCGGCATGGAACAGGGATGCGCGCGCCAGGCGGCGTTCCTCCGCCGCGGACAAAGCGGAGCCGAAGGCCAGGCGCAGGTTGGCCCGGGCCCGGCGACCGTGGAGCGTGTATTGGGCCAGGCCGGCGGCGCCGCCCAGGGCCAGGCGCAACAGGCGGCGCGGTGTGCGGGCCAGGAGTCCGGCCCCGGCGCGCAGCAGGCGCGCCCGCAGTCGTCGGCGCAGGGGCTCAGCCACGGCCCCAGCTCGCTTCCAGGTGCCGGCGTTCGGAGCGCGAGTGGCGCAGGGCGGCCAGGAAGGCGGCGCGGAAGGCCGGCGCCGTGAGAGTCTCGACTCCGAGGGTCGCGCCGGCGCGTTTCAGCTCAGGCCAGAGGGCCGCGCGATCCCAGGCGTGCAGCTGGACGGGTGGGGCTAGCAGCAGCGCACCGTCCGACTGGTCTTGCAGGAGCGCTTGGAGGCTCATGGGCACCGAGAGGGCACGGTCGTGGAGGCTTCCCAGGAGGTGTCCGAGGGCGGCGGGGGAGGGGCAGGGGGGCTGGGGATGCTCCTCCGGCGCGGGGCCTTGGCAGGCGCGCGGAATGCGGAAGAGGGCGCGGGCGCCGTCGGCGTCGTAGCAGGCCGGGCGAGCGGCGGGCAAGCGGTGTTCTTCCAGGCGCGCCGCGTTGGTCCAAGCCGCGCGTGCCGCCTGCTTTGATTCGAAAGCGAAACCGATGTAGGCGTGGGTGTCAGAGGGCGCGGGCGACGTGTTCTGCGTCAACCAGTCAGCTGCCTGGTCCTGGTCCAGGTCGCGGCGGCGCAGGCCGCTGCAGGCGCCGACCTCGAACTCCAGCGTCGGGCTGCTGGTGCGCAACCAAACGCGCCGGCGCCGGGCGCACTGCTGTTGCCGCAGTTGGCGGGCCCGGTCCTCGATCTCGTATCTCCAGGTGTCGGGCGCTGAGCTGGCTGCCTCCCAACCCAGGGACTGGGCCATGGTTCCCAGGCACAGGGCGCGTTCGCCGGCGGTGAGCAGCTCGCGCGTGGCGGCGCAGAGGGAGGCCAGGTGCTCGCTCCAGCGGGCATCCGGAGCGCGGCCGCCAACGGCTCTGGGTTCCGTGAAGGTAGCCCCGTGGAGGTCCACCAGCCAGACCTGGCCGGTGTCATCGATGAGGGCGTTGCCCGGGTGCAGGTCCGGATGGTGCAGGCCCGCCCGATACACGTGGGCCAGCAGGTGCCCCAGGCGCTTCAGGCCCTGGCGGCGACCCGCGGGCCAGGGACAGTGTCCGGCCAGGATGTCCGCCAGGGAGTGGGCGTCGGGAATCCACTCGGTGCACAGCTCCCAGCGCTCGCCGGTGGCGTCCCCAAGGGAGGTCGCTGCTGCTCCTTTCCCAGCGCCGCCGCAGGTTCCTGCGTTGCCACCGGTTTCTGCGCCGCCACTGGCCTGGCCCGTCCCGGCGGCGCGCCTGACAACTTCCAGCACGCGTGGCACGGGCAAGCCCCGGGAGGCGGCTGTTTCCAGGGCCTGGCCCTCGGCCCGGGCCCGTGCCCCGTCCCGCAGGCTGTCCAGGTGGCCCGGAGCGTGGAAGCGCTTGACCGCCCGGCCTGTCTGGCCCGGCCCACCGGGCTCCCGGAGCACGGTGCGTTTCACGTTTCCCTTGATCTCCCTGGCCCCGGGCATGGGGAGATCATACCCGGTTCCGTATCCTCACGGGCCGTGCGGCTCCCCTCCTACATCCTGCGCCAGCTGATCGTCTCCATGCTCTTCTCCGTGGGCGGCCTGGCCTTCGTGGCCCTGCCGGGCACGGCGGTGGCGGCCCTGGAGAAGCTGCCCAGCGTCAGCACCCTGCGCCTTATCACCTACATGGCCATGGGCCTGGAGGAGCTGCTGCCCTATCTCGCGCCCCTGGGGTTCCTGCTGGCGGTTGTTTCCACCTACGGACGTCTGGCCGTGGACAACGAGTGGACCGCCATGCGCATGGCGGGCCTGCACCCCTTGAAGACGCTCATGCCGGCCCTCGCCGTGGCCGCCATCCTCGCCCTCATCACCCACGGCATCACCGCCACGGACCTGCCCCAGGTCAAGGATCGCCAGCGTGTGTTCCGCTCGGAAGCCGTGCGCGACGACATTGTGCAGATCGCCCCGGGGCGCACGGACCTCAAGATCGGTGGCCTCTACCTGGTGGCCCGCGACCGTTCCGGCGAACGCTTCCTCGACGCCTACATGCACCTGCCCGGGGATGGCGCCGGGCGCGAGATGCTGGCCGAGGAGGTGACCTTCGCCTTCACCGACCGGCGTATGCTCGTGCGTCTCACCAACGCGCGCCTGGTGCGCCCGGTGGAGGGCGAGATCCTCCACAGCGAGAGCCCCACGGTGGAGGTCAACCTGGAGTCACTGCTCGACTCGGACCCGGGCCGCTCGGACAACCCGCGCTACTGGACTTCGGACGAGATCCGCAGTGCCCTGGATGGCGCTGACCTCTCCGCCGAGCTCGAACAGAAGTACCGCTACCAGATCTCCCAGCGCCAGGCGCTCTCGGCCACCTACTTCCTGTTCCTCTTCTTGGGCGTACCCATCGGCCTCCGGCGCCGCCGCGCCTCGGCCCTCGGCGGCACGGCCTCGGCCCTGGGCGTGGCCCTCGGCTACTTCGTCATCTCCATGCGCCTGGGCAAGCCCCTGGGTACCACGGGCATCATGCCCCCGGAACTGGCGGCCTGGTTGACCACCGCCGTCGGCGCCCTGGCGGGCCTTGCCTACCTGCGGAGGACCTGGCGCTCATGAATGGCAGCGGCGCACGCGAACCCCGCCAGATGCGCGGTTGGCCGAGACCCCTGGGACGCCTGGACATCTATGTGGGCGGCCTCTTCCTGTCATCCTTCGCCACGGCCCTCTTGGCCATGGTGGGCCTCTTCCTCCTGCTCGAGTTCTCTTCCAAGCTGGACAACTACCTGGAGCCCTGGGAGGGCGGCGGCCACGCGCCCCTGACCGCCCTCATCGGAAACCTCCTGTGGACCATTCCCGGTCTCTTTCTGCAGATCGCCCCCTTTGCCACCCTGGCCGCGGGCCTCTTCACGGCGGCGCATCTGCAGCGCGCCAACGAGACCGTGGGCGTGCTCAGCGCCGGGACCAGCTCCCTCAGCCTGCTGCGCCCGGTGCTGGTGGGCGGGTTCGTTGTGGCCCTGGGCATGGTGGGTCTGCGCGAGCGTGGCCTGGGCTTTTGTGTGGATCGCAAGGAGGCGGCCCTGGACATCCTCAACAACCAGCGCTTTGAGCGCACCTATCGCGACCTCCTGGTGCGGGACCAGGACGGCAATGTGGTGCGCCTGGCGCGTTACCACCCGGGCGATGCCGACACCGAGCCCCGGGGTGAGGGGCTGACGGCCACCTTCCGGAAGCCGGATGGTTGGATGAGCATCGAGGCCTCCGAGGTGTGCTGGCTTTCCACGGCCGCTGCCGGAGAGGACGCGCGGGAGCAGGGGTTTTGGGCCCTGACCGACGGAGTGCGCCATCGGCTCGGAAGGGAGCAGACCGAGGAGCCCGTCTTCCGTCTGGAAGCGTCAAGCCTGACTCCCACCCTGGCCAGCGCCGCCCACCGGGCCCGGGAAGATTCTCAGGACCTGTCCCTGGCCGAGGTGCGCGCCCTCGAACGGCGTGACGTAAACAACGTCCTCTACCCGACCCTGCGACAGATCCACCTCACCTTCCCCCTGGCCAACTTGGTGCTGCTGCTCATTGGCCTGCCCCTTGTCATGCGCCAACCGCGCTCCCGGGCACCCCGGGGCATCGCCCTGGCATGCCTGACCTGTCTTTTCTATTTTTCAACGGACTTCGTCCTGCGCAGCCTGGGTCTGGCCGGCAGCCTGAGCCCCCTCCTGGCCACCTGGCTACCGATCCTGCTCTTTGGGAGCCTCGGCTGCGTGGCCTTCGCCAATCAGGATACATGACCCAAACCGTTGTCCTGAAATCACTTGTGAGGTAGGAGAAGTCCTCGGCGGGGGGAAGGAAAGCCCCTCTCCGGCGTCCCATGGCCACCATGTTCCAGCACAGCCGCCCCAACATGATCCGACCCCGTCCACAGACTCTGGCCCTCCTGGCCCTCGCCCTCTTGCCCCTGGCCTGCCAGGCGCCCCCCGGTGCCGGGGGTGCCTTCAACTCCGAACTCGACCTCTTGATAGCCCGGGGGCAGTACACGGAAGCCGTGCGTCGGGCCGCGGCGGCGGTGGAGGCCGATCCCTCCGACGCCCAGGCGGTCGCGGATCACCGCCGGGCCAGCGTGGCCTGGCACCTGGAAAACGGGCGGCGGGCGACTTTCGAAGATCGTGACTACGAGGCCTTGGCCTCTCTCGAAATGGCGCTGGCCATCGACCCCGCCTCGGAACTGGTGGCCAGCTGGATTGGGAAGACCAGACGCAAGATCCGCACTTCGCTCCTCGGCTGCGCCCTGGAAGCCATGGCGGATGAGGATCTGAACAGGGCCCTCTTGTCCTATGGCGAGATCCTGGTCATCGAACCGGGACACCCGGAGGCCAGCGAGGGTCTTGAGCACGTACTGCAGCGCATGGAGAAACGCGACGGCAAGGCCGACGGCTACTACCGCTCCGGCGTGGACGCCTTGGCGGACCTCTGGCTGGAGCAGGCCCGGGCGCGTTTCGCCTATTCAGGCAAGTACCGCGAGGATGACGAACGCACGGCCCTGCGCGCCGGTGAAGTGGACCAACTGCTGGCTGGCCAGCGCCTTGCCTTGGGCGCGGACTTGGAACAGCGGGGCTATTACCACGCGGCCCGCGCGGAGTACCTGTTGGCGAGCAAGCTGGACGACAGCCTGGCCGTCGCTCTGGACGGCGCCCTGCGCATGGAGAACGAGACGGCGGTGGCGCGCCAACTTGAGAAGGCCCGCATGGACATCCTGCGCGGCGACCTGGAGCGCGCCGAGCTGACCCTGGAGGAGGTTCGGGGCCAGACCGTACTGCAGGGCGAGGTCATCTTCGGGCTCCTGGACGAGGTCGATGCCACGCGCACGCAAAGCCGCTACCAGCAGGCCCTCAGCCTGGAACGCGACAACCGTTATGTGGCCGCCCGCGATGCCTACGCGGCGCTGCTCGCGGATGTGTCCTTCTACGGCGATGCCCGCGCCCGGCACGACACGCTGGTGGACTACATCGAGCGGGCCGCGACGCTCTACGAGCAGGCACAATACGCTGCCGATGCGGCCGAACGCAGGGCGCTGTTGAAGCAGATCTCCTTCTTCTGGCCCGGCTACCGCGATGTTCGGGGCCAGCTGGCCGGCCTGCGGGCGCAGCAACGCTAGCAATCCGCAGCCGATGGCGCGGGCTGCCAACCCGCATCCATCACAGGCCCTGATCCCGGAATGGGAAGCTCCGTGATTGAATCGCCCTAGCTCTGCTGTTCGCTGGAGGCCGCTGCGCCGCGGCCGACGACGAACAGGGCCGCGCCAAGGATCGAGGCCTCCAGCCAGGGGTGCAGGGAGGCCCGCGAGAAGTCGCCGCGCCACAGGATCAGGGCCTGGTAGAAGTAGGGCAGCCAGGCGGCGATGGCCAGGGTCAGGCCCAGGCGCGCCGGTCGGCGGGGATCCGGCTTCGGTGGCGGGGGCGGCAGTTCGCCGCGGGCGTCTGCTGCGCGATCCAACCGATCGAGCTCGTGGGCTGCACGGTCGATGAGCTCCTGGTTTACGGTCAGGGCGCGGTACTCCACGGAGATGGCCCACAGGTTGATACCCAGGGCGGCCAGGCCGGCGCCGACGTGTACCAGAGGTGAGATGTCGAAGCCGCGGGCGGCGTAACCCAGGACGCCGGCGGCGACGATCGAGAAGGCGCCGGCCAGGGCCGCGGGGAAACCTGCCCGTTCGCCGAAGAAGCGGCCGGCCTCCTCCAGGAACTCCGGGCCCAGTTTTCGATTGCGTTGGGCCTCACGTAGGACGCGGCCGGTGACCAGCATGAAGAGGATCACCAGGCTGTGGATGGCCACGGCCAGGAGCGCGGAGAAGAGGCCCAGGGGCAGGTGGTGGGGGGAGCCCAGGGCGCCGAGGATGGCCGTGGCGAAGAGGGCCGGGACCGTGGCGGTGGCCAGGGCCGTGTAGTAGTAGACCATGCGCATGGCGGGGGGGACTCTTCTACGGGGGAAGGCGCGGGAACGCAATCACCCGTGAGTTCCCCGGGCGCAATAGCCCGGGGGTCAGCCTGCCTGGGGCGCGGCCGTGGAGGGGGTGCGGGCGAAGGGCGGCCGGGTTTCGAGCCCGCTTTCCCGGTCCTGATCCCGGTCCTGGGCGCGCTCCCGGGCCTCGCCCGGCGCTGGGCGCAGCAGGTCTTCCACGACGGTGGCCGGCGTGAGTTCCGTCATGCAAATCGGGCCCCGCGCCGCGGTGCAGGTGCGCGAGCGGCAGGGGCTGCAATGGAGATCCCCCCGGCGCAGGACGCGGTGGTGGCTGGCCGGGGCCCGGTTACTGGCGGGCAGGGGCCAGGGACCCGTGAGACCCGCGTCCTGGGGGCCGGCCAGGAGCGTCACCGGGAGGTCCACGGCGGCGGCCAGGTGAGCCGGGCCGGAGTCGCCGGCCACCAGGCGGCCGCCGACGGCAGCGGCGGCGGCCAGGATGCCCGCCAGCTGCCGTTGCCCGGCTTGGCGCATGACCGGGATGTCACGGTCCTCGAGGGCTGCGGCTTCGGCCTCCTCGGCGGGACCAGCCAGCACCAGGAGCGGCAAGTGTGGAGCGAGCAAGTCCACCAGGTCTGCGAAGTGCTCCGCGGGCCAGCTGCGCGGATCGCCGGCCCGGGAGAGGTGCAGCAGGATGGGAGCGGCGGCGCCGGCGGGCGTTCCAGATTCGGGCGCGGAGGGTGTTGGGCTAGCCAGACCCGCTGACAGGGCGCGCCGGCCGTCGGCGAGCTCCCGGGGGGCGAGGCCCGGGTCGCGCCGGAAGGGTGCCTGGGGCAGGCCGGCGGCGCCGGCGCAGTGCCGCGCCAGGAGCAACACGCGCTCCAGGCCGTGGAGCGGGGCGCGCCCGGGCTGGGGCGCGGGGGCTAGGTCTGTCGAGCTGCCGGCGGCGAAACCTTCGCGCCAGTGCCTCCGGGCCAGGCCCGTGCGGCGCGGCGCCCCGGAGCAGAGGGCCGTGAGGGCGCTCTTCGTGTTGCCCTGGGCGTCCACGGTCCAATCCGGAGCGAAGGCCGCCAGCTCCGCGCCCATGGCGGCCCAGGCCCCGAGCCCGCCCTTCCTGCTAAATGTAATCACGCGCTCCAGGCCCGGCAGGCCGCCGACTAGATCAGCGAACTCCTCCTGAACGGCCCAGGCCAGGGCCGCCTCGGGGTAGGCGGCGCGCAGGGCGTGGAAAAGGGGCAGGGCCTGGATCACATCCCCCAGGTGGGAGAGGCGGATCAGCAGGATGCGGCGGGGAGTGGGCATGGGGTTGGCGCTGGGAGTGGGCTAGAATCGCCCGCGGATGATACGCCGCATTTCCACCAAGTGGGTCCTGGCAGTTCTGGCCGCTGTCCTGGTGCCCTTCCTGGGCTTCGCCTGGTTCGTGAATTACCTGATGGCCGAGCGCCTGTCATACGAGACGGTCCAGTCCACGCTGCTCAGCCTGGCCAGCAACCTGGCCAGCGATCTGGATAAGGAGCTGAATGAGCGTCGCCTGGACATTGAGCTCTGGGCGGATGATCCCGTGGTGGATCTGGTTCTCGGTCGGCGCGGGGAGGGCGAGGATGTGTTGGCCGAGCGTCTGGTCAAGCGCCTGGACAAGTTCGTTAAGCGCAGCACCGCCTTCGATCTGGTGGTGGTCGTGGACGGCGCCGGACGCCAGGTCATTTCAAATCGGGTCACCCCGGCGGGGAAGCCCCTGGGGGCCGAGGTGCTGGGGGCCATCGCAGCCCACGACTTTCGCACGGAGGACTGGTTTGTGGAGGCCATCCTGGGGGAGATCGTGCTCGTTGACCAGCACCGGTCGCCGCTCCTGCCGGCCGTCGCCGATTCCCCGTTGCCCGAGAACTACCACATCGGTTTCGCCGTGCCGGTGCGCGAGCAAGCACCGCGGGACGGGGCAGACGAGGCCCTCTGGCACGGAGTTGTCTACGGCCTGATGAATTGGAAGCACATCCAGCGCGGCATCCTCGAGCCGGCGCCCAGCAGTTTCTTTCAGGGCTTCCTGGGCGGTGAAATTGAATCCTCTTCCTACGCCTGGCTGTGGAAGAGTGATGCGGACACGATCATCGGCCACCCGAAGTACTCCCTGATCGGCCAGCGCGTTTCCGAGCCGCCTGTGGCCTTGCCGCAGCTCGTGCGTGCTGCCCTGAACAGCACCTGGGGCATGTACCCGGAGTACGAGTTCAACGGTGTCATGAAAAACGCCGCCTTCCGTCATTGTGCCGGACCCGAGGAAGATGGCCTGGGCTGGGTGGCGGGCATCGGCATTGACAACAGCGATATCTATGCCACGGTGAACCAACTGCGGCGCATCCTCTACGGGGCCACCGCCGGCGTGCTGCTGGTGGCGGTGTTATGGACGATCATCCTGGCTCGCCGTACTACGCGACCGATCAGAGCCTTGCAGGAACACACTAGCCGCGTGGCCGCCGGCGACCTGGAAGCGCGCATTCCCGTCACCAGCCTGGACGAGCTCGGCGAGCTGGCCCAGGCCTTCAACAATATGACCGGCGAATTGCTGGAGAAACGCGAACAGCTAGTGCGCGCGGAGAAGGACGCGGCCTGGCGGGAGATGGCGCGACAGGTGGCCCATGAAATCAAAAACCCCCTGACACCTATCAGCCTTTCCATGGCGCTCATGGAGCGCGCCAAGCGCGATGGCTCGGAGGAGTTCGATGCCATCTTCGAGCGCACCGTGGATCTCGTCGGGCGCCAGGTGAAAAACATGCGCGAGATCGCTTCCGACTTCCACGCCCTGGCGGGGGCCAGCCGCAAGCGGGAGCGGGTGGATGTGGGGGCCCTGGTGGACGATGTGCTCGAGCTGAACGCGGCCTGGGCCGCGGATCTCGATGTGAGCGTCAGCCGCAGTGAGGAGGGCGCCGAGCCCTGCCTTGTCTTCGCCGACCCGGGCGCCCTGCGCCGGGCGCTGATCAACCTCGTGTCCAATGCCCTCGAAGCCATGCCCGGAGGCGGCGAGCTCAGCGTCTGCGTGAGGGCGGAGGGGAAAAACGTCAGCGTGGAGATCGGCGATACGGGCAAGGGCCTCTCCGCCGAGGTACGCGAGTCCCTCTTCGAGCCCTACTTCACCACGCGCACCCAGGGCACAGGCCTGGGCCTGGCCATCGTGCGCCGCGTGGTTGAAGAACTCGGCGGCACGATTTCCCTCGACGATGGCCCCCATGACATCGGTGTCATCGCTCGCCTCAAGCTGCCCCTGGTGGAGCCCGCATGAACGCCACGGTCCTGCTCACCGGCGCCACGGGATTCGTGGGTACGGCCGTCGTCAAGCGGCTCTGCGAGCGCAGCGCGGATGTGCACGCCCTGGTGCGGCGGAGTTCTGACCGCGAACCCCTGGCGAACTGTTCAGTTACCTATCACCTGGGTGACCTCTGCGACGGAGATAGCATCGAGAGTTTTGTCGCCGCCGGCGTGGCGGCCGGCCGCGCGGCCGGCAGGCCCGTTCACCTGATTCACTCCGGCGCATTGATCAGCTATCGCACCCGGGACCGGGCGCGGCAGCAGGCCATCAATACCGGTGGCACGCGCTCGGTGCTGGCCGCCGCCCGCCGCCACGGCGTGGATCGTCTGCTACATGTGAGCTCCATCGTCGGTGTGGCCCACTCGCCCTCCGGCGAAACCCACGACGAAACCGCCAGCTGGAATCTAGGCGAGCTAGGCAACGACTACGCCGACACCAAGCACGCCGCAGAGGAACTGGCGCGGGAGGCCGCCGCTGATCTCGATGTGGTCATCGTCAACCCCGGCGCCATCTTCGGCCCGGCCCCGGGGCGTTCGAACACGGTCGAGTTCCTGCGCCGCGTGGCCGCCGGGCGCCTCGGCCCCCTGGCCCCACCGGCTTCCCTGGCGGTGGTCGGCGTGGATGATGTGGCAGACGGCATGTTGCTGGCCCTCGAAAAGGGCAGGCGCGGTCGCCGCTACATCCTGACCGAGTCCAACCCCACGCACCTCGCTGTCTTCCGTTGCGTGGCCGCCGCCCTGGGTGTGGCCGCCCCGCGCCGCACGGCCCCGACCTGGCTCTGGCCCTGGATCGTGGGCGCTGTGTCCCTGGTCGATCGCCTGCGCCCGGCGGAACTCGTGACGCCCCAGGCCCTGCGCGCCCTGGGCACCTCCTTCCGTTTTGACAACAGCCGCGCCCGCGAGGAGCTCGGCTGGAACCCGCGCCCCTTCCCGGAAGTCATCGAGCAAGCGGTGCATACCCTGCGCGCGCGCGGCGACCTGTAGCTTCTCGGGCGGTTGTTCCTGCCCCGCTGGTCAGCCGTCGGCCACCTCGTAGACCGTCGAGTAGGTCCACAGGGGGGTCGAGTGGGGGAAGAGGCTCGGCAGGAGTTTCAGGCCCTCCGGGTCCAGCTGCGAGCGGCTCAGCTGTTCTCCATCGAAGAGGAGCTCCGCAGCGGAGAAGTGGCCGGTAATGAGCCCCGGAGCCAGTTCCGCGGGGATGACCAGGTGGCGCAGGTTGTCGCGCTCGGTGCCCAGGTGCAGGCGGCCGTCCCGCAGGGACAGGTGGTGGGTCGCACCGTCGATCTCCAGGGAGATGGAGCGGTGGCCGGCGCCGGCGAGTACGGTCGCCCAGGAGTCCGCCGTGTGCCGGAAGAGCTCCGGCCAGTCACAGATCTTCAGCATGGCGGCGCCGCCGAAGTTGTTGCTCTCGAAGGTGGCGCCGCGGCGAAAGAGCTCCCGGGAGACGGCGTGGGCGTGGGGGATGCGGAACTCCGCCTGGGGGCGGGCGTGTTCGCGCACCAGGCGGGCGGTGAAGGCCAGGATGCCAATCACTCCCTGGGGATCTCGGGCGCCGCACTCGGTTATCTGCACGCTTTCCCGCACGCGGAAGCGCAGGTAGGCGCGCGGGCCGGCCTCGGGTCCGGTGCCGGGCAGCACCAGCGTATGAGAGCCCTCGGCCAGGGATGCCCAGTCCATGGCTGCGGGGCTGCGTTTCTCGGCGCCGTTCACATCACCGTGGCTGTGCCATTGCAGGCTCACCAGGGCCGGTAGGTCGTCGCCTTCGATGCCGCGCCAGGCGTCGGTTTCACCCTCTTCCCCGGGGAGCTCACCGAGCACCTCTGCCGGAGCGCGCACGAGCTGCAGGTTGAAGGCCGGGCCGTAGCCAAAGCGCGGGTAGTAGCGCGGGTGTCCCAGGAGCAGGGAGCCGACGATGCCACGGTCCGCCAGCGCCGCCAGGCCCGCGCGCATGACGAAGCTGCCGGCGCCGTTGCCCTGGTGTTCCGGCAAGGTGGCCACGGGGCCACAGGCCGCCAGGGGCACATCGGCCCCGCGCAGGCGGATGGTGCGCGGCAGGAAGAGGGCGTAGGCCACGGCCTCGCCGTCGCATTCCGCCACCAGGGAGAGGCCCGGGTCGAAGGCCGTGTACTGTTCCGCCAGGACCTCCACCAGGCGCGACTCCTGGCTGCCTGCGCCGAAGGCGCGGTCCAGGAGCGGGCTGACGGGCGAGCCGTCACCGGGTAGGGCAGTGGTGATGGTGAAGGTCAAAGGCGGCCACGGACGGCGTGGAGTCGGGGAGTATACTAGAGCGGCGCGTCCCATTCAGCGGCCCGCCCCACCCCATCGCCCACCCTTTCATGGAAGCAAACACCGAGGGACAGGCCGGGGTAGCCCAGGAGTTTCAGTCGCCGCGGAAACCCCGAACGGCCTCCGATGGCGAACGGCGGGCTGCCCACGCTCCCCGCCCGGTTCCGGGCGGCGGTCCCTCCGCTGCCCGCATCTGGATCCTGATCCCGGCCCTCGATGAGGAGCAGGCCCTGCCACTGGTCCTTTCGGAAATCCCGTCCGAGTTGGTGGACGGCGTCCTGGTCGTGGACAACGGTTCCCGTGACGCCACCGCGGCGGTGGCCGCCGCCGCCGGAGCGCTCGTGGTCCACGAGCCGCGCCGGGGTTACGGATCAGCCTGCCTGGCGGGCCTCGCTGCCCTTCTGGGAGAGCCCAGCCAGGGAAGCCCGGAGGCCCGTGGGGAAGAGGTCGAATCCGGGAGCAGGGCGGCGATGGAATCCACCCCAGGCGCACAACCGCCTGCCGACATCATCGTCTTCCTCGACGCGGATCACTCGGACTACCCCGGGGAACTGGAACGCATCATCGCCCCCATCCTTGATGGCCAGGCCGACCTGGTCATCGGCTCCCGCATCCTCGGCGGTGCCAGCCGCGCGGCCCTCCTGCCCCAGGCTTGGTTCGGCAACCGCCTGGCCTGCCTTCTGATGCGCATCCTCTTCCGCGTCAGGTACACGGACCTGGGCCCCTTCCGCGCCATTCGCACCCAATCCCTGGAGCGGCTTCACATGTCGGACAAGGGCTTCGGCTGGACCATCGAGATGCAACTCAAGGCGCACAGCGCCGGACTCACCGTCCGGGAGGTTCCCGTCTCCTACCGTTCCCGCATAGGCCAGAGCAAAATCACCGGCACCCTGCGCGGAACTCTAGGAGCCGCCGTGAAAATCATCGGCTGGATTCTCATCTGGCGCGTGAAGTCATGGCGCGGGGGAATATGATCCGCTTAGCCATTGGGCTAAGAGGCGTCTTGGAAAGGAGAACGATCAGTTTCCGGCGGGGTGATTCTGAGAGCGAGATCCTGGCCCAAATACAGATCGTCAGCGGCTGGTGGCTGCGGTTTTGCGTACCAGGTGAGCAGGCAGGTCCCCGGGACAGGCGCAGGCAAGTTGCTCCAGCACCTGGGTCAACTGCTTTTTTAGCATGGCCATGGTGTGTGCACCGCCACGGCGGCCGAGAGCGGCGGCGCCGTACATGAAGGTGCGTCCGAGAAATGTGAAGTGTGCGCCGCTGGCCAGGGCACATGCGATGTCCGCACCCGAGCGCAGGCCGCTGTCGAACATCAGCGTTGTGCGTCCGGCGTATTCATCTGCCAGGCGCGTGAGCGGGCGAATTGTCGATTCACCGGCGTCCAGGTTGCGACCACCGTGGTTGGACACGATCAGGCCATCGGCGCCCAGGCCGAGGGCCGTTTCCGCGTCTTCCGGTGTGACGATGCCCTTGACCACCAACTTGCCGGGCCAGAGTTCGCGCAGGGAGGCCAGGCGCTGCGGGGACAGGCGGCCGGAGAAGTGATGGTCCATGAACTCGCTCATGTGTCGCAGGCCGTGGCCTTTGCCTAGGTAGGGCTTGATGGTGGCAAAGCCCGGCGGGCCGGCGCGTAGTTGTCCCAGGGACCAGGTCGGGTGGGCGAGCATCTGGAATACATTGCGCGCGGACATGCGCGGAGGCAGGCAGAGGCCGTTGCGGATCT
>DASCNH010000169.1:0-10046 GCA_036011365.1 Planctomycetota bacterium | reverse complement strand
GCCCGGCCAGGTTCGCGCGCGCGTTCTCCCAGCGTTCGTCGCGCATCAAGCGCTCTGACGGGCTGGAGCCCGACCCGGCCAGACCGCCGTCGAGGGCCGCCCGCGGCAGGCGCAACCGTCGGCCGCGGCGCACGACGGCATTGGTCAGGACACGCCCCAGCCAGGCGCGGAAGGAGCTGCGGTTGGGGAAGCGCAGGCCTTCCATTTGCTCCAGCGCCTGCAGCTATGCTTCCTGGGCCGTGTCGCCGGAGTCCACTTCATCTCGCAGATGTCTCCCGATGAGCCTGCGTGCCCGCCGCCGCAGCCAGCTGCCCTCCCTCACAATAGCCCGCGGTGTGGCTCGTCCACTGTCAGAGAAGGTGGGCATGGGTGAGTGCGGCTTGTCTTCAAGCGCGCCTATCAGCATACCAAATTGTCTGAAAAGGACCGGGGCCGGCTGTCAGGCGCTCTTCCTGATGAAGTAGATGATGAGGCCGCCGACGAAGATCAGGCCTCCGACGGCGACGGCTATGGGGGGTAATCCGGAGACGGTCATGAGGGGGTCAGTTCTTGCTTGGGGTTCAGGTGGAGCTGGGCGGCGGTGCTCTCTCCCAGCGTCTCCCGTACAACGGCGGCGAGCGTTTCTTCTAGCGCTTTCGCGTTTCTCGCTTCAAGGGGGGCCAGGGGGGCGCGCACTTCTTCGGTGCAGCGGTCGAGCCGGGCCAGGGCTGCCTTCAGGGGTACCGGGTTGGTTTCTATGAAGAGGTCGCGCACCAGGGGGGCAATAGTCTCCTCCAGATGTGTTGCTCGGGTGCTGGCGGCGGGATGGCCGGGGCGTGAGCACTCGATCAACTCGGCGAGCTCATCGGGCAGGATGTTGCCGGTGACATTGACCGCGCCGTCGGCGCCGAGGGCCATGAAGGCCTTGATCTGGGCGTCCTCTCCGCACAGGACGGAGATGTGGCCGTCGGCGAGCAGGGCCTTGGCGCGTTCCAGGCTGCCGCTGGCTTCTTTAATGGCGACGATGTTGCGATGTCGCGCGCGCAACTCGGCCACGATCTCCGGCGTCAGGTCAGAGCCAGTGCGGCGCGGGATGTTGTAGAGGATCAGCGGGGTGGGGACTGCCTCGGCCACGGCGCCGAAGTGGAGCAGCAGGCCGCGCCGGCTGGGGCGGTTGTAGTAGGGCGTGACGACCAGCAGGCCGGCGGCTCCGGAAGCGGCGGCGAAGCGCGCCAACTCGACCGTGGTGCGCGTGCAGTTGGTGCCCACACCGGCGATCACCGGCAGGCGTCCGGCGGCGTAGGAAATGGCCGCGTGCAGGAGCTCGCGGCGTTCGTAGTCGGTCAGCGTGGCGCACTCGCCGGTGGTGCCGGAGACCACGATGGCGCTGGTCCCGGTGGTGGCGTGCAGGTCGACGATCTCACGGAAGGAGTCGAGGTCGAGGGCGCCGTTTTCGAAGGGCGTCGGGACAGCGACCAGGCTGCCTTGAAAGGTGGGAGGCATGGGGGGGCTGGGGTTGTGTCTGGCGGCGCGCGGGGCTTGTCGCGGTCTTGCTCGGGGTGCTTTGGGCTTGTTACTCCAGCGCCTGGGCGGTGTCTTTGGGGACGCGCTTGGGCGTTCAGCGGGAGGCGCCCGGGGTGCGGGCGTCCGTGATGGCATTGAGCATATCCTCGACGGCGCCTGTGACGCCAACGGTAAGGGACTCGGCCACGATGGCGAAGCCGATGTTCAGCTCCTGGAGGTGGGGCAGGCGCGCCACCGGGGCCACGTTGCGAAGGTCCAGGCCGTGGCCGGCGTTGACGCCCAGGCCCAGGGCGTGGGCGCGCTCGGCGGCGGAGGTCAGCCGTTCCAACTCGGTGGCCTGGAGCGCTCCGTCCCCGGGGCCACGGGCGTTGGCGTAGGCCCCCGTGTGCAGCTCCACGAACTGGGCTCCGGCCTCGGCGCAGGCTTCCAGTTGGCGGTGGTCCGGATCCACGAAGAGGCTCACCAGGCCGCCGCGCTCCTTGAGGGGGCTGACCACATCCCGCAGCCGCTCCATTTCGCCGACAACATCCAGGCCGCCCTCGGTGGTTACCTCGGCGCGGTTCTCCGGCACCAGGCAGAAGGCGTCCGCGCCGCTCCCGAGGGCGAACTCCACGATCTCCGGCGCCAGGGACAGCTCCAGGTTGAGCAGCGTGCCGATCTCCGCCCGCAGGCGTCGCACGTCATCATCCTGGATGTGCCGCCGGTCCCTGCGCAGATGGCAGGTGATGCCCAGGGCGCCGGCGGCCTCCGCCGCCAGGGCCCAGGCCACCGGATCCGGGAAGGCCTCCCTGCGCGCCTGGCGCACGGTGGCCACATGGTCGACATTCACATGCAGGCGGGGCATGGCCGGATTGTAGTGCGCCAGGGGCCAGGTGCGCCACGGGTACCGGGGCACCCGGAGGTTGGGCTTACGCCACGGGCCGCAGACCGAGGGCCGTAGACCGCGGGCCGTAGACCGCGGGATGTGGAGCGGGATGGGGCTGGCGGGCTTCCGGGCTGCTGTGGCCCACGGGAGCGCGTGTCCTGCGAGCTCGCCCGCAGGGCACACGGGCCCGCGAGCCAGAATCCGCATCGGGCGCGGCCCTGCGCGGGCTGCGGCTGGAAGGACGGCCCGGTGTTGTCGACGAAGTGCAGGGAGTTGCTGACGGCGGCCGCGCGGTTGTCGGCGGTTGCGGTGACGCACAGGACCCACTTGCCGTCGGTGGCGGAAAGCGTTGGGTCGGTGGTGTCCACCTGGAGGATGTCGGGGCGCTGCGGCGCAGGACGGACTTGACGGGTGGGTTGGTGTGGTGCCCGATCGGTCTGTTCATTTTGAGCAGAGCCGTGTCGATGCCGCTGTCTTGCTTGGAGCGTTGGGGGAAGTACCTTGGGGCATGCGAATTATCGCTGGAGACCTGCGGGGGCGGCGGTTGGCGGCTCCGTCCGACCGGAAGACGCGGCCCATGCTGGACCGTGTGCGGGAGGCGCTGTTCTCGATTCTCGGGGAGCGTGTGGAGGGCGCCGGCGTGCTGGATCTTTTCGCGGGAACCGGGAGCCTGGGGATCGAGGCTCTCTCGCGCGGGGCCCGGGGAGCGCGGTTTCTGGAGCAGGGGCGCAAGCCCGCCGGGTTGCTGCGCAAGAACCTCTCGGATTTCGGTTTGGAGGAGCGCGGGATCGTTGTGGAGCGCGATGCCCTGGCGCCCAAGCACTGGGGGGACGGGATCTTCGATTTGGTTTTCATGGATCCGCCCTATCCCTTCATGGCTGACCCACTGCGGCGGCTGGCGGTGCTGAAGAGCGTGGGGGAGCTGGTCCGGGAGCGGCTCGCCGACGGCGGGGTGATCGTCCTGCATGTGCCCAAGCGTTCCCTGGATGAGGATGAGTTCAAGGGGCTGCATGTGGATGCCCGGGAGCGCGTGTACGGGACGACGGCGCTCTGGTTCCTGGAGTCGCTGGCCACAGATGACGAGGGCGACGATGGCGGCGAGGCTGAATCGGAGGCCGGTCCGTGACTGAGTTGCGCGGCAGGTTGTTGCTCGACGGCCAACTCCAGGCCGGGCGCCTGGTCATGGAAGGTGGGTTGATCACGGCGGTCGAGCGCCTGGGAGACGAACAGGCGGCCGAGCTACCCGACTGCATCATCGCGCCGGGATTCATTGACCTGCATGTGCATGGGTTTGGGGGCTGCGGCCCGTTGGATGACCTGGTGGGTATGGGGCGGGCCCTGGCGCGGGAGGGGACGACCAGTTTTCAGCCGACGCTGTTTCCGGACGAGCCGACGCGCCTGGGGGAGAGTTGTGCGCAGCTGGCCGACGAGGTTGCTGCGTCGGGATCACTGGGATCATCTGCTGCACCTGGTGCCCCTGTTGAAACGGACGGGCGGGGCTGCCTGGCGGAGGACGGCGGGCTGCCGGCGGCGGAGCCCGTGGGGCTGCACCTGGAAGGACCCTTCGTCAACCCGCAGGCGGCGGGAGCTCTGCCAGCGGAGCTCCTGGCGGAGCCTTCTCCGGCTGCATTGGCTGCCATCCTGGGTGGAACTACGGGTGATGGGCGCGGTGTGCGTACGGTGACCCTGGCGCCGGAGTTGCCGGGAAGCGCGGAGCTGGCCGCTGAACTCGTGCGTTGCGGCGTGCGCGTGTCCCTGGGGCACAGCCGGGCGAGTGGGGCCGAAGCCCTGGCGGCGGCGCGCGCCGGAGCCGTGGGTGTCACGCACCTCTTCAATGCCATGACGGGTGTGCACCACCGGGACGCCGGCCTGGCCGGAATCGGCCTGACAGAGGACACGCTCTTCGCGGAGCTGATCGGCGACCTGGTCCACGTGGACGAGCGGGCGGTGGACCTGGCCCTGGCGGCACGCGGGCCGGGGGGATTGTGTCTGGTGAGCGACGCCCTGCGCGGGGCGGGCACCGGTTGCGACATTTTTCACGACCACGGCCGCGAGCATCGCGTGCGGGATGGGGCGGCCTGGATTCGTGACGGGAGCGGGGCGCCGGAGCGTCTGGCGGGCTCGGCCTCCTCGCAGTTGGACATGGTGCGGACTCTGGTCGGGCGCGGCGTGGTCAGCCCGGCCGAGGCCCTGACCATGGCGGCGGAAACGCCATCCCGGGCCCTGGGCCTCGACGACCGGGGTGTCCTGGAACCCGGCCGCAGGGCGGATCTGGTCCAGTTGGAGGGTGGCGGGCTGACCCTGGGGGCGGTCTGGGTGGCGGGAAGGCGCCTCTGAGTACTTTGTGACCGATACGGGAGGCCCTGCGGGCGGACCCTCGCTATCCTGTTCGGCCGCCATGATGACCCAAGACGAGATTTCCGCCCTGCGACCCCTGCGCCTGGACCCGATCTTCCTGGAGAAGATCTGGGGCGGGGACCGCCTGGGGGCGGTCACGGGCCTCGACACAGCCGGCCGCAGCGCTGTGGGGGAGGTCTGGCTGGCCTCCGATCTGGAGGGCCGCCAGTCACGCGTCAGCGGTGGAGCTGAGGAGGGGCGCAGCCTCGGACATTTGGTGCGCTCCCGGACCGAGGGCATCATGGGGGGGGCGGCCCTGAATGGCGACGAGCGCTTTCCAGTCCTGGTCAAGTTCCTCGACACCAGCAAGCCCCTCAGCGTGCAGGTACACCCGGACGGGAAGACGGCCCGCCGCCTGGGTGCCGGGGCCTGTGGCAAGAGCGAAGCCTGGTACATTCTGGCCGCCGAGCCGGAGAGCCTGATCCATCTGGGTCTGCGCCCGGAGGTGGATGCCAGCGCCTTTGCCGCCGGAGCCACCGGGGCGGAGGTGGTCGATCTCCTGAACCCCATCCCGGTCCAGGCCGGTGATTTTTTTCATGTGCCGCCGGGCACGGTGCACGCCATCGGCGCGGGCATCACGCTGCTCGAGGTTTCCGAGAGCGCGGACATCACCTATCGCCTTTTCGATTGGGGGCGCTTGGGCGACGACGGCCAGCCGCGGCCCCTGCACCCGGAGGAGGCCCTGCTTTCAGTGGACTATGAGAGACCGTTCCCGGGGGCGCTCGTGCCGGAGTTCTGCGGCGCCGGAACGGCCAGCGCCCGCGCGCGCCTGGTGGATGACGCGGCCTTTGCCCTGGAGCTCTGCCGCGTCGGTGATGAGCTTGAGCTCGACACGCACGGCGTGGCCATTGTCTATGTGATCCTGTCGGGCGCTGGTGAGCTGAATGGCGCGAGCGGGGCCCTGGGCCTGACGGCGGGAGAGTGCTGGCTGGTACCGGCGGAGATGGGCGTCCACAGCCTGGTGGCGACGGACGATGAACTACTTGTGGCGCGCGTGGAGACACGCGCCGGAACCGAAGGAGCGTGACAGATGGCAGAGAATCGCAAGCGGGCGGGGACTGGCAAGGGCGTGGGTGGACAGGGGCGCGCCGCCGGCAAGCGCACCACGCATAAGCGGCCCAAGGGGGCGGGACCGGCGAGGAAGATGCCACGGCGGGCCAGCGCCAAGCCGGCCAGCGACTCATCCGCTCGCAAGCGCTTGGAGTCTGGGCAGTTGGTGCGTCTCAACAAGTACCTGGCGGACCACGGGGTGGCCTCGAGGCGCGCCTGTGACGAGTTGATCAGCGCCGGCAAGGTGATTGTCGACGGGCTGCCGGAGACGCGCCTGGGCATCAAGGTGGACCCGGTCCTGCAGACCGTGGAGGTGGATGGCGTGCAGCTGCGCGTGGAGGGCACCAGCCGACGGTACTACTTGCTGAACAAGCCGGCGGGCGTGGTCTGCACCAACGAGCGACGGGAAACGCGGCCGCGGGCTATCGACCTGATCCGCGACCCGGCCAAGGGGCGGATCTACACGGTCGGGCGCCTGGACGAAGAGAGCAAGGGGCTGATTCTGATCACGAATGACGGCGAGTTCGCCCAGCGCATCGCACACCCGCGTTTCGGTGTGCCGAAGACCTACGCGGTCAAGGTTGTGGGCAACATCGACGAGGATGCCGTGCAAAAGGTCCGCGGTGGCGTGTACCTGTCCGACGGCAAGACCGGTGGAGCGCGCATCGTGATCATACGGCGCACGCGCAACTACTCGTTTCTCCATGTGACCCTGCGCGAGGGCATCAACCGAGAGGTGCGCCGCATCTTCGCCCGCGTGGGCTACAAGGTTGTGGACCTCAAGCGTGTGAACATCGGCCCCCTGAACGACCGCGGGATCAAGATCGGCCATTGGCGCAGCCTGTCGCGGCCGGAGGTGGAGGACCTCTTGGAGTGGAGCGATCCCACAGCGCCCGTGCGCCCGGGTGAGTGGGGCGCAGAAGGTGGCTCGGCGGAGTCCCGTGACGGTCGGACTGCCCGCGGACGCGGGCGGAACTCGTACGGTGGGCACGGTGGCCCGCGGCGGGCCACCGGCGGTCAGCGCCGGGCGAGTGGTGGCGGAGGGCGGACGGCCGGCGGTCAGCGCCGGGCGAGTGGTGGTGGAGGGCGGGCGGCCGGTGGTCAGCGCCGGGAGGGTGGCGGCGGAAGGCGCCCCGGTACGGGGCGGAAGAAGCGCGGTCAATGACGGGCTGGCCGGGGAGGGGGGGCCGTGCTCGCGCGGCTCAGGCCGAGCGGGGCGTCCTGGCTCGGGTGGCCGGGGCGGAGGTGCGGGAGCACCGCCTGCGAAACGGGTTGCGTCTCATGCTCGTCGAGCGACACGCTGATCCGGTGGTGTCCGTGATCCTGTGGTACGGGGTGGGTGCCCGCCATGAGACCGAGACCGAATCGGGCATGGCGCACTTTTTGGAGCACATGATGTTCAAGGGCAGCGCAGGTTTCGCCAAGGGTGAGGTGGACCGCCTGACCGCGCGCCTGGGCGGCTCCAACAACGCCTTCACCACGGCGGATCACACGGCCTACTGGTTTGAGTTCGCCTCTGACCGCTGGGAGCAGGCGCTGGCCATTGAGTCCGATCGTATGGCGAACCTGACGCTGGATGGGAAGGAGTTCAGCTCGGAGCGCGAGGTGGTGCTAGAGGAGCTTTCCATGGGCGAGGACGATCCCTGGCGCAGCCTCTCACGCCGTGTGCAGCGCGTCCTGTTTCAACGCCACCCCTATGGGGAACCGGTGGTCGGTCGCGCCGACCGGCTGCGCCGCATGACAGTCGAAGACATGGCGGCCTGGCACCGGCGCTACTACCATCCGGGCAATGCGACGCTCCTGATCTGCGGTGACTTCTCCTCGCCGCGGGCCCTGCGCCTGGTGCGCCGACACTTCGGCTCCATTCCAGCGGGGGCACCCATGGCGGAGGTGGAGCCCTATCGGCCGCCGCTGGTGGAACCCGCGGGGCCCCAGCGCCTGGAGCTGCGGTGGGACGATCCAAACGCGCGCCTGTGCCTGGCCTGGCCGACGGTCAAGGCCGGCGAGGATGCGGACTGGGTGCTGGATGTGATCACTACGGTGCTGACCGGGGGACGCCTGGGGCGCCTGTATCGCAAGCTCGTGCTGAATGAGGGACTGGCCACGACCATTTCCACCAGCAATGACACGCGTGTGGAGGGTGGCGCCTTCTGGCTTTTCGCGGAGGCCGCGCCGGGGGTTGAGCCCGAGCGTTTGGAGCGGGCGCTGCGTGCTGAGCTGGTTCTCCTGGCTCGGGAGGGCGTTTCCGCCGCGGACCTCAAGGTGGCCCGACGGATTCTGGCCGCCTCGGAGGCCTACTCCCGGGAAACCGTGACGGACCTGGCGGAGGACATCGGCGAGTGGGCCGTGGATGTGGATTGGCGCCTGGCGCTGGTGGGGCCGGAGCGTTGGGCGCGGGTGCGCACGCGTCAGGTGCGCGAGGTTGTGGAACGCTATCTGAAGCCGGAGCGTTGCGTGACCGGTTGGAGCCTGCCCCGAGAGCATAAACAGTCCGGCGAGCAGCGTGCAGCGGGTCGCCGCCGGGGGAAGGCGGGCGGGCGATGACGCGCAAGACGAAGAGTGCTGCGGCCTTGGCCGGGAAGCGGCGCGGCACGCGCCTGGAGATTCCCTGTCACTCGTTTGATCTGGACTGCGGAGCGCGGCTATTCGTCTCGCCGCGGCCGGGGGCTCCGGTGACCGCCGTGCGGATCCACCTGCGCGGAGGGCGCTCGAGCGATCCTGAGGGGCGCGACGGCTTGGGGCTCCTGGTGGGGGCGCTGGCGGATCAGGGCACCAAGAGCTACGACGAAGAAGCCATATCCCGGTTGCTGATGCCCGCCGGGGGAGCGGTCTCCGGCGATGCCAACGGGCTCTCGGGCACGGTGGCGGGTGAGGGCTGGAAGCTGCTCTCCGAGATCATGGCCAGCATGCTCACGGAGCCGCGCTATCCGGCGGGGCCCGTAGCCCGGCAGAAGGAACGCGTCATCGGGCGCCTCATGGCCGAAGCCCAGGACCCGCGCGTGCAGGGGGCGCAGCTCCTGCGCACCCTGGTCTATGGCGACCATTGGCTGGCACGGCCTGAACGGGGTACGGCGGAGTCCGTGGCGGCCATCACTCCCGCCCAGCTGCGCGCCCATCAACGTCGCACCTGGGTCGCCAGCCGGGCCATGATTTCAGTCTGCGGGGCGGTGGAACCGGAGCAGGTGAGCCGCCATTGGAATCGAATGCTGCGGGGCTGGAAGAGCGGCCGGCCGCATGTCCAGACGCCGCTCAGGTTCCCGGCGCCTGGCAAACGCGTGGCCGCCTTCACCGCCGAGCGCGCCCAGGTCCATGTGCACCTGGGCCACCTGGGTATCCGCCGCAGCGACCCGGACTATCCGGCCCTGGTGCTGCTCGACCACATCCTGGGAACCGGCCCGGGCTTCACGGATCGCATCAGCCGGCGTCTGCGGGACGAGCTCGGCCTGGCCTACTCGGTCAGCGCCGCCATCCACAGCTCCGCCGGTCTGGCGCCGGGCCTGTTCCGGGCCTACATCGGCACCTCAAGAGAGCATGTGGGCACGGCCGTCGCCGCCTTCCTGGAGGAGATGCATCGCATTCGCCGGGAACCCGTGGCAGCGGAGGAGCTGGAGCTGGCGCGGGACTACTTGCTCGGCTCCTACCCATTGGGCTTTGAACGCGCCTCCCGGCGGGCTTCCTTCCTGATCACGCGGGAGGTACACGGTTTCGGGGAGAGCTATCTGGAAGACCTGATCGCCTCCTTTGAGGCTGTCACCATCGCCGATGTGCAGCGCGCCGCAGGCCAGCACCTGTGGCCGGAGCGTTGCTGCCTGGCCGCGGCCGGGCCCGTCAAGCAGGCGGAGTTGCGCCGCGCCCTGGGCTGAGAGAGCCAACCCGCATCCATCCCCGGCCCTTGCTCGGAGGGGGTGGGAGTCCGGCGCAGTCGGCCGTTTACACGCTCTGGTGGGCAGACTGCTGATCGGCATGGCCCGGGCCGATGGCCCCGGCCCGTAGGCCTTTCGGAGTTTCTTGGAAACCGTTTCCCGCGTGGGCAGGGCGCGTGGCCGTGGAGCCGGAGACCCTGTGTTGCGTTGAGAAGGCTCCTCCCGAGATGGGGCGGTTGGCCGACCACATTCCCTTTTCGGCGTCATGACTCGACCCATTCGGGGCGCGGTACGTCGCCTGCTCACGCAGGACAGGTCACAAGGAGCCAGGAATGAGTCCCCCCGCCTGTCGAGACCCTCTTGTGATG
>DASCNH010000168.1:0-9534 GCA_036011365.1 Planctomycetota bacterium | reverse complement strand
CCCCTACGAGGTCCCGGCCGAGGCCCTGGCGGCCTACTATCCGGCTGACCGCGACCCCTACTCTCCGGACCTGGAGGAGCCACCCTCCCACCAGCGGCCCTCCTGGGATCGGGAGATCCGCGACGTATCCCACTTGGATGCCCGCTACCGGGCCGAAATCACCTACTTGGACGGTCTCGTGGGAGAGCTCCTGGCCCGCCCCCGGGTGGCCGCCGGCCACCTGGCCTTCACCGCCGACCACGGGGAATCACTGGGAGCCCACGATGTCTTCTGGGACCACCGGGAGCTCTACCCGGACACCCTGGCGGTGCCTCTGATCCTGGCCGGACCGGGCGTGCCCGTGGGCCAGCAGCGCTCCGTTCCCCTGCTCCAGCAGGACCTGGGCCGCACCCTCTTGGACCTGGCGGGCCTCACCCAGGTCCCCTTCCCGGGCGAGAGCCTCCTCCCGGCCCCCGGCGACCCGGGCCAAGCTGGCCCCCCAAGCCCCCGCTTTGCCCTCTCCGCCAACGCCACGTCCGCCTCCGTGGCCCTGAACGGCTATTTCCTGGTGCTGCACCTCATGGAGCACACCCTGCACGCGGATCTGCCCCGCCTGCCCCGCCACCGGGTAGAGCTCTACCACCTGACCGTTGACCCCGTTTGCGCTGTGGACCTGGTCGAGAGCGACCCCGAGCGGGCTCGAGCCCTGCGAAAGCTGCTCATCGACTGGCTGCAGGCCCCCCGCAGCGCTGGCTGGGCCACGGAAATCGATATTCTGCCCACGGCCCACTTGGAGAATCTGGCCGGCCTCGGATACACAGAGGAGCAGGAGAGCACTACGAACTGGTTCGACGGCGAATGCGAGTGCTCCTGGTGTTCGGGCTTCAGACAATAGGCATCGCCGCCCGAGAGATTGTAGTCTCGGTGAGGCCCAGACGCTGACCGGACACCTCCCCCCTGATGCCCACCCCGAGCCTCACCACGCCGCCCTCCCCGGCATTCCTGGTCCTCACGGGCTTGCTGCTAGCAGCGAGCTGCGGCGCTGACATGGCCCCCCTGACTCAGGGGAAGCCATTTCACCACCGCCTCGCCCTGCAGCCGGATGGCGCTACCCCGGATGACGACAAGGGCCAGCGCATCAAGCGCTACTCCGCCTCCCCGACGCATCGCAACCGTCCCTGGGTAATCAGCGACGAGCTGGACGTGGGGAGTTTCAACCGCGTGGTGGTATCCCTCACCACTCGTCGCCGCGACCGCCTGCGGCTGATCTTCAAGAACGGCAGGGACCGCCTCCTGGGCACCCCGGCCATTCTGCTCCCCGGCAGCCCGGATCCCCAGCTCGCCATCTTTGATGTGCCCTCCCTGAGGCGGCGGGAGGGCCCCGTTACGCACCTGGAGGTCTCCATGGAGTCAGGCAGCAAGGGCTACCTCTTCCACAATGCCGACCTGCTCTCGATGCCCCTGCACAAGCTGCTGCCGGACATGGAGGGCGAACTCGTGAACACCGCCGAAGAGGCGCGCCGCGCCATCGGCCTGACCTCGGTGCGCCCCCTCACCGCCACCGCGCCCCTGCCCACCGAAACCGGCTACTGCGCCCTGACCATGGCAATCATGCAGCCGCAAGACCTGCGCGTCGGCGGCCAGAAACCACGCGTAACGGTGACCGCCACGGACTCCGGACGGCGCCAGGTGAAGGACTCAATCAACCTGGGGGATCGCGTATCAGGGGACGAGATCTGGTACCCCCTGGAACTCGACCTGTCCGGCCTCTCCGGCCCCAGCGTAACCATAGGCATTGAGCTGACCGTGCGCGGCACCGAGACCGGTGCCTGCGTGGTCACCCCCCCGCTGCTTTCAAGGCCGGGCACGGACGCCCGCACCGTCTTGCTGATCACCTCCGACACCCACCGCCAGGATGCTCTGGGGGTGGAGGGATCTGCCCATGAGGTGAACACGCCCAACCTCGATGCCCTCGCCGCCCGAGGAGTGCGCTTCACCGACTGCTACACCGCCACCAATGTCACTTCACCATCGCATGTGACGCTGATGACCGGCACCTCGCCCCGGGACACAGGCATCATCTCAAACACCGGGCACCTGGCCGAGGAGGCGCTGACCCTGGCGGAACGTTTTCGCGAAAACGGATTCGTCACCTTCGCCGTGGCAAGTGTGCGCCACCTGGGCCCCCTGGGCACGGGCCTCGGCCAGGGTTTCGATCGCATTGCCGCGCCAACCCGTACGACTTGGGATGCGGAGGTGTCCCTGGACCACCTGGAGGCCTGGCTGCCGAGCGCCCGCGGACGGCCGCTCTTCGTCTGGCTGCACCTGTTCGATGTGCACGCCCCCTACACGCCCCCCGGAGAATTCGATCGGCGCTACTACCCCGAAGACAAGGACCCCTTCGACCCCTCTCTGCCGGAACCCGCCGGCATCGACCAACGCTGGTTGGGTGAGAATCTGAAGGGGCTGCGAGATGTCGACTACCCCGTGGCCCAGTACCGGGGCGAGGTGGATTACATGGACAAAGAGCTCGGGCGCCTGCTCAAGCGCCCGCGTTTTCAAGACGGCATCGTGGTCTTCACCGCCGACCACGGGGAGAGCTTCGGTTCCGGAGGCGTCTGGTTCTCCCACACCGGGCTCTACCCCGCGAACCTCCGCGTGCCCCTACTGCTCGCCTGGCCGCAAGGTCCGGGCGGCGCCACAGTTGAGTTGCCCGTGGAGTCCATCGACCTCGGCCGCACCCTGCTGGACCTGGCGGGCCTGACCGCCGAGGAGTTCCCCGGACAGAGCCTGCTGACCGCCCTCGACGGTTCGCGACCGGCGGAACCGCGCTTCTCCCTCTCCGCCAACGGCAACAGCGCCTCCGTAACCTTGGGGGACTGGCTGCTGATCCTGCACCTGCGCCGCCACAACCACCACATGCTCACCCCTCGGGAAGAGCACCAGGTGGAACTCTTCAACATCGCCGGTGACCCGCGCTGCCAGGAGGACCGGGTGACCGCGGAGGGCGCCCGGGCCGCTGCCCTGCGCCGGTTGGTCATCGCCTGGTTGGCGGACACCAGCGGCACCTCCTGGGCCCGCAGGGGATCCGAGGACGCCGAGGCCCTGGCCCAGCTGGCCGCCCTGGGGTATGCCATGGATTCGCCGTCCAGCGGCGGCCGGGTCTGGTTTGAAGGGGACTGTGAGTGCAATTGGTGTGGGCGCTTTGAGGAGTGAGTCGTAGACTGCCGCAATCGTAGACTCTCGGAGTCATCGACTCCCTGAACCGCAAGCTCTCGCGGGCGGGGCGCCCGAAGGGGCCTTGCTCCTCCCGGGGCTGGCCCTGGAGAACACCTGCTCAGCCCCCCACCCCATGCCCCACCCCAGCCAACGCCACCCCCGCCCCCAGCGGGCCGCAGCCCTCCAGCACCTGGTCACCTTGGTCCTCGGGACCCTGGGGACACTCGGGGCGCTGACAGCCTGCGGCGACGATCCCTTGGTTCTGCAAGGGGGGATCGGCAACTTCCAGCGCCTGGCGCTCGAGGCCGACGCCCACGGACAGGCACAGGCCCCGGGTGAGACTACCCTGGAGCAGCACCTGGTCCCGCCTCCGGAGATCACTCCCTGGAGTGTCCAAGCCCCTCTCGGAGCCGTCTTCGTGCCGGCCTCCACCACCGCCGACCACAAGACAGAAGCCGGCCTGATGCTGCGCGGCGAGGGCGAAAAGGTGGTCTCCATCCCCGGTCCCTTTGATACCCAGGCCTTCAACCAGATCGCCCTACGCGGCATCTTCGTCGAATCAGTGGTGGTTCGCCTGCAGTTCCTGCGCAAGGGCAAGGCGGTCCTCGGCACCCGCGGCCAGCAGACCTCATCGTCTCGTTCCCCCCAGTTGTTCATCTTTGAAGTGCCGGAGCTGCGCCGCCAGGTGAGGTCTGTGGATGAAATCCGCATCCTGGTCAGCGTCCAAAGCACGCGCAGCGTAATCCAGAGCCTGGACCTCCTGCGGCGCCCCCTCGAATCCTACCTGCCCGCCCCGGGCGGCGAGCCGGGGCTGGTGGACATCAATTTCGACCTGCGCCGGGGCTGGGGGCTGACCAACCGCGCGTCCCTGGCGGGCCACGCCACGCTGCTCCCGGGTAGTCGCCTGCGCTTCTCATACGGCAGCGTCGAAGCCCTGCGCATGCCGCGCCAGGCGCCCACGCTGCGCCTCACGGTCACGGACGAAGATGGCTCGGAGCTCACGGAGTCCTACACCCTTGAGGACGGAATCAGCACCCGCAGCAAGTGGCATGCGGCCGATATCGCCCTGGACGGCCTGGGCGAAGGGGAAATCACCGTGCGCTTCTCCCTGGAGGTTCGCCGCAAGGACCTGGGCCTGTGCGCCGTGGCTGAACCGGTCGTCTACATACCCGGAGCCGAGGCTCCCACGGTGTTGCTGATCACCTCCGACACCCACCGGGCCGATCACCTGGGCGTGGCCGGAACGAACCTCGTCAAGACACCGGCCCTCGATGCCCTGGCGGCCCGGGGCGTGCGATTCACGGACTGCCTGACAGCGACCAATGTGACCAACCCCTCGCACATCGCCCTGATGACCGCCACGCACCCGCGGGACACGCGCGTGGTCGACAACCACCACCCCCTGGCCCAGTCCGCGCCGACGCTGGCCGAGGCCTTCCGCCAGGCGGGCTACGCCACCTACGCCAGCATCAGCGCCCGCCACCTGGTTGAGGAGGAGAGCGGCCTGGGCCAGGGGTTTGACCGCATGAACTCCCCTGCCGCACACCAGCGTGGCGCACAGATCACTACGCACATCACCAGCAAGTGGCTGGACGAAAGCGCCGGCCTGCCGCTCTTCATCTGGCTGCACCTATTCGATGTGCACACGCCCTACACACCGCCGGAAGGTTACGACCGTCGCTATTACGAACAGGACAAGGACCCCTTCTCCCCACAGCTTCCCGAGCCGCCCTTCCCCCCCCTGCTAGTCAGCGACACACCCCTGGCTGGCCTGCGCGACCCCGCCTTCCCCCAGGCCCAATACCGAGCCGAAGTGGACTTCCTCGATGACCAGCTGGGAGCCCTGCTGGCCCATGAACGCTTCGGCGACGCCCTGATTGTCTTCACCGCCGACCACGGCGAGTCCTTTGGCCAGCACGGTGTCTACTACGACCATGCGGAGCTCTACCCCGACACCATCCATGTGCCCTTGATCATGGCCTGGCCCGCTGGACCGCGGGGTACGACGAGCTCCGCCCCCGTGCGCCAGATCGATTTGGGGCGCACTCTGCTCAACCTCTGCGGCCTTGAGGGGAGCGAGTTTCCGGGACACGACCTGCGCGACAATCTGGACGGGACAGCCTCCGCCGATGCGCGCTTCGGCCTCTCATCCGCGGCTCTGTCAGCCTCCGTCAACCTGGACGGCTGGCACCTGATCATGCACCTGAAGGACCATCACCAGAAGCAGGTCCTGGAGAAGCGGGAAGGCCACAGCGTGGAGCTCTACAACCTGCGCCAGGATCCCGGCTGCCTGGAAAACCTGGCGCGGGCTCACCGAGAACGGGCGATCCGCATGCGCGCCCTTCTTGTTCACTGGTTGGCCCAGGCCCCGGCCGAAGGCTGGAGTACCAGCGGCAATGCGGATCCGGAGACCATTGCCCGCCTGGCTGACCTGGGCTATGCGGGCATGGAAGAGGGCGCCGGGGTCGGTGATTGGTTCACCCCCGACTGCAGCTGCGTCCACTGTACCGAGTTCGCTCCTCCGGAGTAGACGCGGCGCAAGCAGCGTCAAACAGACCGACCGGGGGCCACATTCCGGGGTAGTCTTTGGGTGATCCTCCACCCATGCGCACCCCATCCCTCCTGCGCCCCGGCCAGCTGCTGCTGATAGTAGCCCTGGCGGCGGGGCTCCACGCTTGCCTGGCAGCACCACCGGCTCAACGCGTCAGCTCCCCCGCCGGCGTGGTGCGTGCGGATACGCGCCTGCGAGCTGCGGAGGTAGCCGCCCTGCTGAGCGAACTCAAGCCCGCCGTCCTGGGTGCGCTGCCCCATAGTGTCTCGAGATCCACCGAGGTCTGGGTCCAGCCGGAACCCCGCCTGTACACCTTCCCCGGCGGCCTGCACGCGGACGCCGAAGGTCTGTGGGCCGGGCGCCAGGGCCGCATCCACCTGCGGGCGGATGCCGATGACCTGAAGCGCACGCTGGCCCACGAGTTGGTCCACGCCAGCCTGGACGAGAGTTGGGAAGACCTGCCCGGTTCCTTGGAAGAAGGCCTGTGCGACTTGATCTCCACGCGCCTGTGCCCGGAGAGCGCCCCGCGGCTGAGGGCCGGGCGTCTCAGCGGGGCAGCCTTCGCCTGTGGCGGACTGGATCTGTCCTTGACGGTCACCGTGCCCGCCAGCGCCCACCCCCTGGGCTTCGAGGCCTCCTACACCGCAAGCATCCAACTCAGCAACGGCCAGCCCCGGACCACGGATCCTATGGAGGTCTTTGAAACCCACGCTGGCCTCTCATCCAGCAGCCTGGGACCCTGGCGCAAGCGAGAGTTCTACGGCCTGAGCTTTCTGCTGGTTTCGCGTATCGCCGAGCGCGTCGGCCTGGAGGGCCTGCACGGCCTGTGCAGCGGCGACCTGGCAGCACAGGCGGGTGATCTGCGGCGCGCGGCCCTGCTCGAGCTGGCCGCTTTGGACTGCGAGCGCGAGACCTGGCGACGGGCGGCGGCGCGCGAGCTGGGCCCCGCCGAGCTACGCGAGATCGCGCGCATGTACCCGGACTTCATCCTCGACACCTTGGCCCGCACCCTGGCCCGCTGCCTGAGCGGCGGTGGGAATCCAGACGACGTGCGCGCCATCTTGTCCATCCCCGAGTCCGGTGCCGAGTTGGCCCTGATGGACCTGCCGGAGCTGCGCGCTCCGCTGCACGGTCGTCTGCTCAGTCTCCTGTCAGGAGAGGGCGGACTCGTAGCGCTTGAAGCTGCGCCGGAAGAGGGCGAAGACCGCCAGCCCCAGTAGTATCAGCCAGACGCTCTGGCCGATGGCTGACAGATCGGAGACTCGTCCCAGGACAATGGTGGCCGGCACATGGGCCAGGGCGCCCACGGGCAGGATCAGTATCATGAACTGGCGCACGCGGCGCGCGTAGATATCCAGGGGCTTGCCGGAAGCCGTGTGCGCGATATCCACGAAGAAACGGCTGAGGTCCGAGTTGATCAGCAGAAACTCCAGCGTGCCCAGGCCAACGCTGACCACCAGTTGGGCCCAGAGGGCCAGACAGAAGCCCAGGGGCAGGGCCCATAGCAGGCGCGGCGCGAGGGCTTCGGAAGTGGCTACGCCGAAGGCCAGGTATGACAGGGCGCAGAGGAAGTTGACGGCCCCCTCGGGGCTGAAGCGCTGGAAGAAGTAGACCAGAATGGACGGAGCCGGGCGCAGGCGAACCGGATCCAGGTTGCCGTTCTTGATGTCCTCGGGGAGGTGCCAGGCCTGGGAGAGCCAGCTCATCATGAAGGCGTCGCTGACAAAGATGAAGCCCAGGAAGACGCGCACATCCGCGCGCTCCCAGCCGGCAATCGAGAAGCCTTCACCCAGGCCGAATAACAGCTCGAAGGTCAGAATATGCACGCCGTAGAAACACAGATCCATGAGAACCTGGGCCAGGAAGTCGATGCGGAACTGGGACTTGCGCACCAGGCCCACGCGCAGAAACTGGCGCAGGATGCCCAGGCGGTGCCGGACAAGGCAGAGCAGCGGATCCCGGTCCGGGCCCCTCACATTCCCACTCCCACATAACGCCGCCGCCCCCGGCTCCACAGGCAGCGCCGGGCGAGCTCCAACAGGAGCATGGTCGGCAGCAGAATACTCAGCCCCTCCACAAAGAAGCCCGGCCCGCTGCGCCCCAGGCAGAGTTCGATGGGCGCGGACAGGGCCCAGTATGGAAAGGCCCAGCGGAAGACCGCTCCGAAGGCCTCTGGCATCTGGGAGACTGGAATCATGCGCCCGGCGACGAAGTTGGCCATGAACATGAACATGACCGCCACGGACCAGACCACATCGAGCCAGAAGGCCAGCAGCGCCAGGCAGTAGTAGGTCAAAAGGAAGCAGACGCTGCCCAGGATGACCAGCACCAGGGCCTGGGCGGCGGCGCCCGCGGAGACCGGCACCGGCCACCACTCGGGCACCAGCCACAACCCGACGGCGTAGCAGAGACCGGCCACCACCAGTTGCAGCAGGGTGTGCTGAACAAAACGCCCCAGGGGCAGGGTGAAGAAGCGAAAGGGCATCACCAGGAACTTGGTCAGGTGGCCCGTGAAGATCTGGTCGTCCACGTCCAGCAGGCGGTGGTGGAAGAGCACCTTCTGAATGGCTGCGGAGAGGATCATGTAGTGCACGATCTCCCGGAAGGTCCAGCCGTTGATGCTCTCCGCTGAAACCTGGGCGTAGAGCGCGAAGTAGAGGCAGATCATCACCGCCGAGTGCGCGACCCCGTTCAACAGTTCGCGCACTATAAAGCCCACGCGGAAGGCCAGCACCTTGCGGAACTCGTACTCCGTGGTATGGCGCAGGAGACGCAGGTCATGGGTCAGCAGACCCAGCACCCTGCTCACGGGCGCGCCTCGGAGGCCGCCAGGCTAGGTGTCGCGTAGATCTGGCGGATGAGGTTTTCCAGGGGTTGCCGCTCCACGGACAGATCGCGCACGGAGAGCACATCCAGCAGATGTGAGATGCAGTCACGGGCCCGGCTGGCCGGCACGAGTACTGTCAGGCTCAGCGGGTTCTCGCGCACCAGGCGCCCCTCGAAGGGCACCAGGCCTGCGGCGAGCCCTCGGGCCCGCTCCTCCGTACCGGGCACCAGGTGCAGCTCTATGGCGCGCTCGCCGACGATCCGTTGCCGCAGCTCCACCAGGTCCCCATCAAAGATAATGGACCCGGCATCCAGGATCACCAGTCGCCGACAGGTGTGTTCGATGTCCTCCATGTCGTGGCTGGTGAGCACCAGGGTGGCGCCCTCCTCACGGTTTAGCTCCACCAGGAAGTTGCGGATCGTATCACGGGCGATGAGGTCGAGGCCAATGGTCGGCTCGTCCAAGAAGACCACTTCCGGACCGTGCAGGAAGGCGCCGATGATCTCCATCTTCATGCGCTGGCCCAGGGACAGATGGCGCAGTTGGATCTTGAGCTGATCCGCCACATCGAGCAGCTCCACATACCGCCCCAGGCGTTGTTGGAACTCATCACGTGGCACAGAGTAGATGGCGCGCAGTAGCTCAAATGAGTCCAGGGGCGGCAGGTCCCACCACAGTTGTGAGCGTTGCCCCATGACCACACCCAGACGCCGCTTCTCAGCATCCCGCAGGTGGAAGGCGTCGCGGTCGAAGAGTTCCGCCCGTCCGCTGCTGACCGGAATGATGCCCACCATGGACTTGACCAGAGTTGTCTTGCCCGCGCCGTTGCTTCCGATCAGGCCCACGAATTCCCCGCGGGCCAGCTCCAGGTCGATGCCGGCCAGAGCTTCGACCTCCACCCACTTGCGCTTTACGAGGCCCCGTAGAAAACCGCCCAAGCCCGGCTCTCGCTCATGTG
>DASCNH010000167.1:0-16656 GCA_036011365.1 Planctomycetota bacterium | reverse complement strand
GACAGTATTGATGATCTCCAGCGCTCCGCTGCTGGGATCGATGGTGAAACTTGCGATCAGGTTGTAGGCGTCGAAGGAGGCCAGCAGGACCTCATCGTTCGGCGTGATCGCCAGGGCGCTCGGGGATCCGTTTTGGGTGTTGTAGGGAGCGCCGGCAGAGGAGAGGGAGCCGTCTTCGGCTACGGCGTAGGTGTGCAGGTAGCCAGGATTTGTGGTTCCGGCGACGAATAGGAAAGCACTGTCCGACGAAATAGCCAGGGCCACCGGGTCATCGTCCGTGGCGAGGGCGGTACCCACCTGGGTCAGGGCGCCGGAGAGAGCGTCGACTGAGAAGCTGCGCAGCTCGTTAGCTCCTGCGCTGGCCACAAAGGCCAGGCTGCCGGACTCGTTCATCAGCATCGTCTGGGGGCCGGCGCCAACGGCTACCGGAGAGCCAGCGTTCAGAGCACCATCTTCGCCGTCGACGGTATAGATGGAGATGTTGGCCGTGTCGTTGTTGGGCACATAGAGGAAGGCGCCGTCCGGGGAGGCCAGGGCCTCGCCCGGTCCAGCTTCTCCCGCCGGGGCCACGGTGAAGCCGTTGAAGATCAGCTGGTCCCCGTGGACCGTGTAGCCGAGCAGGGTGTCATCGGCGGTGGCCGTCGCAAAAGCGAAACGGTCGGTGAAGATCTCAATGGAGATCAGAGCGGTGGTGCTGCCGGCGTGGTTGCTGGCCTTCACCGTGTATCCCGTGGCTGGTTGAGGGGCCGTTGGTGTGCCGGAGATGGCGCCGGAGCTGGTGTTCAGCGTGAGGCCGGTGGGCAGGTCCGGAGTTACGGAGAAGTTGCTTGAGGAGCCGCTGTGGGTGGGTTTGTTTTCGAGGATGGCCTCGCTCACATGATAGCTGGCGCTTTCCAGTGGATAGGTGAGATTGCTCGGGGCCGTGGGGCCGCCGCCGCCGCCGTCCCCTAAGCAACCGGCGCTGAGCAGCAAGCACAGGAATAGCAGCAGGGTGCCAGTTCGATGAAGGTGGAGCATGGAGGGGACCCGGTGAGGTTTGCTGGCCTTGTCGGGCGGGGCGCGGTCCGAGTTGAAAAGTGTACCCGTTTAATTGGCCTCAGGTCGCTAGTATGGTTCCGTGATTGATGAGCAGGATTCAGGGACCGGAGACGCCGAAAATCCCGGGAATACCGACGTGGAAGGGACGGCGGAGAGACCGGAGGTCATCGAGGTCGAGGCTGTGCCCATGGATGAAGAGGACGGGCAAGGGGAGGGGGGCGGTGCGGCCGGTGTGGGGCGGGCCTTCGGCCCGATCATAGCCGGGGCCATTATCGATGTGCTCGACCTGGCCACTTTTGGGGCCTATGGGCTCTATGCGGGTTTCGTCCTGGGGTTGGTGGCTGGGGTCTGGTTGTGCCGTTACATGGGCTTGCGCTGGAAGACGAGTCTGGGCCTCGGCGTCCTGTGCGGTGTGTACTGCACGGTGCCTGTTACGACTCCGATTCCCGTGGCGACCTTGATCGGTGCCTTTGCCCGCTACCGTGGGCAAAGGGGCGGGCGCGGGTAGGCGTGATCCTCACCGGAGGGTCGGGGACAGTGTGCGGGCCAGGGTGCGGGCTTTTTTTACGCAGGCGTCGGAGTTGTCGTACTCAAAGCGGCCGAAGCGGCCCAGGGTGTGGAGGTCAGCGGATGCGCACCAGGAGAGGGCGGCTGCCCTCCGTGCGCTGTAGGCGTGGTCGAAGATCACGTAGGCGTGGCGCACGACGGAGCGGTCGGTGAAGAGTACCCGGGGGCGCTCGATCAGGCCGGCCTGGGCCAGGCCGGAGAGCAGGTCCTCTTCCAGGCCGCCGCCCGGTTCGCCGGGTCCGCCGGGTCCGCCGGGGAAGTTCACCTCGCAGAGCAGTGAGGCGCGGCCGGCGGGGGCGTTTCCCGCCGAGTAGTTGGAGAGGTAGGTGATGCGGTTGGCGGGTCCCTGGCTGGCATGGGGCAGGTAGACCCAGGAGTACTCCGGTACCTGGTCATGGTCGAGGGCCACCAGCACGGAGACCAGGGAGTTGTAGCTGAGGCTCTCCATGGCCTCGGCCGCCTCCCGGGGCATCTCCGGCAGCAGGGCTGGCAGGTCGGTGAGGGGCAGGGTGCTGACCAGCACATCGAATTCTTCGCCGTTGACGGTCCAGGCAGCGCCCCGGCGGCGCAGCTCCACCACCGGCGTTGAGAGGCGTAGGGCCGGGCCGAGGGCGGAGGCGAGGCCCAGGGAGATGGCGTTAAAGCCGCCGCGGGCTGGGTAGCGGAAAACGGACTGGTGGGTGTAGCCCTCGGTGACCTCACCACGGCTGGCCCGCTGGACATCTTCCAGGGGTGCATCCGGCACGCGGTCGGCGACCCAGTCGCTAGTCAGGTCGGATAGCTCGCGCTTCCAGATCTTCTCGTTGTAGGGATCCATGAAGTGTCGGGCGATGCCGTCGCCGAAACGCCAACGGACCCAGTTGGCGAAATCGGCGGGCGCCCCGCTGCCGTCTGCTGCCCGCGCCTTGTGGGCCCTGACGTAACCCTCCAGGCACTCGGCGTTGACCTCCGGCGGCAAGTCGCCGAGTCCGTTTTCGAATGGATAGCGCACCCAGCGGTCACCGAAGCGAATGCGTGTCTGGCGCTCACGGGTTTCGAAGGCCTCTTCGCCGCCGGTGTGGGACACCATCCAGGCCAAGGTCTCCCGGTCGCGCCCGTAGAGGATGTGGCCGCCGGCTGTGTCGTAGGTGAAACCGGCCAGTTCCTTGGAGCCCATCAGGCCGCCGACTTCCGGCGCCGCTTCAAAGATGGAGATGCTGTCCAGGGGCGCGCCTTCTTCCACCAGGGTGCGGGCCAGGGACAGGCCGGAAACACCGGCGCCTAGGATGGCAATCTTCATCGGGGCAGCCTATCAGCGGGTGCGGATCAGAACACCATCTGCAAGCTGTGCGGAGCGCAGGGTTTCGGCGGCGTCGGCCAGCCAGCGGCGGCCGTCGGTGGTGTAGCCGGCGGTGGGTTTGAGATCCGGCTGGCGGGCGGCGAAGTAGGCGTTGAAGGCGGCCAGGGACAGCTCGCGCCCGTACTTCGCCAGGCAGGAGGCCAGGGCCACGGCGAAGGAGCGTTCCTCGCCCCGCTCGGCAAAGCACAGGCGCATACGCCGGAGCGGCATGCTTTCCTGGCCCGCGCGTTCGTAGACGCGGTACTCGCAATAGGGGCCGCCCTCGGCGATGGTCTGCACGCGGCAACCGGGGAAGGTGCGCGCGATCAGGCCGCCGTAATGGCTGCGGCCGCCCTGGCGGTCGAGGATGGCGTGCAGGCCCTCGGACCCGTGGGCCTGCCACAGTTGGCGCAGGACGCCGGCGGTCATGTTCCAGAGTGTGCGGCCCTTGTTGCCGGTCTCCGCATAGGAAGCGTTCAGCTCGCCGGCGGGGACCAGGCGCACGCCGGCGGCCAGTTGCTCGACCCGGGCAGCGGCCATGGCGCGCGTCAACCGGGCGGCGGTGAGTTCGACGCTGCCGGCTTCCTGGTGGCGCGGGAGGGGCTGGTCCAGCTCGGCGTACCAGGGGTGGCGCTCCAGCAGGGCGGCGGCGGGACGGCAGGCGACGGGGGCTGACTCGAGGATGGCGCGCCCGTTGGCCGGTGGCTGGCCGGTGGCGCCGTTCTGGGCCAGGAAGGCCAGGGCGGTCGTCTCCAGGCGGCGGCGGCCGCGGGGGTTGCGCGTGTGCACACGCTTGGAGTCGGCGACGATGATGTGCGTACGGTCCTGCGCCGGGTCAGCGCTGACAACGCTCTGCAGCTCCTCCCACAGGTGCCCGCAGGTGCGCGGTGTGCGGAAGGCGCTGAAGCCGATGGCCAGGGGGCCGAGCAGGGGGCCGAGACCGGCTTCGTCGATGCCGGCGAAGACGCGCTCACCGCCGTCCGCCTGTTCGTCGGAGGCGCGCGGGTCGGCGAGCTCGCTCACGGTGTACGGTCACCGTTCGTCGCCCGGGCGCCGTCTGTCACGCCGCGCAGGCGCAGTACGCCGAGCGCCACGAGGGCCAGGGCGCCGGCGCCCAGGGAAATCAACTGGGAGGTCGAGAGGGTGCCGTCAAACCACAGACCGCGCACGCTGTCGCCGCGGTAGGCCTCGATGAATGAACGGGTGAGTGAGTAGAGCACCAGGAGTTGCAGGGCAACTTGACCGCGATAGCGGCGGCGCTTGAGCAGCCAGCGGCCGATCAGGAAGAGCAGCAGGCCGTTCAGGCTCATCCAGAGCTGTGTGCACCAGATGACCTCGCCGGCCAGGGAGTGATCGAAGAGGCTGGCCGGGTTGGCCTTGAGCCAGGCGAGATCAGGCACGTGCAGGGTGATGGGAAAGGGCAGCTCGCGCCACCTGCCGGTGACCACGCTGCCGTAGTCGTCGCCGACGAGCAGGCAGCCGATGCGGCCCACGGCTTGGCCGATGAACGCGACGACCAGGCCCAGGTCGGCCACCGGGGCGATGGCCAGGCCCAGGCGGCGCGCGCCGATGAGGCCCAGGGAAACGCCGCCGAAGAGGCCGCCGTACATCACCAGGCCGCCCTCCCAGTAGTAGAAGATCGAGAGTGGTTCGGCCAGGTAGCGCTGGCCGACCGAGGAGGCGCGGGCGATCTCGACGATGACGTAGAAGGCCCGGGCGCCGAGCAGGATGCCCACCAGGCCCCACATGGGCAGGCGTGAGTAGGTCAGCGGATCGCGCTCCGGGTCGTCCCCGTAAACCCCGGCCAACTTGGTGAAGAAGTGCGAGCCGACGACGAAGCCCAGGACCACCATCAGGCCGAAGGACCGGATGGGGAAGCCGATGCCGGGAATCTCGAAGAGGATGGGGTGCATGGGGCGTGGGGGAGGCCGGGAGGGGACTGCGGTCCGGAGGTGCCCAGCCTGGGGCCGGCCTGTGGCCGGCCCCAGGCCGGGAGTTGCGGCCGGGCGCGAGATTGTAGGGTCCAGGGCCCTTGCCCGGAATCGTCCAGGCGCTATCCTCTTGCGCCCTCGTCACCGCCAGGCGGGTGGGCGAGACACGGAACGTTCCATTCGTTCGGGGCCCTCGGGCCCCATCCCCACAGGAAAGGATCCCAGCCATGGAAGCCCAGCAGAACCGGAAGGTCTTCGTTGAGGGCCGCTATCGGAAGCTCACCCGCGATCTACCCCAGACCGTTTTCTTCTGCCCGACCTGCAAGGGGCATCCGCGGCGGCGCAAGAAGTGCTCGCGCTGCGAGGGCTTCGGCAAGCTGACGCGTGACTCCGTGCAGGAACTCGTGGGTTGGGTGCTCGGGGCCGAGTTCAAGACGCGCAAGTCGAAGTTCCACGGCGCCGGGCGCGAGGATGTGGATGTGCGTATGCTGGGCAGCGGCCGCCCGTTCATCATGGAGTTCATCAACCCCAAGGTGCACAGCATTGATCTGGCCGCGGTTGAGGCGGAGGTCAACCGGCGCAATGAGGGGCGCCTGGAAATCCTGGGCCTGCATTGGACCGAGAAGGCGCGCGTGCGCGTGCTCAAGGAGACCCACCACGCCAAGGAGTACGAGGCCGTGGTGGATGTGGAGGGCGAGGCGCTTACCGAAGACTTCGCCCAGGCCCTGGCGGAACGCCGCACCGTGGAACAGGACACGCCGGAACGGGTGGCCTATCGCCGGGCCGCCAAGACCCGCGAGCGGTGGGTCGAGTACCTCTCCGCGGAGGTGGTGGAAGGCGCCGCGGCGGAGGACACGCCCGAGGGCTGCACCGCCTTCCGTGTGCGTGTGCGCTGTGAACACGGGACCTACGTCAAGGAAGCCATCAGCGGCGAGGGCGGCGCCACGCGCCCCTCATTGGCGGATCTCGTCGGCCGGCCCTGCAAGTGTCGCACGCTCGATGTGCTCGCCATCCTCGATGATGCGGGCAGCGAACCGGTGGAGGTGCCCACGATCCAGCAACCGACCGGCTTTGGGAAAGGTGTCTAGTTCGCAATCACACCCGGGCCCGCATCTAGGCGAGTGAGCCGCTTGCACGTTCTGTGGTGGCGTCCGGTGGCGTTTGGTGGCTGGTGTGCGCTAGACCACGACACCCATGATGTCCGCCTCAAAGACCAGGCGCTCGTCGACGAAGCCCTGGGTGGAGTAGGTGAACATCTTGGAGCGGGCGCGCTTCACCTGGGCGGCTATCAGCAGGCGACATTCCGGCTGCACCGTGCCGCGGAAGCGGGCGCGGTCGATGCCGCCGAAGCCGGCGAAAATCTGTTCACCGCTGTGACGGTGACGCAGGTAGTCGTAGGAGGAGAGTTGGGCGGCGGCCTCGACCATCAGGGCGGCGGGGAACAGGGGGCGGCCGGGGATGTGGCCGCGGGCCCACCATTCGTCGCTGCGGATGTCCTTGTAGGCGATGAGCAGGGGCGTGTCCGGGGCCTCGTGGAGCAGGCCGTCGAGCATCTCGAACTCATGGCGCTGCTGGATCAGCTCGCGCAGGCCCTCTCGGGTGACGACGGTCTGGCTGAGGTCGAGGGCAGCGAAGTCAATCAGGGGTTCGGTGGGCATGGGAGGAGGCGCTGGTTACTCGTGAGGCCGGAGGCTGGGGCGAAAGAGGGCGCTGGCGGCAGCCGTCTGGCGCGGTGGACAAGCGGCAACTCAGGGTACCCAGCCCCGGCCGCCGGGGAGTAGGCTCTGGCCATGGATCAGGAACAAAAACTTCGGGCAGCCTCGCGCTGCGTCCACGCCGGCTACCGTGCGCGAGGGGATGGGTCGGCGGAGGAGCGGGCGGTGGCGCCGCCGCTCTCCCGCAGCTCGACCTTCCTCCTGGACGATGACATCTACGGGCGCATCCTCGACGGCCGTTGGAGCGAGGACTATCTGTACACGCGCTATCGCAATCCGACGCTGGATGTGGCGGCGCGGCGCCTGGCCTCCCTGGAGGGGGCCGAACGCAGCCTGCTGTTCGCCTCGGGGCTGGCGGCCCTGCACGCGGCGGTGCTCGGCAGTGTGCCCGCGGGCGGACGCATCGTCGCCGCGCGGCAGCTCTACGGAGGCAGCTGGGACATGCTGCGCGCGGGCTTTGGGGAGCTTGGCTTTGAGGTGCTCTTCGCGGATGTGACCGCGCCGGACTCCTTTGCCCGGGCCCTGGAAGAGGCCGGGGCCGCCGCTGCCGACCTTTTCGTGTGCGAGAGCGCTTCCAATCCGATCCTGGCCCTGGCGGACATCCCGGCCCTGGCCGAAGCCGCCCATGGAGTCGGTGCCCGGCTGCTGGTGGACGCGACCTTCGCCACGCCGCTGGGCCAGCGACCCCTGGAGCTCGGGGCCGATCTGGTGATGCACTCCGCCAGCAAGTACCTGGGCGGACACTCGGACCTGATCGGCGGTGCGGTCTCCGGCAGCGAGGCCATGACGGATGGTGTCTGGACCTGGCTGCGGCGGGCCGGGGGCTGCATGGATCCGGGCGGGGCCTGGTTGCTCGACCGGGGCATGAAGACCCTGGCCCTGCGCATGGCCGCCCACAGCGAACGGGCCACGGCCCTGGCGGAGTTCCTGGCCGGGCATCCCCAGGTGGCCGCCGTGCACTACCCGGGCCTGGCCAGCCACCCGCAGCACGGCCTGGGAGAGCGCCTCTTGGACATGCCCGGGGGCATGCTCTCCTTTGAGGTGGTGGGCGGCGATGGGGCGGCCCTGGCCCTCCTGCGGCGTCTGACACTCCCGCTGGAAGCCACCAGCCTGGGCGGTGTGGAGAGCCTGGTGAGCCTGCCGTTCAACACCTCACATGCGCGCATGGACGACGGGGAGCGCCTGGCCGTCGGCATTCGCCCGGGCCTCGTGCGCGTGTCCGTGGGGATCGAAGATACGCAGGACCTGATCGAGGACTTCGGGCGAGCGCTGGGATAGCTTGCGCGTGCCGGGGGACCCGGAACCGTTCAGGATGCGACGGACGAACCGGGGATCAGCCAGGTGCGGCGTTCGGCGAGGTAGTAGAAGGCTCCGGCTTTCATGGCGGTGGTGATGTTGACGGCCCACCAGACGCCGGGGGCTGCCCAGCCGAGGTGAATGGCGAGGAACCAGGCGATGGGGATACGCAGCAGGTTGCCGGGGCCGGCGACCCAGAAGATCGGGCGCGTGTGGCCGGCGCCGAGCAGGACCTTCTCGTTGACCGTTTCCACGGCGACCAGGATCTGGGAGAAGCCCAGTATCCAGACGTAGGTCAGGGCCTCTGAGAGCACGCCCTCGTGCTCCGTGAAGTGCGGCAGGATCAGAGGCCCGGCGGTCAAGAAGACGAGCGTGGCCAGGATGCCGGCGGCGCTGCCGATGCGACGCACGCTGGACATGGCGTCCAGGGCGGCTGCCGGCTGGCCTGCGCCCAGGTTGCGGCCCACCAGGGAGGAGCCGGCCAGGGCGATGCCCAGAAAGACCGGGAAGGCGGCGCCCTCGAAGATGTTGAAGCCCAGGCCCAGTCCGGCGATGGCGTCGCGGCCCAGGCGGCTCATGACCAGGGAGAAGAGGACCCAGTAGGTGCCCGCCCACATGGCCGTGGAGAGGGCCGGGGGGATGCCCAGGCGCAGGATAGCGAGCAGGCGCTCCGGGCGCAGGCGACGCTGGCGCAGGAAGGGCACGCGGAACATGCCATGGAGCAGGAAAAGGCCGAGGGAGACTGCCACCAGGCGCGAGATGGCGGTGGCCATGGCGGCGCCGCTGATGCCTCCGGCGGGGATCGGTCCCCAGCCGAAGATCAGGATCGGATTCAGGATGAAGTTGAGCGCGACGGACAGGATCACCAGGAAGAGCGGCACACGCGTGTGCCCCATGCCAATGAAAATGTTGTCAACCAGCGGGGCGAAGGCCAGGGGCAGGATCCAGAGGTAGATGGTCGAGAGGTACTCGTTGGCGAAGGCGCGCGTGGCTCCTGTCAGGCCCAACCAGCCGGTTATGGATGGGGTCAGCAGGCCGCCGAAGAAGCTGAGCAGCAGGCCCACCGCCAGGGACAGCAACACCGCATGGAAGACCACCGAGGAACGCTCCTGTGGCTCCTTGGCTCCCGTGGCCCGGGCTACCAGGGGCAGGCAGCCGGCCACGGAGATGAAGATGAAGGCGAAGTTCATCACCAACACGAAAAAGGAGGCGCCCACGGCGGCCTGGGCGTCGGGGCCGAGACCCTGGATCCAGTAGTGATCGTTGACCCGGTAGAGGTTGCTGCAGACGAAGGAGAGGATCGTCGGCCAGGCCAGGCGCAGCACATCCCGCGTGCGTGCGGGGATCGCGGCTTGGGGTGTCACGGGCGCATGCGAATGTACACGGAATCCGGGGCGGTGCTCTTCAGGTCGAATGTGACCTGGCCCCTGAGGCGCCCGGCGCCGTCCGGCAGTTGGCTGGTGGCGGTCACCCGATAGCGGCCCGGCGGCAGGAAGCGCACCGTCGCCCAGCCGTCGTAGCCCGCGGTGGCGTCCACCACGCCGCCGTTGCTGCCGAAGCCGCGCAGGCGCGCGTCTGGCACCGGGCGGCCATCGAGCTCCTGCGCCATGAAGACGACGGTGCCCGTGGCGGGGATCACGGTCTTGGGGAAGTGCAGCGAGGGGGCGCGAAAGGAGAGTCGCTGACCGTCCACCAGGGGGCTTGTGGGCGGGCCGAAGATGATGTGGTATTCGCCGTCGGGAACGGCCGGGAAGAGGTAGCCACCGGCGGCATCGACGGTGGCCTCGAGGCGTCGGCTGGAGGCTTCATCCTGGAGCGAGACGACGAGGCCTGCGGCGGGTCGCCCCTGCGTATCGAAGACGTTGCCATCCAGGAAGCCGGCGGGCTCCAGGCGCATGACGATGAAGGAGTCCGCCCGGCCCTCGACCAGCAGCACGTTGTGCCTGGCCGTGGTCATGTCCGCCGACCTGGCGACCAGGGAGTAGCCGGCCAGGGGCACCTCGGGGATCTCGAACAGGCGCTCACCCCGGCTGAACTCCAAGGTGCGCGTGGCGGCCAGGTCCTTGCCGGCCAGGACCTGGCTGGGACCGATCTCCAGCGTCCAATGGGTTGGGAAGGCGACGCCCGGGGCGGTGGTCACCTCACCGCGCAGGGTGCCCGTGCCGTCGAAGGAGCGTTTGACATCCGGGCGCGGTGCGCGGGGCGCGCGCGCCAGGGTGTCCAGGACGCTCGGGCTGCGCGGGGAATCAGCGGCGGGGGAGAGGTGGCCTTGCGCGCTCTCGACGGCGGTTGTCCCCTGGGACGTGTCCGGGGCGGGCATGGGCTCCAGGCCGCCGGGCGTTTGTTCCCCGGTGCTCCCCCGCGTGGCGAAGAAACCAGCCATTGCCAGGATCAGGGCCAGTCCGACGATCAGCACCAACCGGCCGTTGCCGGCCAGGGCCCGGGAGGTCGGGACGGCTCCGTGGCTGGCAGGCCGAGGCCGGGGCGAGGGGGGGGAATGGAAGGGCCCGGACGGGGGCCATCCGGGTTTCTCCGGGGCCTGAAGATGGTCAACCTTCCGGGGCCCCGTGCCGATGGGGGTGATGTTCTTGAGTCTTAGCACCATGTCCGTCGCCTGGGGGGCAGTACGATCCCGGGTCCTGTCAGCCCCCTGCCCAGGTGAAGCAACCCTCGATCCTACCCCGCACCCTCTCCGGGAGGTAGCGCCCCATGACCAACGCCTTTCGCACCCGTCCCCTCCACTTGATTCTGGCCCTGGCCCTGGCGGCCGGCGGCACCCCCCTGTTGGCCTCCAGCGGCCCGGGCGGTGCGCTCGAGCCCGCGCCGGCAGCCTCCTCCAAGGGCCGCGTGATTGTCATCGGCTGGGACGGCGCCGACGGCCCCACGGCGGAACGGCTGATGGACCAGGGCCAGCTCCCGGCCCTCTCCCGCCTGCGCCAGAGCGGCACCTTTGCCCACCTGGCCACCACCAACCCGGCGGAATCACCGGTCTCCTGGGCGGCCCTCAACACGGGCACCAACCCGGGGCGCACGGGCGTGCCGGGCTTCGTCAAGCGCAACCTCGTAGACGGCCATCCGATCCCCGGGTTCGGACACCTGACCCAGGAGGACCGGGCGGTTGACGAGTTCGAGCTCGACGGCCTGCTCGGGCTCCTGGTGGAGACCGATGAGAACACCCTGGTCCTGGGCACGGGCCTTGGAGTGCTGATCGTCTTCTTCCTGCTCTTCGCCCTTGTGTTGGGCATGAACCGGGTCCTGGCCGGCGTGCTCTCCCTGGCGCTGGGCGCGGCCGGAGCCTTTGGAGCCCAGGTGGCCCGCGGACTGGTTCCCAGCGAAGTGCCGGATGTCTTCGGCAATCCGATTCAGGAGGAGGGCTTCTGGGCCACGGCCGGACGCGCCGGTGTACGCAGCGTGGTGGTCGATGCGGCCATGGCCTTTGATCAACCCACGGTGGAGAACGTCCGCGTGCTGGCCGGCCTGGGCGTGCCCGATTCCCGTGGCGGCATCGGCGATTGGTTCGTCTACACCACCAGCGAGTATCGCTTCCAGCGCCCGCCGGAAGGCGAAAGCACTTCCAGCGGCGGCACGGTCTTCAAGGTCTTCGAACGCGAGGGACGCATTGAGAGCAGCATCTACGGCCCGAAGAATTTCTGCGAGGCCGAGCGCCTGGAGGGCGAGCTGGATGTCCTGGCCGAGAAGCTCAAGGATCCCAACATGGGATTCCAGGAGGCCAGCGTTCTGCGCGAAGGGCAAAAGGCCCTCAAGGCCGAGCACAAGAAGGCCCTGGGCGAGCGCTTGACCCAGCCGCTTGTGGTGGTGAAGAAGGGCGATGGCACCGCGGACATCACCATCGGCGCCGAGACCCAGAACCTGGCGGAGGGCGAGTGGTCTGACTGGTATCACCTGTCCTTCGAGCTCAACTCCCTGATCAGCGTCTCGTCCATCACGCGCGTTAAGCTGGTGAAACTGGACGAGCCCCACTTCGAGCTCTTCGTGAACACCCTGGATATCGACCCGGAGGATCCCATCTTCTGGCAGCCGATCAGCCAACCAACCGACTTCGCCGGCGAGCTGGCGCGCATCTCAGGCGGGCCCTATGAGACCATTGGCTGGGGTTGTGTGACCATGCCCTTCAAGGACAAGGAGATCGATGTGGAGACCTTCCTTGAAGATGTGGAGTTCACGCTCGCCTGGCGCGAGCGCGTGACCTACGCCGCCCTGGAACGCGCCGACTTCGACGTGCTCTTCAGCGTCTTCAGCGTGACCGATCGGGTGCAGCACATGATGTACCAGTTCCACGACCCCACGCACCCCATGTACGACGCGGAGAAGGCCAACAGCGTGGTGAACTTCTTCGGGGAGGAAACCGCTCTCAAAGACGTGATCCCCGCCATCTACCGCCAGGCCGACCGCGTGATGGGCAACATCATGGAGCGCTTCGTGGGCCAGGGCGACACGCTGCTGGTCTGCGCTGACCACGGCTTCCAGTCTTTCCACCGGGGCATCAACATCAACAACTGGTTGGCGGAGAACGGCTTCCTGGCGATCAAGTCCGGCATGACCTCGCGCCAGGACAAGACCTTGGGGTTTGTGGACTGGTCCAGGACGCGCGCCTACTCCCTGGGTCTCGGTATGATCTACCTGAACCTCAAGGGGCGCGAGGCCAACGGCATTGTGGATCCCGCCGACGCTTCGGCGGTAATGGATGAGATCGATGCGGCCTTCCTGGCCTCCGTCGATTTCGAGACCGGCAAGCACATCGGGCGGGCCACCTTCCGTCTACAGGAGATCCACGAGGGCCCCTACGCGGATCGCGAGGCCGACATGATGTTAGGCTTCGACGCCACCTTCCGGGTTTCCTGGTTGACCACCCTGGGCGGCATCAAGCTCAAGAAGGGCGAGGATGGCATCTACGGCCTGGGTGCTTGGATTCAGAACAACACCAACAACTGGTCCGGCGACCATGTTTCCGTGGCTCCGGATCTCGTCAAGGGCATGTTCTTCAGCAACCGCCCTCTGCGCCTGCCGAGCGGTGGCCCGGATCTCCTGCACATGGCCCCGACTGTCCTCTCGCTGGTGGGTGTACCGATCCCCGAGCACTACGACGCGCCGCCCCTCGAGTTCGAGTAGGGAACCCGCCTGAACAGGGAGGGGATGCCGCCCGCTAGTCCCCGGACTGGGAGCGGGTTCCTAGTGGCTGAGGCCGGTCCACTCGACGCTGGCGACACCCTCCAGGCCGGCGATGGACTCGAGCATCTCCGGGGCCTGGTGCTTGTGGCGGCAGCGCACGTGGAAGACGAGCTTGAAGGGCTCGCCCGTGGAGGTCTGGCGGCCGGACGTGTCCTGGATGCGCACGCGGTGGGTGCTGAGGACCGCCGCCACATCTTCGGACAGGGAACTCGAGCGCCGGCCGCTGCCGCGCACCACGACGCGCCGGTAGATGACCGGCGAGAGCCCGCCGGCGATCCAATCCAGGATGATCAGGACGACCACGATGAAGGCCGTGGCGACTGCCGCCAGGCCGTAGGAGCCGCCGCCGATGACCACGCCCAGGCCGGCCACGGACCAGACGCAGGCGCCGGTGGTGATGCCGCGCACGATGTCGCCCGAGCGGATGACTGCGGCGGCTCCCAGGAAGCCGATGCCGGTGACAATGCCGGCGGCCAGGCGTTGGGGGTCAAAGACCACGTTGACGCCGTCGGTGGTGATCTCGGCCACATGGCGCGAGGCCAATACCAGCACAGTGGAGGTCAAGCACACGAGCACATGGGTGCGTAGGCCCGCTGGACGGCCGTGGATTTCCCGTTCGAAGCCGATGGCACCGCCCAAAACGATGGCGAGCAGGATGGGAGTCAGATCCAGGGCGATGGCCTGGCGGTAGATGCTTTCGAGGTCGATCATGGCGGTGGCGTTGGAGCCTGGGAGGGTGATACCACCGCAGGGAGGCCGGGGGCAAGTGTGCTCTAGACCCGCGCGCAGACTCTTGGGGGTGCCCCTCAGGCAGCCCACAGCGGCCGTCGGGTCTGGGCTCGCTATCTCGGGTCCCCGGTCCTAGGCTTTGACAGCAACCATGAAGTTCCATTGGAAAGTGCTCTTGTGGATGGTCGCCGGCGTGCTGGTGGGCCTGGGAATGCAGCGCCTCTTGCCGGCTCCGGCCTGGAGTGGTGCCAGCTGGCAGCAGGCGCCCGGGGGCCTGGAGCTCCTGGCGGCCCGGGGCCCCGCCGCCAAGGCCAAGCTGGTCGTCGGCGGGACCTATGGGGAGGCGCTCCTGTGGCGCGGTTCCGACGCGGAAGAGCGCCTGCCCCTGGCACAGCCGGAGGATTTCGCCGCCCTGTTGGGGCTTGTTTCCAACGGGGATGTGGTGTGGCTGGTGCCGCGGGGAGTTGCGGGAGCGGTCGCCGAGCCGCTCTCCCTGACCGTGGGCATGGATCCAACCTGTGCCCGCGCGCGCTGGATAAAGCCCTTCACTTTTGCGGCGGACATCTTCCTGGCTCTGCTCAAGATGTTGATCGTGCCGCTGGTGATGAGTTCGATCATCACCGGCGTGGCCGGTGTGGGGTCACTGACCGATCTGCGCCGCCTGGGCACCAAGACGTTCAGCTATTACATTTTCACGAGCCTCCTGGCCATCCTTGTGGGCCAGGTACTCGTAAACCTGATCAAGCCGGGAGACGGTGCGCAGTTGGGGCTCTCGACGGAGGGCGTGGCGGCCGCTGGGACCGAGGAGTCCTTCATCGATATTCTGAGGCGCATGGTGCCCAGCAACATCATCGAATCCATGAGCAGCAACGGTGCCATGCTGCAGATCATCTTCTTCGCCCTGCTCTTCGGCTACTTCATCACGCGCACACCGGCGCCCCACGGCGGGCGCATGCGCGAGTGGTTCGCCAGCCTCTTTGAAGTCATGATGCGCATGGCCGAGGGCATCCTGAAGCTCCTGCCCTACGGCGTCTTCGCCCTGCTGGTCAAGGTCGTAGCCGGCACGGGCTTCGGCGTCTTCAAACCGCTCTTGCTCTACATGGGCACGGTCACCGCGGCGCTCCTGATCCACGCCTGCCTGACCCTGCCGCTGATCGTGCGCTTCCTGGGCCGCATGTCTCCGCGCCGCTGGTTCCAGGCCATGTCGCCGGCTCTCATGACGGCCTTCAGCACCAGCTCCTCAAGCATGACCCTGCCGGTCACCCTGCGCACGGTGGAGCAGCGCGGGCGCGTCAGCAACAAGGTCAGCTCCTTTACCCTGCCGCTGGGCGCCACCATCAACATGGATGGCACGGCCCTCTATGAGTGCATCGGCGTCATCTTCCTGGCCCAGTACTACGCCTCCGCCGGGGGCTATGAGTTGACGCCCACGGCCCAGGCCACCGTTGTCATCCTGGCCCTCCTGGCCTCGGTGGGGGCTGCCGGCATCCCCTCTGCGGGCCTCGTGATGATGCTGACAATTCTCTCGACCCTGGGCCTGCCCATCGAAGGAGCCGCCCTGCTCCTGGCGGTGGATCGCCCCCTGGACATGCTGCGCACGGTGGTCAATGTCTGGTCGGATTCCTGCGGAGCGGCGGTCATCGCCCGCAGCGAGGGGGAGGCCGGCCCCCTGGAGGCCGGCGCCCCGGCCTGAACCGGGCCGGAAGGCCGCCTGGCCCGGTCGGGGCCGCCGTGGCCCTGCCGGGGGCGCCTGGCCCTTTTCGGCTTGCCGGGCTCTGCCGGGGGCCGCCTGGCCCTTTTGGCTCGCCGGGCCTTGCCGAAGACGCCTGACCTCGCCGCGGGCGCCGGGGACGACGCATGGGGGGGGCGGCTGGGGCTGTCCAGCCTGTGGCCATGGCGGCCGGTTGGCGTTAGAATCCCCGGCCCGGATTCGGGGGCGAAGCGGCCTGCTCGCTCCCAGAAAAGCGCCCTAGGCGTCCGGAAACGCTGCTTTGACCACAACGATGACCAGCCGCCGGTTCCTCCGCCGGCCCAGCCACTACGGCTACGCCACCAAGACGCAACCACAACGCCACCAAGACGATGCAACAGGAACTCCTCGAACGCCTGACCCGCTCCCTCGCCTACATGCTCCGCCATCAACCGGAGGAGTTCGACCTGGAGCTTGATGAGGAGGGCTTCGCGGAAGTGGAAGATGTGCTCGACGCCCTCTCTGATCGCTTGGATGTGGACGTTGAGGAAGACGACCTGATGAAGGCCGTGTCCTCGGGTGGGGGCCAGCGCTATCAGGTTGATGATGGCATGGTCCGGGCCCTCTACGGGCATTCGTTCCACGTGGAGGCGGGAGAGACCACGCGGCCGCCGGAGCTGCTCTACCTGGGCGTGGGAAGCCGTGACGCGGAGCGTGCCGAAGAAAACGGCCTACGCGCCGGACGCCGGGCCTATCTGCACCTGGCGCTCAACGCGGACGATGCCCGGGAGATGGGCCGTCGCATCGCCAGGGACTACGCCGTTGTAACGGTCAACGCCCTGGACGCCTGGGAGGCGGGCTGCGCTTTCTACGATCGCGGCTCCCTGTTCCTGGCCGATCCCATTGACCGAGAGTTCTTGGAGGTGGGCGAGGTTCAACACGACGGTATCGTGCGCGAGCGCAGCGGGGGCCGGGACGGCCGCGGCCGCGATCGCGGCCGGGGACGCGATGGGCGGCGCGGCGGAGGCGAGCGTGGCGAGCAGCGCGGCGGGCGCGGCCGTGGACGCGGGCACGACGGACGCCGCGACGAACGCCCGGCGCGCGACGAACGCCCGGTGCGCGACGAACGCCCGACGCGGGACGAACGCCCGGCGCGGGACGAACGCCCGGCGCGGGACGAAC
>DASCNH010000166.1:0-10959 GCA_036011365.1 Planctomycetota bacterium | reverse complement strand
CCCGGCAGCGCTCGGCCAGGTAGCGGGCGCCGTCTTCCGTCAGGGAAACCTCGAGCAGGCTCGCCGTGCGCGTGGCGATGCGCAGGAGGTCCTCGGTGGGGTAGGGGCGCAGGCGTTCGAAGAGTCCGAAGCGCGCCCGGAAGGGGGCGGAGAGCAGGCCCTCGCGGGTCGTCGCGCCCACCATGGTGAAGGGTTCGATGGACAGGGGCAGGATGCGTGCGTGGGGGCCCGTGTCCAGGGTGAAGTCGATGGAGTAGTCCTCCATGGCCGTGTAGAGGTACTCCTCGACGGCGGCGGGCACGCGGTGGATCTCGTCGATGAAGAGCACGTCCCGCGGGCCGAGCTGGGTCAGGATGCCCACCAGATCCCGCGGGCGTTCGAGGGCCGGTCCCGTGGTGGAGTGCAGGGTGGTCCCCAGCTCGTGGGCCAGGATGCGGGCCAGGCTGGTCTTGCCGAGGCCCGGGGGGCCGGAGAAGAGGATGTGGTCCGCCGGCTCTCCGCGACCCTTGGCGGCGGTCAGGGCCACGCGCAGATTGTCCACGACCCGGGGCTGGCCCAGGAACTCGTCGAGGGAGGCCGGCCGCAGGGTCTCGCCGTCCTGCTTGATTTCCGCCGGCGAGGCCTCGGTTCCCTCGGACGGGGGGCCCGCGCCCGCCAGGGCCTCCGGGTGGAATACGCTCTCGTTGTGGCCCTCCATGGGAACGAGCATAGCGCTGGGCGTGGCCCCGTTCCCCGTGTTTCTCGCACATCCATGTCCTGCGGGCGTGACCGGACCCCTTGGGTGCCAGCTGCCGGGCCAGGGAGCTCGGGGAGCGGGTCCGCCCCAGGGATCAGGGGAATCGGCAAGGCCGCGGCTCTGCGCCCAAGGTGTGCCGGAGCGAGCCCTTCCCAGTGGCGCTTTCGCGGGGCCGGGGCATGAAGCGGGGTCCGCCAGCGGCGCGCCGGGAAGCCCCCTCCGGAAGACGAAACGCGCGCTCCTGGCCCATGGCACTTGTGCGACCTCGCACGGCGGGGGACCCGTAACCGCTCACCGGTGGAAAAACGGCGATTATGGGGACTCGCCGGTACCCCTTGGCGGGGGCCGCGTGATTCGGGTAACCTCCTTATGAGCAACAGGTAACAGCCAGTTCCTGACGTCAGGACGGGATCCTCTACTCCGGCACGGAGGTTGACGGGTACCGGCCCCACTTTTGTATCCTCCCCGATTCTTGCCGGACCCATAGCGGGTTCGGACGACCCGAGCCAGGGCCCTGGTTCGAGACCACACCACTATCTGAAGCAATCCTGGGACGGCCAGACGCCGCCCCAGCACCCAGGCACCCATGACCATCGACAAGCGGCTGACGGCAACCCTCCTCCCCATCGCGGCACTTTTGACGGTGTCCTGCGAAGGCATCATCAGGGAGTCTAGTTCCAGCGGCGGATCCTCTGCTTCCATGGATCTCCTGGAGGTCTCCAACGGCTTTGGCCAGCTCGTGCCCCACACGATTGTGAAGCTAGTGGGAGGCCAGCCCAGCCAACAAATCATCTCCATCCGCAGCCACCAGGATCTGCTGGACAATCTGACCGTGGAGAACCGCGTACTGCCCGTGGCCCAGTGGGTAAGTGGACCATTGCTGCCGAGCAATGCCCCCGGCAACCACTTCGTCTTCGCGCGCTTCGACCAGCCCCTCGATATCGGTTCGGTGCTCGATCCCTCGCCGGCGGCCCAGGCCAACTCCGGTTTCACCGGGGCTATCACGGTCACCGCCCTCGACCCCTTCTCAGGCGAGTCAACGGCGCTCACCGGACGCGTCTTACTGAACGGTGAAACCTACAGCGGCACGCCCCAATCCGATCCGCCCCAGTTGGCCCTGCAGACCTGGGTCACCCTGGACGGCACCGGCAAACCCGTAGCCGAGGATGTGGAGGGCGCCACGCCGGGAGTCGGCTTCCCGGGCACGGAGGGAAATTTCGAGGGTTCGACTCTCCTGGTGTCTCCGAACACCCTCGTCTTCGTGGTCGATACGGATGACGATCTCTCGACCCACGAGACCTTCCCCAGCGGAAGCCAGATCCGCATCAACATCTCCACCGCCGTGCGTGCGGTCAATGGCAAGTACCTGGTGGCCAGTGCCCTGGGTTGTGCCACCGTGGGCGAGGACACCCTGACCCCGGAGGTCATGCGCACGCCGCCCCCGAGCAACAACCCGGTCATCACCCCCGGCTCCGGGGCCACGGAGGTGGATCCCACCACCATGGTTCGGGTCGAGTTCACCGAGCCCATCCAACCCCTGACCCTGAGCACCATCGAGGACGGTACCCCCCCCGGAACCAGCTCTTCCATCCTGCTCCAGTTTGGTCCGGATGCCTCCCGGGTCAACGTGCCCTACGGTATTCAGCCGGCCAGCATCTACGACTTCTCGACCTGGGATCTCGTGCCCGCCTTCAACTTCCCGGGCACGGGCCCCGATTTCCTCACCTGCGGTACCTTCAGCACCGTGGATGTCATCGTCAACTCATCCATGTTCGAGGACCTGGCCTGGATCGTCGATCCGGACACGGGTTCCATCAGTGGCAACGCGAACACCCTCTCGCCTCAGACCTGGTTTGAAACCGGTGTGGGCCCCGGCGTGGTCAATGCCCCCGTGGCCCCGGACACCATCACGGTTGCCCGCTTCGGTGCGAATCCGGGTCTGTCCGTCATCGACCTCAACGGCTTTGGAGCCGGCACGGGCGACCCCACCTATGACCCCTCCTACCAGGTCTTTACGGAGGGCTGGTCGAACTACCCGAACAACCCGAACCTCAAGCTCCAGGGCTCCGCGCTGATCCCCCCCCTGCAGCCGGGTAACTGCACAATCAACGGCGGTTCGGCGGGTGTCTTTACCATGACCTTGGATTCGAATCTGAGCAATCTGGTGCTCGGTTCCCCCCTGGTTTCCTCAGTGGGCGACATGATGATCGGCCACGCCCTGGACACGACCTTCAACAACGGTCCGGCCCCCTTCGGCTGCCAGTCCACCGGTGGCAACCTGTGTGCCTTCGACGGCAAGAAACTGATCCAGGCCGTGATGAATGGCAACACGTTGACTCCGGTACAGCCGGGCCAGTTTGGTGGCTCCCTGGCGGGCTATGAGAACCTGATCTCCTGGGCACCGCATCCCAACCCGCCGCCCCTGATCTTCCCGCCGCCCTGTGTCTCCCCCTTCTTGAACGGCCAGGAACCCACGGCCATCGATACGGTGGCGAACGGCGTGACCAACCTGCTCGGGCCCGGCAACCCCTTTGGCAACCCGGCCATGGGCCAGCCGCCCTCCGGGCTCCTGACCAGTGAGCAGAATGCCCACTTCCTCGGCCCCTCGCCCCAGGCCCTGCAGATCAGCGCCTGTTTCGACTACATGATCCGCCAGCAGGTGGGGCAGTTCCTCTACATGCTTGACCGCAGCCGCAACGAGGTGGTTGTGATTAACTCCAACCGCATGACCGTGGTGGATCGCATTGACCTCGACGACCCCACGGCCCTGGCCATGGGGCCCAACTTGGACTTCCTGGCCATCAGCAGCCAGGCCTCCAACCTGGTCTCCTTCCTGGACATCGACCCCTCCTCCGCCTCCTTCCACAAGATCGTCAAGGCGGTTGTGGTGGGGACCCGTCCGCGGGGTATCGCCTGGGATCCGGGCAACGAGGATATCCTCGTTTGCAACGAAGGGGATAGCACGGTCTCGGTCATCTCGGCCCACTCCTTGGATGTGCGCAAGGTGGTCAGTTCACAGCTCTCCCAGCCCTTTGATGTGGTCATCACGCCGCGCCAGGCCAACTTCGGTTTCTTTCGCAACGTGTACTTCGGCTGGATCATCAACCGCACTGGACACATCGCGATCTTCGAGTCGGGACCCAACACGGTCAACGGTTGGGGCTATGACGATGTGATCGGCATCGCCTCCTTCGACTTCCGCAACCCGAAGACCCTGCAGCCGGATCACATCAACCTGGATGGTGGCGTGTGGGTCCTGCACGAGGGTCCCATCGACATGGTGACCGAGGAGCCCGGGGACTACGGTGAAGGGGCCGTCACGAACCTGGCCATCCAAAGCGGTATCGCCGGCCAGTTGCCCCTCAACCTGACCTCCCTGACGATTCCCCAGTACCGGGACATGTACATCGGCATTTCCAAGTCCATCGGCGAGGAGGTCATCTCCGGTATCCCCGTCGATATGGCCTTCGACAGCATGCGCAATTTGGCTGGTACGCCCAACTACTTCACCACCTGGAGCGCCGGCCAACCCCTGCCCGCCAACGGCAAGAACCTGGTGCGCCCGGTGCCCGGTGGAGCCATCAACACCAACGAGCCCACCTATATGTTCCTGGCGGTGCCCACCTCCACCAACCAAGGTGGCGTCGTAGATGTGCTCAACATCGCTGCCACCGGTCTGGGACGGGCGGACACCAACGCCTACCAGGAGGGCATCCAATCGGTGCCCGCCGCAGACTGCAATGTGCTGGTGGACTACTTCCGGCAGTAGCCCCATCCAGATCCTCGAAACAGCCGCCGGCACGGCCCTTTGGGGATGTGCCGGCGGCTTTGTATGAGCCGCTGTCAGCACCGCCCAAGAGATCACCCTTCCCGTGCCCGAAGCGACCCAGGTCCGTTCCATGTTCTCCCGCATCGCGGGGACCTACGACCTCCTGAACCGCGTCCTGTCCCTGGGAGTTGACCGGCGCTGGCGACGCCGGGCCGCGGACCTGGCCCTGGCCACTGCCCCTGATCTACCGCTCTTGGATCTGTGCTGTGGGACCGGAGACCTGGCCCTGGAGCTGCGCGGGCGGGGGGCGCCGGCCCTGGGTATTGATTTCACCTATCCCATGCTGGCGCGCGCTCCGGGCAAGGTCCGCGAACAGCACGCCCCGGGCATCTTTGCCCAGGGCGATGCCCTGGCCATTCCCCTCGCCGCCGCCAGCGTGCGGGCCTGCACGGTGGCCTTTGGCATCCGCAATGTGGCGCAGCCCGGGCGCTGCCTGGAGGAGATGGCCCGCGTCGTCGCCCCCGGCGGCCGCGTGGTCGTGTTGGAGTTCACCGTGCCCGGCCCCGGCCCCATGGGTTGGCTTTACCGCTTCTACTTCACGCGCCTCTTGCCGCTCTTGGGACGCCTGATATCCCGGGACGCTGGTGCCTACAGCTACCTGCCGCGCACGGTGCTGGCCTGGCCGTCCGCGCCGGACTTCCAGCGCCAGTTCGAAGAGGCGGGGCTGGTCGACTGCGGCCACCAGCTCCTGACCGGCGGCATCGCCTGTTTGCACTGGGGAAGTGTCCCTTCGCTGCCCGGGGAAGATGCCCACGATGCGGCGCTCTGAGGAAGAGCAGCGGGCACCCGCGGCCAAACCTGAAAAGGGTCTGGCCCTGGGGCTGCTGGCCATGGGGCCACTGCTTGTGATGGGTGAGGCGGCCCTCCTGTGGGCTCCCCAGTCCGGACGCAGTGCGGCCCAGGCGCTGATCTTCCTGGGACTCGAACCGGCCGGGGCGGCGGGGGATTGGGCCCGCCGCCTGCTCCTCTTGGTGGTCTTGGCTGGAGCAGCCCTGCGCCTCTCGCTGCAGGGCATACCCCTGCTCCCGGGAGTCCTACGTCGAATCGGGGAGGGCGTCCTGGGCGCCGTCGCCCTCGGCCCCGTGCTGCTGGCTCTCGGCGTTCCCATCGCTGCCCTGCTGGAATCCCTCGGCCACGGGGTCCAGGCCAGCGGCGGCGCCTTCGCGCCCCTGGCCGGGCGCCTGGGCGAGGCGGCTGGCAGCGGACCGGTTCCCTCGCTTCCCATCGCGGCCCTGGTGGCCGCGGCCGGGGCCTGGGAGGAGCTCCTCTGCCGCGTCCTGCTCTATGGCTTGCTGATGCTCGGATTGCGCCGCGCAACCCTGCTGCTGGGCTGCGGGCCGCGCCTGGCCACCCTGAGCGGCGAAGCCGTCGGTCTGCTCGGCTCCGCCCTGTGTTTTGCTGCCCTGCACCTGGAGAGCGTCTTGGCCCATTTCCCGGGCCTGATTGGCTCCGGCGGCGAGTCCTTTGAACCCGCAGTCTTCACCTGGCGGCTGACCGCGGGCATCCTGTTGGGACTCCTCTTCCGCTGGAGGGGTCCGGGTGTGGCAGCCTGGGCCCACGCCCTGTTCAACCTGGGGCTGCTCCTGGGCGCGGGACCGGGAGTACTCCTATGACACGCTTCTTCCTCGGCATCACCGGAGCCAGTGGCCATGTATATGCGCGCGCCCTGCTGCGCGCCCTCCTGGCCGCCGGGCACCGCGTGGACCTGGCCCTGACCAGCGCCGGAGCGCAGGTGCTGGACCACGAACTCGGCATCACCGCGGACGACGACGGCCGCCTGTCGGCGCAGGCCCTGGAGGAGCTGGCCGGAGCACCAGCTGCCGCCGTGGCATCATGGGCAGCGAGTGAGGTGGGGGCCCCGGCGGCTTCGGGCACCACGCGCCTGGGCGCCGTCATGCTCGTACCCTGCAGCATGGGCACCCTGGCCCGCGTGGCCGCCGGCTTCAGCTCCAACCTGGTGGAGCGCGCCGCCGACGTGGCTCTCAAGGAAGGGCGTCCGCTCCTGATCGTGCCCCGCGAGACGCCCCTCTCCGAGATACACCTGGAGAACATGCTGCGCCTCAAACGTCTGGGTGCCACGATCATGCCCGCCATGCCGGGCTGGTATCAGCATCCCGGCGGCCTGGATGAGTTGGTGTCCGGCCTGGTGGGCAAGATGCTCGACAGCCTGGGCCTGGAGCACGGATTGTGTTTGCCCTGGTCCAGCATCAGCGAGCCTCCCCCGGAGGCCGGCACCGAATCGCGGATCCTGACGACCCGGAAGGAAGCGACCCGGAAGGAAGCGCCCCGAGAGGAAGCGCTCCGGGGAGAGGCACCCCGAGGAGAGGCGCCCTCGGAGAGTGCCCGGTGAAGCGCGCGCTGGCGCCTTGGCTGAACCTGGTGCGCTTCGGCCATTCCGTCTTCGCCCTACCCTTTGCCCTCTGCGGTGCCTGGCTGGCGGCGGACGGCCCGCCTGCTCCCAGCGTTTGTCTGCTGATCATCCTGTGCGCAGTAAGCGCGCGCACGGCGGCCATGGGATTCAATCGCCTCGTCGACCGGCGCCTGGACGGGCGCAACCCGCGCACGGCGGGGCGGGAGCTGCCCGCCGGCGTCCTCAGCCCCCTTTCCGTGGGACTCCTGGTGCTTCTCTCCGCCGTCATCTTCAGCGCAGCGGCGGCCGCCCTGAACCCCCTGGCCGGCTACCTCGCCGTGCCGGTCCTGGTGGTGCTGCTGGGCTACAGCCTGGTGAAACGCTTTCACTGGCTCGCCCACGGAGCCCTGGGCCTGGCCCTGGCCCTGGCGCCCCTGGGCGCCTGGGTGGCCGTGCGGGGCAGCGTGAATGGCGAGGCCTGGCCCGTCATCGCCCTGGCCCTGGCGGTCTGGACCTGGGTGGCGGGCTTCGATTTGATCTACGCCTGCCAGGACGCGGACTTCGACCGCCGGGCCGGCCTGCACTCGGTGCCCGCCCGCTTCGGCGTGGCCGCGGCCCTGCGCATTTCCAGTGCCCTGCACGTTCTCACCGTGGTCGCCCTCGGAGCCACGGCCCTGCTGGCGGGCCTGGGCGGTCCCTTCCTGGGCGCCCTGGCCCTGGCAGCGGTCTTGCTCGTCTGGGAGCACCGCCTGGTGCGCCCCGATGATCTCTCCCGCGTGGACGCGGCGTTCTTTACGATCAACGGCTGGGTGTCCGTGGCGCTCTTCCTGGGCCTGGCCCTGGACATGGCCTGAGGCGGACCAGCAGAACACAATGGCAGCGCGCAAGAAGACAACCAAGAAGAAGTCCCGCGGAGGGTCGGGCGGCAAGGAGTACCCGCCGGATGTGCTGGGGAGCCTGGCTCGTTCCCTGGCCGCCGAGCCCGCGCCGGCCGGTGTCCTGGTGCGCGGCGATGAACCCTATTTCCGCTTCCAGGCCGTGGAGCTCCTGCGCGCCGCGGCCCGTGAGCGCGGGGCGGAGGTCAGCACCCATGACGCCGGTGACAGCGAGTTCAACTCGGCGGCCCTGCTCGACGACCTGGCCGCCGCGCCGCTCTTCGCGGTGGAACGCTGCGTCGTCCTGCGCAACGCCGGCAAGCTCCTGGCCGGTAAGGTGCGAGCCGGTCTGGCTGACTCCGTGGGCCGGGCCCTGATCGCCTTCCTGGCCCGCAAGGCCGGCGGCACGGATGGCGCCGGGGGCGGGGGCCTGGTTCTGGATGCGGAGACCCTGCGCAAGGACAGCAAGGTGGCCAAGGCCCTGGCCGGCGCCGGTGGCACGGTGGTCGAGTGCCGCCGCCTGTGGGATTCGCCCCCGCCCTGGTCGCCCAATGCGGACCCGCGCTCCACGGAGCTCGTGCGCTGGATCCTCGACCGCGCCCGGGAGAAGGAGGTCACGCTCAACCGCGACCAGGCCGCCTTCGTGGCCGCCGCCACGGGCAATCGCCTGGCCGCGCTCGACGATCAACTGGAACGCCTGCGCCGGGGTGGCGAGCGCGAGCTGGCGGAGGTCGTCGGGTGGGATGCCAGCGCCTCGCCCTTTGACGTGGCCGAGAGCATCGTCCTGGGCGACCTGCCCCGGGCCCTGGCGGGCCTCGAATCCCTCTTCACCTCGGGCTTCGAGGAGAAGGGCGGGGGCCGCAAGCGCGATGCGGGGGCCAGCGTGCAACTGCTGCTGGCGGCCCTGAATGGCAAGGTGCGCGAGTCGCGGACCGGGGCAGCGGCCCTGGCCCAGGGGCTTGACGAAGGCGAGGCTGCCAGCCGCGCCGGAGTGCCCACTTGGCCCCAGGCTCGGGCGGCCTTCGCCACGCGCACGGGGCAGAGGGATGCGCACGAGTGGGAGAGCATGCTGCGCGATCTGGGTGCCCTGGAACGCTGCACGCGGCGCTCTGGCACCGTGGACGCCGGCGACTTCAGCGCCTTCGCCCTGCGCTGGCGGCGGCGCCGGAGTGCCACCCGCCGCTGAGCGCCGGGGGCAAAGGCCGGCCATGCGCGGCGCTGGCGGCCGCTTGGTGTAGAATCACGCCATGGCCACTGAAACTGACCAGGAGACACCGTCCGCCGCGCGCATCGCGCTCCTACCGGATGTCCTGCGGGACAAGATCGCCGCCGGGGAGGTAATCGAACGCCCGGCATCGGTGGTCAAGGAGCTCCTGGAGAACGCCCTGGACGCCGGGGCCGGCCAAATCCGCCTGGACCTCATGGAGGGTGGTGCCCGGCGCATCAGCGTCACCGACGACGGGCGCGGCATGGGCGCGGAGGACCTGGCCCTGGCCTTCCGGGCCCACGCCACAAGCAAGCTGCGCCAGTTGGAGGACCTGGACCACATTGCCAGCCTCGGATTCCGCGGCGAGGCCCTGGCCTCCATGGGTTCCGTGGCCCGCTGTTCGATCTTTTCACGGCCACCCGGTGAAGCTGTGGGTTGGCGCGTGGAGGTCAACGGCGGACGCCAGAGCCCGGTCAGCGAGGCCGGTGGCCCGACCGGTACCCAGGTGGAAATCTGCGATCTGTTCTTCAACACGCCGGCCCGGCGGCGTTTCCTGAAGCGCACCTCGACGGAGCTGGCCCGCTGCCTGGATGTGGTCCAACGCCTGGCCCTGGCCCACCCGGGCGTGGGGGTTGTTGTCACCCACGACGAAAAGCGCGTCTACGATGTGGAGGCCTCCATGGACCTGCGCGCCCGGGTGCGGCGTACCTTCGGCGCCGAACTGGCCGAGGCCCTGGTGGAGGTCAAGGGCGCTGACGGCCCCGTGCACCTCTCCGGCTTCATCGCCCCGGCACACTTTGCCCGCCGGGACACCTCGCGTCAGATGTGGTTCCTGAACGGTCGTTTTCTGCGCGACCGCGTGCTGGTGGCCTGCCTGCGCGAGGCCTGGCGCGGCTCCCTGGAGGAGCGCCGCCAGTCGGTGGCTTTCCTGCATCTGAATCTGCCGCCGGAGGCCGTCGATGTGAATGTGCACCCGGCCAAGTCCGAGGTGCGCTTCCGGGAACAGCGCCGTCTGTTCTCGTTTCTTGTGCGCACCCTGCGCGCGGCCATCGAGGGCACCGACCTGGCCACGCCCGGGGAGCGCCTCGTGGATATCGCGCGGCGGCGCGAGGCAGGCGCCGGGGAGAGCGGGGCGCTGCTGCCGGACCCGGGCGCCCTGGCCCGGAGCTACCCGTGGACTGGGGGGACTGGGGGGACGGGGGGGCATCCTGCGGCGGGGTCTCCGGCGGAGGTGCGCGAGGTCGCCGGCGCGGATGTGGCGGCCCTGCCGCCGCTGGCGGCCCCCACGCCGGCTGGATCGGCTGATGTTCCCTCCGGCGCGAGTGGGGACACAGACGCCTGGCGGGCCCGGGACAACTTTGCCGGCCCCTTCCTGCAGGTGGACCGCACCTTCCTGCTGCGCGCCCTGCCCGAGGGTTTTGAAATCATCGACCAACACGCCCTGCACGAGCGCGTGACCTTCGAGGAGCTGCGGCGTGATCTGGCCGCGGGCACTATCGAGAGCCAGAAGCTCTTGGTGCCCGAGCTGGTGGAAGTGGGGCGCGCGGATCTGGCTCGCCTGGCCGAGCATCTCGTGGCCCTGCGCTCGGTGGGGGTGGAGCTGGAGCAGTTCGGCGAGGGCACCCTGGCGGTGCAGGCCCTGCCGGCGCGCCTGCGCCGGGTGGACAGCGCAGGCTTGGTGCGCGACATCATCGAGGTGGTGGCCAGCCGCGGACGCGCGCCCCAGGCCGAGGAACTCCTGGAGGAGGTGCTGCACAGGGCGGCCTGTCGCGCCTCGGTGATGAGCGGAGATGAACTCGACCAGGAGGAAATCAGAAGCTTGCTGCGGCGCGCCCGGGAACTGGGACACGATCAGACCTGTCCCCACGCCCGCCCGACCCGTGTGCGCTTTACGCGCGCTGATTTGGACCGCGCCTTCCACCGACGCTGAGGGAACGCGCCCGCCCTTCACCGGGTTTCAGC
>DASCNH010000165.1:0-6638 GCA_036011365.1 Planctomycetota bacterium | reverse complement strand
GTGGGGCCTGGAGGAAATGGACCGACAGATCTTGCGCTGCCTGGCCCAGACCCCCAACGACGCCGTGGGCCTGAAGACCATCGCCGCCACGGTTGGCGAGAGCGAGGACACCCTCGAGGAGGTCTTCGAGCCACACCTCCTGCGCTGCGGTTTCCTGCGCAAGACCGCCCGGGGACGCGTAATCACCGCCGCCGGCTGCGAGCGCGTCGGTGTTGAGCCGCCCCCCGATGTCCGCGGCGCCGGTGGCGCCCCGGAGGCGTTCGGCGGCCTCTTCAACTGATGAATGCCAACCTGGCGCAGGTCCTCGCCAGCGCCGGCCTCCTCTTCTGCGTCGCCTGTGCCGGATCACGTGCCAGCCTGGGCGGCGACCGAGGGCGCGTCCCTTCCCCGGCCCCCGCCTTCTCCGGCGCAACGCCCAGCGACGCCGGCGGGATGACCTTCGCCCGTTTCCTCGGCCCCATTCCCGTGCGCCTGGCCCCCTGGGAGGGCAGCGAAGCGGTCACCATCGCCGGCACGCGCCGGGGCACGGTCACGATCGAGCGCGCCGCGGCGGTGCTGCGAGCAACCACGGGCGCGGCGGCGGCGCAGCTGCACTTCCGCCCGGCCCCGGGCCGATCACTGACCCTGGATGAGCGACCCTATCCCGGCACCCTGAGCGTCGAACTGCGCCCGGAAGGCGGTCTCTCCATCACAAATCTGGTGCCCCTGGAGGACTACGTGTCCGGCGTCCTGGCCGGCGAACTGATCCTCTGGTCGGCGGAACCCGCAGAGCTGGAGGCCCAGGCCATCGCCGCCCGCACCTACGCCCTTTCCATGCTGGCCCGGCGCCGCGACCCGGCCACCGCCTTCCTGTGGAGCGACACGCGGGACCAGGCCTACCGAGGCGCCTTCGTGCCGGAGGACTCAGACGGCTCGCGCCGGGTCGCCCGACGTCTGGCCGCCGCCGTGGAGCGCACCGCCGGCAGCGTTCTCATTAAAGGAGGTAGATTGCTCGACGCCCGTTTCCACGCCACCTGTGGCGGGCGCACCGCGGCCCTCCACGAGCAGTTCCCCGCCAGCCCCGGCCCCCCCATCGAAGCCGTCGCCTGCGCGCCCTGCGCCACCCGGGCCCGGGCCCCGGAGAGCGGCGCAGCTGGCGCCGGGCACAGCGCGCGTCCGGTGACCTGGTCCACGACCATCCCCGCCCGGGACCTGGTCTCCCTGGCCGGAGAGCTGGAGCTCGGGCGCCGCATTCTCTCCCTCAGGCCCACGGACCTGAGCCCCGCCGGCCGCTGGTTGAGCATCGAGCTGACCGGCACCCGGGGCCGCACGACCATTACCCTGGAGGAGTTCCGCCGCCGCCTCGGCTCCCGCCAGGTCGCCAGCGCCTGGATCACCGCCACCTGGCCCCATCCGGGGAAGCCCATCAGCGCCGGACTGCTCCTGCGCGGCCGGGGCCGCGGTCACGGCGTCGGCCTGTGCCAGACCGGCTCCCACGATCGCGCCGTTCAGGGCTGGCCCGCCACCCGCATCCTGACCCACTACTACCCCGGCTCCCTTGTCAAGGGCATCTCCTCTTCCCAGCTCTCCGCCTCCGGTCACGTCCCGCGCATCGCCGACGACCTCGCATCGGCCCCAAGCTCACCAACCCCCGAGCGCCAATACTCCCCCCCATCCCAAGCCCCAAGCGGCCAAGCAGAGAACCCAACTCCCAGAGGATGACCTCCCCCTTCACATTCGAGGTCACCCACCAGACCCAAGCCCGCGGCCCGCGCACCGCCACCTTTACCACCCCCCACGGCCCGGTCCAGACCCCGGCCTTCATGCCCGTGGGCACCTACGGCTCGCTCAAGGGCCTGACCCCGGATCAAATCCGCGCCACGGGTTCCACCATGATCCTGGCCAACGCCTACCACCTGCACCTCAGGCCGGGCCACGAGACCGTCCGCGAACTCGGCGGACTACACCGGTTGATGGCCTGGGACGGACCGATCCTGACGGACTCCGGCGGCTATCAGGTCTTCAGCCTCGGACACCGCTGCCGCATCGACGACGCCGGGGTGACCGTCAAGTCCGTTCTCGACGGATCGGAAGTGCGCCTCGAACCCGCGCGCGTGATGGAGATCGAGGCCGCCCTGGGCGCAGATGTGGCCATGGCCTTCGACCACTGCCCAGCTGATCCAACAAACCGCGCCGAGGTATCCGCCGCCAGCGAGCGCACCCACCGCTGGCTGGATGAGTGCGTGGCCTGGCACCGCTCCCACGGCGGCGAGGATCGCGGCCAGGCCCTCTTCGGCATTGTCCAGGGCGGCGCCTTCGAGGACCTGCGCCGCGCCTCGGTGGAAGCGGTCTGCGCCCATGACCTCCCGGGCTACGCCGTGGGCGGCGTCAGCGTCGGCGAAGAACGCGATTCCATGGCCGCCGCCCTCTCCGCTTCCGTCCCCTATCTGCCGGCGGACCGCCCGCGCTACCTGATGGGCGTGGGCACTCCCCGCGATCTCTTCGATGCCGTGGCCCTCGGAGTGGATCTCTTCGACTGCGTCACGCCCACACGCCACGGCCGCAACCACCAGGTTTTCACGCGCGCCGGCAAGCTCAACCTGCGCAACAGGTGCTGGCAAAACTCAACCGACCCCATAGATGCCGAATGCCCCTGCCTGGCCTGTCGCCAGTACTCCCGGGGCACCCTGCGTCACCTGTGCAAGGCCGGGGAGATGCTCGCCGGCACGCTGCTCTCGATTCACAACCTGACCTTCTTCCACGGCCTGATGGCAAAGATGCGCCAGGCCATCGAGGTCGGCGGCCTGGAGCAGCTGCGCACCACCTACGCCCCGGCCGTGGAGGCCTAGGCCTGCCTGGACCGCGCCTGGTCAGTGCTCAGTCAGTGCCCAAGCACCCGCCCACGCCGCATCAGCGATAGCGACTCGAGATGACCTCGATGCGCGTCACATCGATGCAGGCCGGTGCGGAGGGAGTGGCCGGCGCCAGGGTCGCGCCCATCACCCCCACCTCAAAGCCCGCAAAGAGCTCCAGGTCGTAGCGGCCGCTGGAACAGCCAACTTCGGCCACGGCGCTGCCGCCCCAGATCAAACGCCACAGCTCATCGCCCGCCGCGTTCTTGGTCTTTTCCAGCCAGCCACGGCTGCGGAAGCGCCCCCAGAGCGGGTCGCGGGCCAAGCTGGCCAGGCGCATCTCGTCGCGCAGGGCCTCTGCCTCGGCCATGCGGCGTTCGTGTTCCTCCAGGAGATCAAGGCGCAGGCGCGCGACTTCCTGCTGGGCGTCAATCCACAGCATACGCTCGGTGGCCAGACGGCCGGCGGCTCCCTGCTCATCCAAGGCCACAACCTCCTCGTAGGCAGTATTCACCGCGGCCCAATTGATGTTCGTGTTGCCCGCCGTGCGCTCAGCCCGAGCCGCGCTCCACAGAGTCTCCGCCGTCGCCATGGCCTGCGCCACGGGATCGCTCTCCCCTGCGGTGGACGCTGGCGTCTGCTGACCGCCCTTGTCCATGACTGTCACCGCGTTCAGCGCGTCAGCGGCGGTCCACTCCGCCTGCCAGTCGGCACCCTCCGGTTTGCCGGCCACGGTCATCTGCTTGGCACGCACCCAACCGCGCACGCCCGTGGGCGAGAAGATATGGAACCAATCCTCGGCGGCGGGCAGCTCAGCATTGCAGCGCCCGATGACGCGCACGCGCTGGCCGCGCTTCAGCCGCTGCCCCAGGGGGAAGTGCCCGGTGATGGCCTCCGGCCGCGGGCGCATGTTGACGCCGTCACCGACCACGTCCATCAGCTCGCTGTAGCCACCCTCGCCGACGACTCCCACGGGCTTGAGGTAGCGCCCATAGACCCAGACCTCCAGGCCGCCGGGAACCTCCACCTCCGCAAAGGCGGCGCTGACCCGGTGTACGCGCATCAGACCTCCGGCCTTGATGCGCTTGACCGGCAGCCCCTTGCCGTCGGGGATGTTGAGGACGGAAATGCCCTCGGCGCCGACACGGGCATAGCGCACGGTTTCCTGGGCAGCGACAGGAGCCGGAACTTCCGGCCCAGGGGCCTGGGCCAGGGCGGCGGAGGAGACGACGAGGACGCCGGTCAAACAGGCGGACAGGGAGCGGGTGAGATTCTTCATCGATGAGTGGTTTGCCATGGTGTGATCCCGATTCACGGACAGCCCGCCAGGGGGCCGCCGGGGTTCGCCTCCGGTCGCGGGCGGCGGGCGCCGCGCCAATCACCGGGGACAGGGGCATCCTAGAGATCCTGAAGCGCGAGATCCAAGGCCGCGCCGACGTAGAATGTGCAGCGTTGCCGCCTCCCACCCCGAGCCTCCTCCCATGACCGCCTCCGACACCTGCCTCCGCTTCCCCTACATGAAGTGGGCCAAGACCGAGTCCTTCCTCTCCCCCTACTGCCTGGCCCAATCGGGCATGCCCGCGCCGGACCAGGCCTTCCTCGGCGACCCCTGGCTGCCGGAGCTCGGGCACCTGGGTCCGGAGGGCATCGAGGCGCGCCTGGCGGAGCTCTTCGATGTGGACCCGGCCCGTGTCCTGATGGTCCCCGGCGCCTCCGCCGCCATGTTGGTGGCGGGCCTGCGCTGGTTCCGCCCGGGGACACGAGTCTGCGCGGAGACTCCCTCCTACGAGCCCTTTCGGGCCCTGCCCGACCACCTGGGCGCCACCACCGTGGCCCTCGAACGCAGCTTTGAAGCGGCCTGGCAGCCGGACCCCGCCCAGGCGGCCAGGGCCCTGGCGGAGGGCCGCCAACTCGAACGCCGGGGTGCTGGCCCCGGGCACATCTTCCTCTCGAACCTCTCCAATCCCACGGGCGTCCTGGTGCCGCCGGAGACCATCGCCCTCTTGGCCGCCGTGGCGGCCGATACAGCCGGGCCCGCTGATGAGAGCAACTGCGCCGGCGGCGGCCTCTTGATCTGCAACGAGATCTACATGGAGTACGTGCCGCCGGAGCGGCGCGTGCACGCCTTCGAGCTGGCGCCCAACGCGGTCTCCATCGGCAGCCTGACCAAGGCCTACGGCCTGGGTGCCCTGCGCATCGGCTGGATGATTCTCGGGAGCGGACTAATCGACGAGCGGCCGCACCTCGAGGACATGGCCAATCTCGCCTATGTCAATCCGGCCTCGATGACCATCGAAGCCGGTCTGCGCGCCCTCTCCGCCCTGCCGACCTTGACCCAGCCCCTGCGGCGCGTGGAAGCCGAGGCGCGCCCCCATTGGAGGCGCTGGCTCGCATCCTCGCCCCTGGTGGACGCGGTCTTGCCTGAGTTCGGCATCATCGCCTTCCCGCGCGTCAAGGACGCCACGGATACGCGCGCCCTGGTGCGTTACCTGCAGGCCGAGCACGGCGTCGATGTCACGCCGGGCGAGTTCTTCAACGCCCCGGGCCACCTGCGCATCGGCTGCGGTGTTCCCGAGGCCACGCTAGTTGAAGGTCTGGCGCGCCTGGAGGCCGGCCTCGAAGCCTGGCAAGGGCGCTAGCCAGGATTCACACCGAGCTCCCCCATCCCGCGCAGGCTCCCGGCCGCCCGCACGGAATGCGGGACGCAGGCGAGCGCGGTCCAGGGAGGGGGACATTCAAGCCCCAGCCCGGGCCAGGGCCAGGAGTTCCACGCGCCGGGCCCCGGCCCGGCGCAGGCAAGCGCTGCAGGCCGCCGCGGTGGTGCCGGAGGTGATAACATCGTCCACCAGCAGGATTGTGCGGCCGGCCAGGGGCCGGGGAAGGCTGGCCCGGCGTCCGGGCTTGCCAGCAGCCGCCAGGCGGGGCAGGGCGCGCCCCAGGAGCTCGCGGGGGAGCTTGAGTGGGCTGGCGGCCAGGGCGAAGGCGGCGCGCACGTTCTTGGCCCGGGGCGGCGCCCATGGTTCCCCCTGGGGCGGCGTGTCCCGGATGCGCCGCAGGCGCGGCTGCCAGGGAATACCGCTGGCGGCGGAGAGGGCCGCGGCCAGGAGCCGCGCCTGATCATGGCCGCGCTCCAGGCGACGCCAGGGATGGAGGGGAACCGGGACAAGGAGGGGCTGCTCTGCGGCGGCGGGCGCGCCACGCTCCCGCAGCAGCTGGGCCAGGGCGCGTCCCAGGACCTCGGCCAGATCCCGACGCCCGCCGTGTTTGAGGGGCAGGATCCACTCGCGCAGGATCGGTTGACTGCGGTAGTCACCCAGGACCATGGCACAATCCCAGGGCGGCGGACGGTGGCGGCAGGCGGGGCAGGCAGCGCCCGGCGGCAGGAAGCTGGCCAGGGCCGCGGCGCAGCGACCACAGCGCGGTCCGGGCGGCGCGCTGGGCAGGCGGTGGGCGGCGCAGGCGATACCGTCCTCCGCCCCGGCGCCGCACAGGCGACAGCTCCGGGGCCAGATGGCGTCCAGGGTCTCCTGCCAGGCCCCTGCGAGCTCTATCCGGGTCGGGCGGCGCTGCATCTCCACTGGGACCGGGCGAGGGCTGCCAGGGTCGCCCCGGGTTTCTGCATTCCCTGACTGGACGACCCTCAAACCCGCGGCCACTGTCGCGGCGAATGGGGAGGGCTCGCGCCTAGAGCATCTGTGTCGCTACATCACACGCCCGCCTCTCTCATCCCTGCGGCTGTCCCTCAACGAGCAGGGCAGGCTCGTGCATGAGCTGCGCGCCCCGTTCAAAGACGGCACCACCCACTTC
>DASCNH010000164.1:0-7974 GCA_036011365.1 Planctomycetota bacterium | reverse complement strand
GGATGGTCCAGGCCCCTGCCCCCCCCCCTGTCCCCCCCCCGGCTCCCTCGACTGCTCCCCCCCTCGCGAGCGGCCTCCGGCCCCCCGCTCACCCGGTCACGAGGCCCGCCGCTGACACACGCGGGTTCCCCTGGGGCTGGCTCCTGGTCCTGCCCCTGTTCTTCGTTGGCCCCGGCCTGCTCCCCGGTCAACGGTTTTTGCCCCAGCATCCGGCCAGCTTCGCGCCGCTCTCCATAGAGGATCCCGTCCTGGCGGAGACCGCCGCCCGGGGCGCCAACATCCTGGCCTCGGACCGCCTCTCCCCCATCCTCACGGACTGGCTGGCCGCCCGCAAGAGCGCCCGGGCCGGCGTGGCTCCCCTCTGGGATCCCGCCGCTGGACTCGGCGCCCCCCTGGCCGCGGGCTCCGTGGCCGGCCTCCTCTATCCGCCCAACCTGATCAACCTGGTTCTGCCGCCGGAGTTCGCCGGGGCCTGGGCCGCCATGCTGGCCCTCTTCCTGGCGGGCCTCGGCATGGCCCTCTTCCTCGGGCGCGTGGGACTGGGCGGAGGCCCGGCTCTGGTGGGCGCCATTGCCATCCAGGCCGGGGCCTTCGCTATCGCCAACCTGCACTACGGCGTCAAGGTGGACGCCGCCCTCTACCTCCCTTGGAGCCTGTGGGCCGCCGAGGGCCTGGCCCGCCGCCGCCCGGGGGCCGGAGCGCTGCTCTTCCTCTTCACCGCCCTCTCCTTCCTGGCCGGCTTTCCCCCCATTGCCCTCTTCGCAGCCAGCGCCGTCCTGCTCCACGCCGGCGGACAGGCCCTGGCCGGAGCACGCTGGCGGGCGGCCTTTCGCCGAACAGGCGCGTCCCCGGCGCGCCCCCCGCTGGCCGCCACGCGCGCCGATAGCGGCTGGGGAGCTCCCGCCCTCGTCCGAGTCTGCGCCTGGCTGTTCCTCGGCCTGGCCGGGGCCGCCGTCCAGTTGATCCCCACCGCCGAACTCAGCTTGCTGTCCACCCGCCAGGGCCGCACCCCCGCCGATCTCCAGGCCGAGAGCCTACCCCCGGCCACCCTCGCCGGCCTGCCCGTCGCCAACCTCTTCGGCTCACCACAACTCGCCGTTCCGCCAGCCGTTCTGCCCGCCGTCTTGCCCGCCGTCTTCCCCCCCCCCACAGCCCCCCCAAAGGGGGGGAGCGCCAACCCAACTCCCCACCATCGACCCAGTAGTAGTCTGGGCCACACCCCCGGGCCGCATCGAAAGCGCCCGCCGGGCCAACCCCATCGAGTGGAACCTCTACACCGGCCCCATCATCCTGATCCTGGCCCTGGCCGGGCTCCTGGCAGGGCCACGCCGGGCAGCCCCCGCCCTGCTGCTGCTACTCGCCTCCATCGGCTTCGCCCAGGGCTGGCCGGGCCTGCGCCTCTTCTACCACCTGCCGGGCTTCAACGCCGGCGCCCCGGCCCGCGCCCTCTCCGTGGCCTGGGTGGCCTGGCCCTGGTTGGCGGCCCTCGGAGCCCAAGCCCTGAGCGTCACCCATGGGCGCGCCCTGAAGGGCGCCCTGGCCCTGGCCGTGGCACTCCTCGTGGCAGGCCTGGCGCTGGGCCAGCGGATCGACAAGGCAGCCAACGCCGGCGCAGTCGGCACAGCCAGCACCGCGATTGCCGCGAACACAGCCGGCACAGGGAGCGCCGATAGCCCGGGGGGCCTCTTCAACGCTGCTTGGGTTTCAGCCACGGCCATCACCCACGGAACAAGTGCCGCGGAGGTACAGGCCGTCACCGCCCTGCCGGACTCCGCCCCGGCCATCACGGCGCGCCTGGCAGACTCCGCCCAACGCCTGACGCTCCTCTCCGCCGGCGGTGTCCTGGCCTGCGCCCTCGGCCTGCTGCTGGCCCTGCGCACCCGACGCCGCCTCCTGCCCTGCGTGCCCTGGCTGCTGCTACTCGGCACGGACGGCCTCCTGAGTGCCCGGGAACACCTGGCCCCGCGCCCCCTGGGCGGGCCGGTCTTCCCGGACTCGGGGCTGATGGCCGCCATCGAAAGCACCGCCGCCGGAGGCCGTGTCCTGCGCCTGGACGAGAGCGCGAGCGGCATCGGTGACGTGCTGGAGCTCGCCCGGCCCAACCTGGCCACGGCCTGGGGAGCCAAGGAGCTGCTGCCCTACGCGGTGTTCCCCAACCGACGCCTGGTGGAGGTCATGACCGCCATCGATCCGCGCTCCGCCTACCGCGGAGGCGCCAGCCGCATTTCCACGCCAACGGTTATCGCCCATCCGGCCCTGGACCTCTTCCACGTGACCTGCCTCCTGAGCACGCGGGCCCTGGAGCACCCTCGCCTGAAGTTGGTCCTGGCCCGGGAGCGCTTCTTCATCTACCGACGCCTGCCCCCGGCGGATCTGGATTCTCTCGAAAGCGCCTGGCTGGTGCCCCGGGCCCAGGGCGCCGCCAGCGCCGTGGCCCTCGGCTTGGTCACCTCCGGACAGCTGAGCCAACTCGCGGACTACTGCGTGGTGCCGCCCCAGGCGACAGCCCGGGCGACGGCCCGGGCGGAGTTGCCCGCGGAGACGCCCGCGGAGTCATCGGCAGCGTCACAGGTGGAGTCATCGGTGGAGTCACCCGCGAAGCCACCGGCAAGAGCCCCGGCGCAACCCGGCACGCCGCCGCCCCCGTCCAGCGAAACACCCTGGCGCGCGGGTGGGCTGGAGTTCGAGCGCCCGGCGCCGGACCGCATGGACTTCAAGCTCAGCGCGGGTGACGGCGGCTGGCTGGTCGTATCAGAAGCCTGGTACCCGGGTTGGAAGGCGACGGTCAACGGCGAGGATGTGGCGGTCTCGCCGGCCAACCACGCCCTGATGGCCCTGCCGGTGCCCTCCGGGGAAGCCGTCGTACGCCTCTTCTACGAACCGACCTCCGTGCGCGTGGGTGCGCTCTTGAGTGCCCTCGCCACGCTCTTCGCCCTGGGCCATCTAGTGCACCGCCGTCGCCGCCGGCCAGCCGCCCCCCGCCCCTGATCCCGTGCACCTCCAGGTCCTTTCCAGCGGTAGCGGCGGCAACTCGATCCTGCTGCGCGCAGACGACACGCGCGTGCTGGTGGACGCGGGCCTCACGGCCCGGGCCATGACGAGCAGGTTGGTCGTGGCCGGCGTCCCCCACCGGGGCCTTCAGCACATCCTCGTCACCCACGCCCACCTGGACCACGCGCGTAGTTCTGGCATCCTGGCGAAACGCCACCAGGCACTGCTGCACTGCCCCGAGGCCATGATGCGCAATCGCAGCGCGGCGCGCTCGCCACGCCTGGCTGCCCTGCGACCGGGTGTGCCCGTCCCGCTCCCCGGCCCCGGCTCGAAAACGGAGGACGGTGCGGCCGAGTGTCCGGCCGCTGCTCAGCCTCTCGCGCCCGGCGCCCCCGCTCCCCTGACCGCCACCGCTGTCCCCATACCCCACGATTGCGATCCCACCGTGGCCTACGCCTGCGACCACGGCGGACGGCGAGCGGTCATCCTGACGGACATGGGCGAGCCGCGGGAGGCCCAGGCGCGGCGCCTGAGCGGCGCCCATGTGTTGGTCCTGGAGTTCAACCACGACGAGCGCATGCTGGCCGAGGGCCCCTACCCACCGCTCCTGCGCCGGCGCGTGGCCGGTGTCGGCGGTCACCTCTCCAACGCCCAGGGAGCCCAGATGCTCAAGTACCTGGCCGGCCCACAGTTGCACACGCTGGTACTCGCCCACCTCTCCGAAAAGAACAACCTTCCGGAGCTGGCCCTGGCCGCCGCCCGCCGGGCTCTGGATGAGCTGGGCCTGGCCCGGGTGGAGGTGCTGGTCGCCAGCCAGCATGAGATCGGCCCCAACCTGCGCGTCTGACACGGGCGAGCCCCCCCTTCATCCCAACCAATCCAATGCACGAGGAAACCGACGACATCATCGAGCTCATGACGAGCCATCGCACCATTCGCCGCTTCAGCCCCGCGCCGGTTCCCGAAGCAGTCATCAAGCGGGCCGTGGCCGCCGCCCAATGTGCCGCCACTTCCCATGCGATCCAGGCCTACGCCCTGATTCAGGTCACCGCGCCCGGGGAACGCCAGCGCCTGGCGGAGCTCTGTGGCAACCAGGCCCAGGTACACGAGGCCGGGGCCTTCTTCGTCCTGTGCGTGGACCAGCGCCGCCACGCCCTGGTCAACGAACGCGCCGGCCTGCCCCTGGCCACGAACCTCGAGTCCTTCCTGGTGGGCGTCATCGACGCCTCCCTCTTCGCCCAGAACCTGATCCTGGCCTGCGAGGACGCCGGGCTCGGCACCTGCTGCATCGGGGGTCTGCGCAGCGACCTTTCGGCCGTGGACGAGCTGCTCGAGCTGCCCTCCGGCCTCTTCCCCATCTTCGGCCTGTGCGTGGGTACGCCGGCGGACAGCTCATCCACGCGCCCGCGCCTGCCCCTGGCCGGCGTTCTCTTCCAGGACCGCTACGGCAGCGACGCAGAGGTGCTGGCGGCCATAGACGCACACGATCGGGAAGCTGCCGCCTGGTACGCCCGCCGCGGAGCCCCGGGACGCAACTGGAGCGCTTCGATCACGCGCCTTTTGTCCCAGGCCACGCGCACCGAGTTGGCCGAATACTACAGCCGCAAGGGCGCCAACTTCGCCTGAGCAGTGCGGGAGGGCTGCGCCTACGGGCAGAAGCTGATGGCCAGGCCATCGGACAGGTTGAAGAAGGCGCCGCCGGCCACGGGATCGCGATACCAGTACTGGAAGTTCCAGGTGGAATAGGCGCTCAGCTGGCCCGCCGGTTGGGGCGGACTGGCGTAGTCCACGGCGTAACTGGCAGTGCCCGTTGAGGTGGAAACAGGCGGGAAGCGGAATAGCTGGCCACCCACGCAGCGCACACCATTGCCAAAGGGCATGTTGATCTGGTTTGCACCGTAGAAGAAGATCCCGAACTGATTGATCGGACAGCCGCTGGCCTGCAGGGTCAGATCGTTGGCTGCCATGCCGAGGGTTCCAGAGAAGTCCATCATGGCCCCCGCACCGACGGAGTTGGGCGTCGTCGTGCAGAACGAAATGGCCTCGCAGTTGAGGGGCACGCAGGGCCCCACATCCACACTCAAGGAGTTCGCCGCCGGATCGGAAAAGACCTCGCCGGTCAGGCATGAAACGGAACCGCTGGCACAGGCGCTGCCCTCGCAGTGGAAGCTGAGATCCACCAACGCGCGCTCGGGGCCGGCCGGGATAGAGGTGCCCAGCCCATAGGCCAGGACGCGTCCGTTGGCCGGATTCCAGTGGATGGAAAAGCTCGCCGCACCGGCGGCACCGCAGCAGACGCCATCGAGGGTCATCTCTGAGATGTCGAACTGAAAGCCCGCCACGGGTACGGTATTGGAGAAGAGGATCTGAGCCGTGCCCGCCGCCCTGTCCAGGTTGCCGATGGAAAGGGTGACATCCTGGGCAGCCGCCGGAGAGAGGTTGCCGGCCACGGCGAGCAGGCTCGCGAGGAAGGTGTACTTGGGGTTCATGGTGTGCTCCTGATCAGGAAAGGCAGTTGGTACCGCCTCTCCAGACGATTCTACCCCCACCACGGTTCCGTGGGGTTTATAAAGTGGGGCGTTGCGCCCTCAGCCAAACAGCGACCAGCGCAGGATGGCCCAGATGGCGATCAGGCCGTCCTTGGCCCCGATCTTCTTGCCTTCCGAGTAGTCGCGGCCGGCGTAGGAGATGGGCACCTCGAAGACGCGCGCCCCCATGCGTGCCACCTTGGCGGTCATCTCGGGCTCGAGGGCAAAGGTGCGTGACTGGATGTCCAGGCGTCGGGCCACATCGGCCTTGAAGACCTTGTAGCAGGTCTCCATGTCGGTCAGGTTGAGGCCGGTGAAGATGTTGCTGAGCAAGGTCAGCGAACGGTTGGCCACATAGTGCCAGAAGAGGTGCGCGCGCGAGTAGGCGCCGCCCAGAAAGCGGCTGCCGTAGACCACATCAGCCTTGCCCTCCTGAATCGGTCGCAAGAGCGCCGGATAGTCCGCCGGATCGTATTCCAGGTCCGCGTCCTGGATCAGGACCACATCCCCGCTGAAGTGCTCCATGCCCGTGGCGATGGCACCGCCCTTTCCCAGGTTGGTGGAGAGGTGGATGCTCCTGATCTCCGCGTGCTGGGTCGCCAGACGCTCCATGATCTCCCGGGAACTGTCCTGGGAACAATCGTCGATCAGCAACACCTCCAACTCGAAGGGTGCGGACAGCACCTTCTGGACAATGGCCTCCAGAGTTGCTTCTTCGTTGTAGATGGGGATCAGGACGGAGAGTTTCATGGCGTCTACTTGTGAGGATTGCCGGTGATGGAGGTCAGCCCCGCGAAAAGCTCATCCAGGCCGAGCAGGTCTTCGAGGCCCGTCTGTAGCTCCCCGTAGGCGGACTCCTCCTCCACGCACCAGAGCGGCTTCAGGAACAGCTTGAATATCTCCTCGTCGCTGCGGGCCCGACGCTGCTGGATCTCCGAACGCCGCTCCATCCAGTGCCCCCAGCGCCCGAGGAGATCGTTCAACCCGATCAGGTCCGCGGCGGCAATGCGTTCGATGGGAATGGTGCCGCCAGCACCTGAACGCGCCCGATCCCAGAGGCGTGCCACGGTGCCCGCACGGCGTGTCATAGCTTCTTCGATGCGGAAGGGGCTGTCGTCGTCGAGCCCCGAGGACAGGAACATGCGGCGCGTGGCCAGGGCCAGGATGGCCGGCAAGGTGCGCTTCAGGTTCTCGTCGTCGTAGTTTTTGACGCAGGCCAGAATCGGATTGCGCACCTGCAAGAGGCGGATCATCTCCTTGGGCAGGCGCGCACTGGTGGAGGAGTGGTGGTGATAGCAAATCGCCCGCGGGGCGTAGTGGATACTGTGGCCGGCCACCCAGGTGCGCCAGCCGAGGTCCACATCCTCGTAGTAGGCGAAGAACTCCTCATCGAAGCCACCCAGCCCGTGAAAGAGCTCCGCAGCCATGGCCATGGCACCTCCGCAGGCAAACAGGGACAGGCGCGGCACATCGTACTCCGGCCGCAGCTTGTCCCCGTAGCCGCGCTGGATACCGATCCCGTGGAAGTTCATGCCACCCCCGGCGGAGTTCATCAGCTTGCCGTCCCAGGAGAGCATGCGCCCGGTGGTGGCCACACACTCTCCGCGTACGATGGGCGCCACCAGCTCGCGCAGGAAGTCCGGCTCGACGCGCATGTCGTTGTTGAGGAATACCAACACCTCGGGCTGGCCCTTGCGGCTGGCATCCCGGGCTGCCAGCGCCGCCTGATTGCAGCCCGCGGAGAAGCCCACGTTGTCTTCGTTCTCGACCAGATGAACCCAGTCGTGGTGCTTGCGCATGTGAGCCGCGCTGCCATCGGAGGAGCCGTTTTCCACCAGCACGGCTGACATCTTCCCCCGCGGATAGTTGGAATCGGCCAGGGACCCGAAGCAACGATCCAGGTGATGCTTGCCATCCAGGTTCAGGACCAGGACCGCGCAACGGGGCAGCTTCCCATCCCTCAGCGGGTCCCCGTGTTCAACCCGCAAGCTGGGTTGAGAGTCCTCACCGGCGCTGTCCGCTGCGGCCCGGGAGGTCGGCCCACGCCCGCGGGAGCGTTCCATGAAACCGCTCATGCTCCCCCCCCCGCGGCCGGGAGCACCCCATCTCCGGGGACCTCCACCAGGCTGAGCTGCTTCAATCGAAGGTGCGCCTCGGGACCGCCCTCGGCCAGGGCACACTCAAGGCGCAGGCGGCTGGCACCCTCCGGCAGCACCACGGAAAGGCTCTGCCACAGGAGGCCGTCCTCGGCCCCGGCACGCACACGCTCCAGGGTCGCCAGCTGCACGCCGTCCACGAGCACACGCCCGCCGTGTTCCACGTTGGCCTCCGCCGCCAGGGCAAAGATCCCCACACGCAGCTCCAGCTCACCGCACAGTTCCCCATCGAGGGCGAACTCCAGGGCCCCGCCGCCCGGGCGCAGGAGCAACATGTCCGCCCCCTGCTCTTCCACCGG
>DASCNH010000163.1:0-2447 GCA_036011365.1 Planctomycetota bacterium | reverse complement strand
TGGCCCCCCTCGCGGCCCCCGTAGTGGCCTGCGTCGGCCTCTGGCGCCTGAGGCGCGCCAGCCTGCTCGGCCCGCCCTGGGATGCGGCGCGCCTGCAGCAAGCCATGGGACGAGCCCTGGGAGGCCTGCCCCTGTTCGCCGCGGTGGCCCTGCTCAGCGCTCTACCCGCTGCCGGGGGAGACAGGGCCCGGGAGCTCCTGGCCCTGGCCGCCCTGCTCCTGCTCGGCTTGCCCCTCAGCCTCCGCCTGGCCCGCTCATATCCCCCCTCCTGAGCGCCAGCCAGGCGAGGGCCTGGTCTCGGCATTCCACCTCGCCCGCCAGTTGGGCCTCTTCCAGCTCCTCCAGGAGTACACCGAAGGCGGGCCCGGGCTGCAGGCCGGCGGCCACCAGGTCCCGGGCTGTCAAGAGTGGCGCAGGCCAGAGCTCAGCGGGCGTCAGGGCGCTGGCTTCGGCGGCCAGGGCCAGCAGCTCGCGCTCCGCCTGACCCCGGGCCCGACGCCAGGCCAGGGCCAGGCGCATCAGGGCTGACCAATTCTCGTCCCGGTAAAGGCGCAGGCGTTGGGCACGGGCCAGGGGGCGCCCGGCCAGCTCTTCGAGGTGTGCATGCCCGGTCCACAGGTCTCGGACCTGGCGGCGCCGACGCCGGGAAGGGCGCAGGCTATCGAGCAAGTCCGGGCCGGCATCAGCGGGCGTCTCCCCGCCGAGCAGCACCGCAAATCCCAGGGCCAACAGAGTCTCCCGGTCCAGAGCGCCGGAGGGCAGGTCCAGCTCCTCGATGACCCGCCAGAGCAGTTCGGCTCGGCCGCCGACCCAGTCCGGCAGGCAATGTTCGATCAGGCCCAACTGGCCCAGCAGGCGCAGCCCGTCCTGGGGGGCACGTCCCAGCAGGAGGCGCTCAAGTTCCTGGGCCACGCGCTCGCGGCTGACATTCTCCAGGGCCGGCGCCGCCACCCTGGCACCGGCTAGCACCGCCGCCGTCGGCGCGAGATCCAGCGCGGCCGCCAGGCGCGCCAGACGCAAAAGCCGCAGGCCGTCCTCCCGGAAACGATCGTCCGCGCTACCCACGGTCACCAACCGCCCGGCCTCCAGATCCTCCCAGCCCCCTGTCGGATCCAGAAACTCACCGGAAAGTGGATCGAGGTACATGGCATTACAGGTGAAATCGCGACGCGTTGCATCCTCTTCCACCGATGTACCCCAGTGGACGCTGTCCGGACGGCGACCGTCGCTGTAGCTGGTCTCCGAACGAAAGGTCGTCAGCTCCACCTCACCGCCACCGGCGGACACCAGCAGCGTTCCGAAGTTGCGCCCCAGCGGCAGGGCGCGGGCGAAGAGCCTCTCCACCTCTTCCGGTGGAGCCGCGCAGCACATGTCTACTTCTATCGGAGTCAAACCCAACGCCAGGTCGCGCACGGCGCCGCCGACAATCCACGCCCTCTGTCCGGCGGCCGCCAGGGTTTCCCCCACGGCACGGGCCGTGGCCAGCAAGTCCGGGGACAGATGTTCAGGGACAGGTTTGCGCATGGCGCATTGAAGCCTAGCACAGGGTAATCCAGAATCGATGCCGAGCCCCCACACACCTTCCACGCACACGCCCTTGAACTCCACTCCAGCCCCGCGCGCCTCGCGCGCCGGGCTAGCCGACCGCCTGACGCTGCTCGCCGTGCTCATGGTAGTGGTTCTCGTATCCCTGCCGCGCCTGCGTAGTTTCGGCCTGCACGACAACGAGACAGATGCCTTGCAGACGCTGCTGGGTCTGGGGAAAGCTGTGCAGGCTGCGGAGATGCTGGAGGTGCGGCCTGCCCTGCTCGATTTGGCGGCTGCGGACGAAACCCTGGCCGCCACCGTGCGCGGCGCCCGGCGCCTGGATATGCCGGCGAACTCCGCCGAGCTGCTGTCCGGTGATCGTTTTCTGCTGCACGGCTATGTCTTCCAATGGCAGGTCTCCGACGGCCAATCAGTGCTCCTTGCCTGGCCCTGGAATGTGGGTAGCACCGGACGGGGCGTCTTCGCCTGGACAGGTACTGGAATGCTCTATGGGCACGCCAATCGGCTGGGCCTCTGGACAGGCCCCGGGGCCGCGCCCACCTGGCCCTCGACGCAGGGCGGGGCCGAGCGGGCCGCCAACTGGCGTCGCCTGGAGTTTCCCGCGCGTCGCTAGCGACGCCGCCGCCAGCGACGCCGCCATTGACGACGCTAGCCGAGGTCGTCGCGCACTTGCCCCGCGCGCCGCAGTGCGCCCGCCCGTGCTGCTCCGGCCCGCTGCCCTAGCGAACGTTGAACTCCCCGTAGAAAGCGCTCAGCTCTCGCTCTCCCAGGCGTTCGAGGATGCCGGCCAACCCCTTCGTGCTGCGCCGGGGCGCGTGCACCCAACGCCCGCCGCTGAGCACCTCCGTACCCTGGGAGCTGCCGTCGAGGTAGCGCACACGGCCGGCGTCAGCCAGGAG
>DASCNH010000162.1:0-32476 GCA_036011365.1 Planctomycetota bacterium | reverse complement strand
GACGATCACGATGGAGAGCACATTCGGGACGAGGTGTACGAAGAGGATGCGGGCCGTTGAAGCGCCCAACACGCGGGCGGCCTCGATGAACTCGGAGTTCTTGAGGGAGAGCACCTGGCCGCGCACCACGCGGGCCATGGTCAGCCAGTAGATGGCGCCGATCACGAGGTAGAAGACGGTCTCGCGCCCGATACCCCAGTTGTCTTCGAGCTCCGTGCGATATTCGTTGACGATCGTGATCAGGAAGATGACCACGAAGATGAAGGGCACGGAGTAGAGCACGTCGACGATGCGCATCATCAGGTTGTCGATGCGGCCGCCGGAGAGGCCGGAGAAGGCGCCGTAGGTGACGCCTATGGCCAGGCTGCAGAGGGTGGCGATGAGGGCCACGATGATCGAGGTGCGGCTGCCCCAGACGATGCGCGAGAGGATGTCGCGGCCCTTGGAGTCGCGGCCCATCCAGGAGCCGGTCTGCCAGTCGTCGAAGATGGCCACGCGCAGGTCCACGGCGGCGTTGTCGAGGGTCGAGAGCTCCCAGTACTCACGGGTGTAGTTTTGGTTGCCGAACTCGGTCCAGGGGGCTATTGGCGGCATGGGCTCGGTCTGCAGGTCGAGGGCCACCGGGGAGGGGAGCGGGAGCAGCGGGGCGGAGAGGCTCAGGAGGCCGAAGGCGATCAGGAAGATCAGGCTCCACCAGGCGGTGGGGTTGCGGCGCAGGCGGCGGCGGGCGTCCTGCCAGAGGCTTTCGCCCTTCATGGCTGAGGCGCTGGACAGGAGGGCCTGCATGTCCTGCCCGCCCAGATCCCAGCGTTCCTTGGCAGGGACCATCTACTCGTCCTCCAGCTTGATGCGGGGGTCGAGCAGGGTGTAGGCCAGGTCGACCACCAGGTTCAGCGTGTAGACGAGTACCGTGAAGAGAATCGTGACGCCCATGGAGAGGGTGTAGTCGCGATTGAGTGCGCTGTTCACGAAGTGGGAGCCCGTGCCCGGGATGTAGAAGATCTTCTCGATCACGAGGCTGCCGGTCAGGATGCCCGCGGTGGCCGGGCCGAGGTAGGAGACCACCGGCAGGATGCCGCCCTTCAGGGCGTGGCGCATGATCACCAGGCGCGGCGTCAGGCCCTTGGCCCAGGCCGTGCGAATGTGGTCCTGGCTCAGGGTTTCCAGCATGCCCGTGCGTGTCAGACGCGAGATGTAGGCGGCGAAGGGAGCACCCAGGGCGAAGCCCGGGAGCAGCATATGGCGCAGGGAACCCCAGCCGGCCACGGGGAAGAGCGGCACCAGGAAGACGAAGAGGATCACCAGGAAACCGGCGATCACGAAGTTGGGGAGCGCGATGCCCCCGGTGGCAGCCAGACGCAGGCTGACATCCAGGCCGCTGCCGCGGCGCAGGGCGGAGAGCATGCCGGTGGTGATGCCGAGGGCCAGGGCCCACATCATGGCCACCGTGCCGAGCAGGGCTGAGATCGGCAGGGACTGGGCGATGATGTCGTTGACCGTGTAGTCGCGGTAGCGGAAGGAGGGGCCGAAGTCGCCGGAGAGCACGCCGCCGAAGGTGTCCGTGCCGTCGCCGCCGAGGAACTGCGGGCCGTGTTCGTCCAGGTTGAAGGGGCCCACGTAGTGGGCGTATTGCTTCCAGAGGGGCCAGTCCAGGTGATAGCGCGCCTCGATGTTGATGCGCACGGCCTCGTTCAGGGCGCGATCGGTGTCGAAGGGGCCGCCGCGTACGCTGCGCATCAGAAAGAACGAGATGGTCACCACTGTGAAGAGCGTGACGGCGAACCACAGGGCGCGGCGCAGCAGGAAGCGTGTCATCGCGCGCCGCCCCCGGGCCGGGCGGCCGGGGCGTAGAGACCCTGGCTGGGGCCCGGAGCGTCGACCAGGGCGCCGCGCTGGGGATCGGCGGCGCGGTCGGCGGCCAGCTCCCCGTCGCTCTTCCAGTACCAGAACTTGGGGAAGTGCTCGTCCTGAATGTTGGGCAGGAAGCCGCCCAGGCGTGGATTCAGGAGGTTTTGGGTGACGTAGGTGTAGATCGGGAGGATGGGCAAATCCTCCATCAGGATGGCCTCGGCCTCGTGCAGGAACTGCATGCGGCGGGCGGGGTCGAGCTCCGCGGCGGCGGTGGCGATCAACTCGTCATAGCGTGGGTTGCCCCAGCCCGTGTTGTTGTTTTCGCCGCCGGTGACAAACATGTCGGCGAAGGTGTTGGGGTCGACGTAGTCGCCGATCCAGGCGGCGCGGCAGACGTCATAGCCCAGGTTGTGTTGGACATCGAGGTAGACCTTCCATTCCTGGTTGAGCAGCTTGGCGTCTATCTCCAGGTTGTTGCGCCAGGAGGAGGCGATCACCTCGGCGATGTCCCGGTGGGCCTCGGAGGTGTTGTAGAGGATCTCGATGGTGGGGAAGGGCTCGCCGCCGGGTCCGTAGCCGGCGGCCACAAGCAGCTGCTTGGCTTCGACGACGTTCTCCGCCAGGGTGGCGGCGTGTTTCATCTCGGCGCCCTCGTAGCCGGGGATGTTCGGCGGCACCCAGGTCCAGGAGGGGATCTGGCCGGACTTGGTGATCTTCTGGCAGATGGCCTGGCGGTCAATGGTCAGCGCCAGGGCGCGGCGCACGCGCACATCGTCCATGGGCGGGCGCGTCACGTTGACCTTGTAGTAGTACGTGCCGAGGTAGGGGCCCGGCGTGAAGTCCTCGCGCGGCAGGAGGCGCGGGATGACGGAAGCCGGCACCGTGTAGAGCACATCCACGCCGCCGGTCAGGTACATGTTGAGGGCGGTCACGGTCTGCTCCACCGCCAGCACATCGATGGAGGAGAGGGCCACGTTGTCCGCGTCCCAGTAGTCGGGGTTGCGTTGCAGACGGATGCGATCGTTGACGCGGCGCTCGACCACGCGGAAGGGGCCGTTGGTGACGATGTTCTCCGGGCGCAGCCACTCCAGGCGCCAGGAGTCGGGGTGCTCTTGCTTGGCGCTCTCGATGTTCCGGCGGTTGACCGGGAAGAGCGGGTAGAAGGCCATCAGGTCCATGAAGAACGGCGTCGGGGAATCCAGTTCGACCACCAGCGTGTGGTCATCCGTGGCACGGATGCCGACGGTCTCGAAGGAGTTGCTCGGGCGGCCGTGCTCGTCTGCGGTTGTGGTGTAGGCCTTGGCACCCTTCACATACCAGAGCTGGTAGGCGTATTCGGCGGCGGTCTCCGGGCTGAGGAAGCGTTCCCAGGAGTAGACGAAGTCGTGGGCGGTGACCGGGTCGCCGTTGGTCCAGAAGGCGCCGCGCCGCAGGGTGAAGGTGTAGGTCAGGCCGTCCGCAGAGATCTCCCAGGACTCGGCCATGCCGGGGATGGGCGCCAGGGTGGCGGGGTCCTTGGAGCACAGACCCTCGAAGATGGATTTGATCACACGGCCCTCGGGGACGCCGGTGACCGTGGCCGGGTCCAGGGTGGTGACCTCCGTGCCGTTGTTGATGATGAGGTCCGCGCGTTCGAGGCGGGCGCCGCGGGTGAGGGCCACGACGGTGCCCAGGACCAGGGCGAGCAGCACGAAGGGGAGCGAGCGGCGGAGGCGGGAGGAGGCGCGCGAAGCGGGCATGGCGAGAGCCTAGAGGGGGCGCTGGATCGCCGCAAGTATTGATCTGGTAACGGGTTGGATCCTTGAATCGCGACCGGGGGGCGGGCTAGACTCGCGGGCCGTTTTCCGGGTCCCCGGGCCCTGTGATTTCCAGTGACAGGTGGCCGGCTGGGCCCCTCCCGCGCAACGCCCCGACACGCAAATCGCCATGGCATATCTCACTCTCCAGAGCCCGCTCCCCACGCTGCTTCTCGCCACCTTTATGTGTGGGCCGGCTCTCGCCTTCGCGGGTGTCGCAGGCCCCGGTGGTCCTGGTTCGGCGGCGGGCGACGGCATTGTCGTGGACAGCTTTCACCCGGGGAACCAACCGGACGCCAGCGGGGCGCGGCCGTCGGCGCCCGAGCCGGTCTACGGCGGGCGCGTGATCGTGCACCTCTCTTCCATGCCGGAGAACATCAACTACGCCATCGAGAACTCGGCGGTCACCCGACGCCTGCTCTACGAGGTGCACGAGTCCATGCTGCTGCAGGATTGGGAGACCTTTGAGTACGTGCCGTCGCTGGTGAAGAAGTACGAGAGCGAGGACATGTTGGTGTTGAAGAGCGGCGCGGAGCAGAAGTACGGAAGTGCGGCGGTCAAGGTGCGCGTCAAGGACACGCAGGCCGAGGCGGATGACGCACAGAAGGACGCCTTTGTACTCTACGGGGAGGTGGCAGAGGGGGCCGGTGGCTATCACCTCGCGCCCCTCTCCCGGGGATCGGCCCTCAAGGACGCGCTCGAGGTGCCCGCGGGGGATGTGGAGAGCCTGCACCGGGGCAGTGTCCTGACCTGGTACCTGCGCGACGATGTCGTCTGGCACCCGACGGAGAGCGTAACCGGACACAAGCTGGACGCGGATGATGTGCTCTTCAGTTGGCGCGTCTACTTCAACCCGAAGGTGGACTGCGACGAGAAGCGCTTCCAATACGTGAAGGTCACGCGCGGGGACAAGGTGGACGACCTGACCGTGCGCTTCTTCTTCGAGAATCAGTACTTCAAGGCCATTCCCACCCTGGGCACGGACATGACCATCCTGCCCAGCCACGTGCTCAACCTGCTGGATCCGGACAACCCGGATCACGACCCTGAGGCGTCCTTGGATCGTCAGGCGAAGTACTTCAACGATCACCCGAACAACCGTGTCTTCATCGGCCTCGGGCCCTATCGCGTGACTGAGTTCACCCAGCAGTGGATCCAGGCCGAGCGTTTCGACGAGTACTTCGACCAGGGCAACGTCGGCTACTTCGACACGATTCGCTGGCGGCACATCGATAACGACAACACCTCCTACACGGCGCTCTTGAACGGCGAGCTGGACTTCTTTGCGCGCGTCAAGTCCGAGGACTACTTCGGCGAAGCCACCCAGAAGCCGAGCTTCACCGGCCAGTTCTACAAGGGCTACTTCTACCTGGGCACCTACGGCTACACGGGCTGGAACACCCTGCGCCCCCATCTGAAGGAGAAGGTCGTACGCCAGGCCTTGGCCCATTGTTTTGACTTTGAGACCTATCTGGCCACCAACTACCGGGGGCTGGCGCGCCAGATAACCGGGCCCGTGGTCTACGACTCGCCCGCCTATCCCCATGACCTGAAGCCCTTTTCCTACGACCCGGAGCTGGCGGAGGAGATGCTGGAGGATGCCGGTTGGTACGACCGCAACGACAACGGCGTAATCGACAAGGACGGCGTGGAGCTCGTAATCGAGTTCATGATGCCCAGTGGCAACAAGGCCTCGGAGAACCTGGGGCAGAAGATGCAGGAGAGCTTCGCGGAGGTCGGCGTCAAGCTGAACCTGGTGCAGTACGAGTGGGCCACCTTTCTGGAGCGCCTGAAGGCGCGGGACTTTGACGGTTGCAACCTGGCCTGGGTGGCGCCGCTGGAGAGCGATCCTGAGCAGCTCTGGCACTCCAAGTGGGGTCGCCCGGAGGCGCGCGGTTCGAACAACTCGGGGGTCATGGAACCGGAGCTGGACAAGTTGATCCGCGCCATCCAGAAGGAGATCGATGTGCCCACGCGCATGGCCATCTGGGACCAGCTGCACCGTTTCGTCTACGACCACCAGCCCTACCTCTTTGGCTTCAACGTGCCCTCGAAGTTCGCCATGTCGAAACGCATCCGCGGCTTCAAGGCGGTGGCGCTGGATCCCGGCTATGTGCTGCGGGACTGGTACTACACCAGTCTGGACGAGCCGGGGACGCGTCTGACGCGGGAAGACAAGTAGAGCCCTGGCCCCGTGTTTTCGTTCGTCCTGCGCCGGCTGCTCTTGATGATCCCGACCACCTTCGGGGTGGCGCTGGTGGTCTTCATGCTCTACCAGGCGGCGCCGGGGGACCCGGCCACGGTCATGATGGGCATGGGCGGGGAGATGAACCAGAACTCGGACGCCGGAGCGCGCATCGACACCTTCCGCCGGGAGCATGGCCTGGACCGCTCCCTGGTGGTGCAGTTCCTCAGCTACATCGGGCCCTTCAACCTGTCCCGGAACGGGCACCCTTGGTTCACGACGCCCTTCACCGAGCGCAAGACGGAGGAGCTGGAGCTGGCTTCCGGGCAGGCAGTGCTGGAGGGCGTGCCGCAGGAGATCATCTGCCTGCCGGATACGGACCCGGGGATGCGCGAGCGCATGAGCACCTTGGTGGCGGTCCTGGAGGATGACGGAGCCGGTGCCGAGGCTTGGGAAGCGGCCAGCCATGAGCTCGCCGCGCTGGGGGCGCAGGCCCTGCCGATGGTTTTCACTTCCCTGCATGGCGTGGCCATGGATCTGGAGCGGGGTGCGGCGCGCATCCAGCGCTTGAGCGCCCTGCTCGAACGATCCCTGGGACACAGTCCGGAGCTGGAGGCGGAGCGCGTGGAGCAGTTGGGCCTGGGGGCCTTGGTCAGGCATTGGTTCGGCTGGTACTACACCCACGGCGGCCTGCGCGTGCGGAACAGCGGGGAGGATCCCTGGGGCGGGCTCTTGGCCGGTGACCTGGGGCGCGAAATGCAGAGCCGCGAGTCCGTGGCCGAGGAGCTCCTGCGGCGTCTCAAGGTGACCGTGCCCCTGTCCCTGATCTCGGTCCTGCTCTCATATTTGATTGCCCTGCCCCTGGGCATCTTCTCGGTGCGGGGCCAGGGCACGCTGCTCGACGGCGTGGTGACCGTGGTGCTCTTCGTCTTGTATTCGATCCCCACCTTCTGGGCCGGGCTGATGTTGATCCTGCTCTTCGGCGCCACCGGTGTCGACTGGTTCCCGGTGCTGGGCCTGCACGACAAGGACGCAGCCAGCATGGACACCATGGCCTGGCTCTGGGACCTCTGCCTGCATGCAATCCTGCCCGTGGCGACCTTGACCTATGGCAGCTTCGCCTACCTCTCGCGTCAGATGCGTGCCGGCATGCTCGATGTCATCCGCCAGGACTACATCCGCACGGCGCGGGCCAAGGGCCTCAGCGAGCGTGTGGTGATCTACAAGCACGCCCTGCGCAACTCGATGATTCCGGTCATCACGCTGCTGGCCTCGATCCTGCCGATCCTGATCGGCGGCTCGGTCATCGTGGAGAAGGTCTTCAACATCCCGGGCATGGGCATGTACGCCTTCGAGGGTCTCCTGCGCCGGGACTTCTACATCGTGATGGCCACCACGCTCTTCGTGGGCATCATGACCCAGGTCGGCATCCTCCTGAGCGACATCACCTACTCCATCGTCGATCCCCGCATCCGCCATGACTGAGAATCCCATGGCGGACGATCTGGCCCAGGGACGCAGCGAGCAGGCCTTCTACTCGAAGGACTACTGGGATCTCGTCTTTGAACAGCTCGGCAAGCGCAAGCTCTTCAAGGTCGCCATGGTGATCCTGGCCTTGCTCTACGCCAGCGCCATCTACGCGCCCTTCATCGCCAACGAGCGGCCCTATGTGCTCGAGGCCGTTGACTACAAGGCCTATGGCGCGGCCACCAAGGGCCTGCGCAGCGTTTGCTCCAGCATCGTGCGCCAGCTTGAGAAGACGCCCGAAGAGTACCTGGAGCAGCGCTCGGAAGCCGCGCCGCCTACCCTGGCGGCGGCTCTGGCCGTGGAGCGGGAAGCGCTTGTGACACGCATCGCCACCATGGAACAGTACCTGCCCCGGGAGGAACAGGTGCCCCTGGGGGAACTACTGGGAACCGTGGATGTCGCCCTGGCGGCCAGCGCCACCGGTGATGGAGAAGGGGCCCGGGAAGCCGCTGGCCAGGCCAAGGCCCTGGCCAGCGAGTACAAGCGTTCCTTCAAGGCCCGTGAGCCGGACGCCGCGGAGGATGCTCCGGGCAAGGTCCTGCGGCCGGTCACCACCTATCCCCTGTGGGAATCCATCACGCCCTTCTGGGCCTTCATGATGGGGCTCTGGGCCCTGGTGCTCAGCTGGCCCCTGTGGAACCGGCTTGCCAACCGCTTCCTGTGCCGGGGAGAGCGGGAGGCGATTCGCCGGGCGCGGCGCAAGAAAATGGCCCTTGTACTCGGCCTGCCGGCGCTCCTGGCGGCCTTCAGCTCTATCGTGCTCGGTGACGGCGACGTGACCTTTGATGTCTCGGCGCACAAGGGACGGCTGACCGCCGGCGAGGTGGTGGCGGCCACGCAACCGGTCTTCGCGCCGGTCCCCATGGGATACGCGGAGACCCACACGGAGGAGAAGTTCCGTCCGCCGACCTGGACCAGGGCCGCGGAGCTCGATGCCGAGGGGCGCTACGTGCGCGGCCTGCGCCAGGCCACGCCGGATCCGATCACCGGCTATCTGCCGCCGGCCACGCCCACGGAAGTGCGCGTGGGGGAGCCGCCCCAGAATGCTCCGGGGCGCCATCTGGCTGGCACGGACGAGCTGGGACGCGACTTTTTCGCGCGCCTGTTGTGGGGCGGGCGCGTCAGCCTTTCCGTGGGCATCCTCTCGGCAGCGCTGCTGACGCTGATCGGCGTCATCATCGGCTCCCTGGCCGGCTACTTCGGTGGTTGGGTGGACATCCTCATCATGCGCACCATCGAAGTGCTGCAGTCGATCCCGGCCTTCTTCCTGATCCTCTTGGTGATGGCCTTCACGGACCCGGCCATCATCCCGCCCATCTTCGCCATCGTAATCGTGATCGCGCTCATCCGTTGGACAGGTGTGGCGCGGTTGGTGCGCGGCGAGTTCCTGCGCCTGCGCGAGCAGGAGTTCGTCTTGGCAGCCAACGCCCTGGGTTTCTCCTCGCGGCGTACGATCTTCCGCCATGTGCTGCCCAATGCCATGGGGCCGATCATCGTCTCGGCGGCCTTCTCCGTGGCCTCGGGCATCCTGACGGAATCGGCCATCTCGTTCCTGGGCTTCGGCACCCAGGCGCCCAAGGCCTCCTGGGGGTCGCTCGTCAACGAATCCCAGAGCCCGGAACACTGGTGGATCCAGATCTTCCCGGGGCTGGTGATCTTCTTGACGGTGACCTGCTACAACCTGGCCGGTGACGCCGTGCGCGATGCCCTCGACCCGAAGCTGAAGGACTGATGATGGGCGCACACGGGAACAACGGGACAGCAGGCGGGTACCTGTTGGAGTTGCGCGACCTGCGCACCTACTTCACCAGCGACGAGGGCACGGCGCGGGCCGTGGACGGGATCAGCTATGCCATTCCCGCGGGAGAGACCCTGGGCGTGGTGGGTGAGTCAGGCAGCGGCAAGAGCGTGGCGGCGCTCTCGGTCATGGGGCTGATCCCCTCGCCGCCGGGGCAGGTGGTCGGGGGCGAGATTCTCTTCAAGGGGGAGAACCTGCTTGAGAAGAGTCCCGAGGAGATGCGCCGCATCCGTGGCAACGAGATCGCCATGATCTTCCAGGAGCCCATGACGGCTCTCAATCCGGTCTACACGGTGGGGAATCAGATCGTGGAGACGGTCATGTTGCACCGGGGCATCGACCGCCAGGCGGCCCGCGCCCACGCCATCCAGATGCTGGAGCGGGTGGGGATTCCGGCGCCGAAAAAGCGCGTGGATGAGTACCCGCACCAGCTCTCCGGCGGCATGCGCCAGCGCGTCATGATCGCCATCGCCATGAGCTGTGATCCATCGCTCCTGATTGCCGATGAGCCGACCACGGCGCTGGATGTCACCATCCAGGCGCAGATCCTGGAGCTGATGGCGGAGCTCCAGCGTGAGGCGGGCATGGGGGTCATGCTGATCACCCACGACCTGGCCGTGGTGGCCCAGGTTGCTCACCGCGTAGCGGTCATGTACGCGGGCAAGGTGGTGGAGTACGCGGCGGTGGAGGAGCTCTTCGACACTCCGGCGCACCCCTACTCCGTGGGGCTCTTCCGCTCCCTGCCGGATCTGGCCGGACCCAACGAGCGCCTGCGGACGATTCCTGGCATGGTGCCGCCGGCCACGCGCTTTCCGAGCGGCTGCCGTTTCCACCCGCGCTGTCCCATCGCCACGGAGCGTTGTGCCACAGATGAACCGCTGCTGGCAGCGCTGGACGGGGCGGGCGGGGACAGAACGCTGGCCTGTCACCATGTCGAGGAGGCGGCAGCCCTATGAGCGATATGAGCACACACAACGGCGCTACCGCCGGGAGCGACGCAAGTGCGCCGGCTGCCCGCCCCCTGCTCGAGGTGCGCGACCTCAAGAAGTACTTCCCCATTCACAAGGGCGTGCTCTCGCGCCATGTGGGGGACGTGAAGGCGGTGGACGGCATCAGCTTTGACCTGGGCCATCGGGAGACTTTGTCCCTGGTGGGGGAGTCGGGCTGCGGCAAGACCACCGCCGGGCGCACGCTGCTGCGCCTCTACCAGCCCACCGCCGGCCAGGCCCTTTACCGGCCGGATCAAGACAGCGCCCAGGCCGTGAACCTCTTCGAGCTCAGCGAGCGGGAGCTGCGTCCCTACCGCCGCGACCTGCAGATCATCTTCCAGGATCCCTATGGCAGCCTGAACCCGCGCATGACCGTGGGCAACGCCATTGGTGAAGCGCTCCAGGTGCACGGCCTCTTCCGGGGCAGCGAGCTGGATGACAGGGTGGAGCAGTTGCTCGAGCGCGTGGGGCTGCGTGCGGAGGTTTCCAATCGCTTCCCCCACGAGTTTTCCGGCGGCCAACGCCAGCGCATTGGCATCGCCCGGGCCCTGGCCTTGAATCCCAAGCTGATCGTGTGCGACGAGGCGGTCAGCGCCCTGGATGTCTCCATCCAGGCCCAGGTCATCAACCTCCTGAAGGACCTGCAGCAGGAGTTTGCCCTCTCCTATATCTTCATCGCCCACGACCTGTCCGTGGTGCGCTATCTATCGGATCGCGTGGCGGTCATGTACCTCGGGCGCATTGTCGAGTTGGGCAGTACCGAGGCCATCTTCGGTGACGCGCGCCATCCCTACACCCGGGCCCTGCTCTCGGCGATCCCCGAGCCGAACCCGCGCCGTCGCCAGGCCCACATTCCCCTCAGCGGCGATGTGCCCTCGCCCATCGACCCCCCGGCGGGCTGTCATTTCCACACGCGCTGTCCGGTGGTGGAGGAGCGCTGCCGCGGAGGCCAGTATCCGGGCCTGGTGGAGGTCTCGGCGGGCCACCACGTGGCCTGCCACCTGAGTTGAGCGTCGGTCCCCCGGGCTCTGGCCCGTACAGCCTTGTCGGGTGTGCTCCAGGTGCAGGCGGGGTGGCTCAGACGGCTATCCCGTAGACCTCGCGCAACACCGTGCGCAGGCCGCTGAAGTCCTCGACGATGTGATCGGGCTGGATGCCCGTGCCCTCCAGACCATGCTTGGCGGCGCGCTTGATCCAGACGGCTGGCATGCCGAGGCTCTGGGGAGGGGCGATGTCGTGGGTCGGGTTGTCTCCCACGTACAGCACCTCGCCAGCCGGCAGGTCCAGCGCGCGCAATGCCTTGGCGTAGAGCTTGGGGTTCGGCTTGGAGATGCCCACCTGCTCTGAGATGATGACTGCCAGGGGATCGAAGTAGCGCAGGAGGCGCAGGCGCACCAGCTTCTCGGCCTGCTTGACGGTCCAGCCGTGGGTCACCACGCCCAGGCGCAGGCCGGCTTCCCGCAGGTCGGTCAGGAGCGGCGCCACATCCTCAAAGGGCTTCAGCTCCTGGAACTTCGTGTCGTGGTAGGAGACGATGCCGGCGGAGATCACCAGGGACGGATTCAGGCCAGCCAGGGCTTCCGAAGGCAGGCGCTGCAAGAGCTTCTCGTAGTGGTGGGCGTAGTTCGAACCGAACTCGCTGATCACCTCATCCAGCTCCCTGAGCACGACTTCGGCGTCCAGCTTGAGACCGCGCTCGATCATGGCCTCCACGGCGTTGCGCCGCGCCCGCCGCGCGAACTCCGTGGTGGAGAAGAGCGTGTCGTCGATATCGAAGAGGATCGCTTGGAGAGACGGCATGGTCGCGGGTGGCGGGGCAGGTGCCTAAGAATGACCGGGGCACCGGGCATGCGCAAGCGGCAGGCCGGGGCCATTCCTGGGAGCGGCTGTTTTCGGGGACCGCCGGTTCAGCGGTGGGGCCGCCGCGCCCCTCAAGCCCGGCTTGGTTCAGTGAACTAGGTGATGCTCAGCTGGGGATACTGAGCGGAGTCATCAAGGGTAGCCGTGGCAGTCACCCAGCCGGGCCGGGGGGGGTGGTTGCCTGGGGCACAAGAGTCTCGTTTCTGCCTGTGGATGGAGTCGAGTGAAAAGGCAGGCGAGCAGAGAAGCGCACACCGCCCTTCGTCTGTCCGCCCGGCCCTTGAAGCGCTATTTGGGAAGGCGGGAGCCGGGAGGCGGGGAGGTCGGCAGGGGGGGCGAGCAAAAAAAGCGGCGGCTGCCTGCGCAGGGGAAGGCAGCCGCCGCTTGGTGCCTGTACCGACGCGACCTACTGGACGCGGCCTTCGATTCTGGCCAGCTCTTCGCGCACATCGGTGATGTGGGCACGGATGAGAATCATCAGGGACTCCCTCTCATCGCTGTAACCTTCTTCCTTGAAGAGGAAACCCAGGACCGGGATGCGGGCGAACCACGGGACCTCGGCACGGCGCTCGATGTTGCGGATATTGGAAAGGCCGCCGAGCAGGATTGAGCCGCCGTCGGGGATGACCGCCGTGGTCATCACGCTTTGGACCTGGACCTCGGGCAGCTGGAACTCCACGGGTGAAGTGTTGCCACCCAGGGTGGAGCTGAAGTCGCGCATGGCGATCAAATTGGCCACCGTGGGCTGCACCTCAAGGGTCAGGTACTTGCGGTCGTGGTGGATGGTGGGGCGCACATCTAGCACCACGCCTTCGTGGATGACGTTGACCTGGGGGTCGGCCACCGCTTGGAACTGGGCCACCTCCACATCGAAGTCCTGGATGAAGGCGCGCTGGTTGATGACAGTCACGAAGGCGCGCTGGGTGTTGTGCACACTGAGCACCTGATCGTTGATCAACTCGAACTGGGAACTCTTTTCAACGGCGCGCAGGATGGCGGAGACTTGCAGGTCGTTGAGGAAGGTCAGCTGGGTGGTCAGGCCACCAATGGTGGAGAGGGCGTTGCCCAGGCCGTCCCCAAAGAAGTTCTGGATGGTGCCGCGGAAGTCGCCGTCGCCGCCGTCATCGTAGAAGAAGCCGGCGGAGGGGGGGCCGGCGGCGTTTTGGCCTTCGGTGCCCGTACCGGAGTTGTCCAGGCCCAGGGAGGCGTTGTCCTCCAGGCCGTTGTCCACATCTTCGAGGTTCACATTGTCCAGGCCGCGGAAGTCGACGCCCAGCTCTTGCAGCCAGTTGTCGGAGACCGTCATGAACTTGGACTCGATGGTCACCAGGGAGGAACTGAAGGTGCGCAGGTCATTGAGGAAATCGCGCACTTCCTGCTGCACGGCGGGTGTGTGAGTCATCAGGATGTAGCCCTCGCCGGGCTCCACCGTGATGCCGTCACCGTCCCACGTGCCCACGGCCACATTGTCCTGGATGAGCGTCGAGAGGTCCTCGATCTCGATCAGGCGCGGACGCTCGCCGATGGCGCCGAAGGGGCCACCGCCGTCGTCATCCTCCAACTCGCCGAGCAGGCGAATGGTGTCGATGCGCGGGCCGAGGAAGTCGGTCAGGCCGAAGATCAGGTCCTGGACGTCGTGGTTGACGATGATCAGCTCACCCCGGGCCTTCTCGCGCGTTGTCACCAGCACGGCGTCGTGGCGAATGGTCCAGGTGACTTCCTCGCCGGCCTGGTCGCAGATCAGGTTGAGGGCCTGTTCCACGGTCAGGGGATTGTTGAAGCTGAAGGTGAAGAAGAAACCCTCGTCGAGCACCGCGTTCTCGGCGGCCGGATCCACCACCAGGGGCAGGCCCGTAACCGTGCGCACAATGCCCACGACAACCATCAGGCTCTCCTCCTCGTCGGTCACCAGTCCGGGAATGGTGGTGCTGCGCAGGGTGCCGGCCAACTGGCGCTCGGAGTCGCTGACCACCTGGGTCAGGTCGAGTCCGCGGCGTCCCTGGCGCAGTTCCGTAATTTCCGCCCAGCGGTCCTGGTCAGGCAAGGTAATGACCTCCGTCCAGGGGATCATCAGCTCGCGCATTTCTTCGCGCCAGCGGGCGAACTGCTCGCGCTTGGCGACCACGTAGTCGGACTGGACCTTCTCGCGGCCGGAGCGGAAGGCTGCATCGCGGATCTCGGCGGCCTGCTCGTGGTGCGGGTTGCGGCGCAGGGCCTGCTCGGCGTGGTGGATGGCGTCGTCGTAGTCCGCATCCTCGAAGGCCGTAATGGCGCGTTCGACCATGGTGGCGGTGACCATTTCCTCGCGACCGCGCTGGGCGTGCTCCTCGGCCTGCAGGGCGGCGTGGGATTGGCGTTGGGCCTCCAGGCGCTGGGCTTCGACGACGGCATCGCGGTCGCCCTGGGCGCGCTTCAGCAGGGCGGCGGCTTCTTCGTCGATGCCGCGCCAATCCACCGAGTAGGGAGCCCAACTGATGTGGTTGAGGCAGATGGTCAGCTCGCCAATGGCGGCGTCGTAGTCGCCGCGTGCCAGCATCAGCTTGCCCTGACGCAGGCTGTCCTCGGCTTCGGCGCGCAGCTGCTGGGTGCGCAGGGCGAAGCGGTCGCGCAGTTCGCGGGTCACCGAGGCGACCTCACCGGCCGGGCGTCCGAGCAGGGCGCCGACTTCGGCCATCAGCTGCTTGGCTTGCAGGTGATCCGGGTCGATGGCCAGGGCCTGGGCCAGTTCGCCCTCGGCCTCTTCCAGGAGCAGGTTGTCCATCTGGCTGCGCGCGGCGGCCAGATGCTGATCGACCAGATAGGCCTGCTTCTGCTGGGAGAGGTTGAGCAGTTGGGCCTCGTCGACCAGCTCGCCGGAGAGAGCGGCCGCTTGGACCTCATCAACCGAGGTCGCTGCCGCCGTCTCCACCTCCGGGGTGTGGTTGGAGGAATGGCAGGCGGCGGCCAGGAGGGCGGTCAGGGGCAGGATAGACTCGATGATCCTCATACTATGGAAACCTTAGGGGGGAGACCTTCTCGGTGGTTTTCGATGGTGATGACCCCGACTGGGTCGGGAAGTCCGTTCGGGGCAATGTGAGGGACGCCTACCCACTGGGTGGTTGGCGGCTACCGTGTTTGGGGGCGTCGTTCGATTGCTGCGCCCGGGGCTCGGAGACGCGCTCCACGACCGGGGCTCTGGGACATCCCTGCGGTGCGCCGCGCGGGCGTTTCGGCGGGGAATCAGGGGGCGCAAGATACCAGCAATCCAGCGCCCGCGTCAAAGGGTCCGGGGAAAAAGGAACCTCATTGGAGGTAAGGACTTAGGTCAAAAAAAGAAGCCCAGCCGCCACCCGTGACGGGGTGGTGGCCGGACCAGCCTGATAATAAGCCAGGGACCATCAAAAAGAGGTCTCGGCAGTGTCTGTTGAGGCTACTTCGCCGGGGTTTTTTTCTCCGGGTAGGCACCGACGAATGTGATTTCGGCGAAGCCGGCGTCGATGGCCGCATCGAGGACCTCAACCACATCGGCGTAGGCGATACCCGTGCGTGCGTCGATGGTGGACGGGCGCTCGGGGTCCTTCAGGTGCAGGTCCTTCAGGCGCGCCTGGATGTCGCTGAGTTTGGTCGACTTGCGCGGGCCCACGGAGTACTGAATGACCCGGTCCTGGCCCCCGCGATAGGGCGTGTTCGGCCCCTGGTAGATGAAGCGCGTCTGGGCCTTGCCGCTCCAGGGCTTGTTGCCATCCGGTGCCAGCTTGGTGCCCTCGACCTGCACGCGCATCAGGATCTCCACCTTTTCGAGGGGCTCGGCCTGGGTGGCGTTGACGCCCACATCCTTGGGCAGGTAGGCGGCCAACTTGCCCTCGAGCACTTTGAATTTGATCGTGCACATGAAGAAGATCAAGAGCAGGAAGGTGACATCGATCATCGGTGTCATCTCCATCTTGCACTCGTCGTTGGCAATATCCGCGAGAATGCTCATAGAGTCTACTCCTTGTCCTTGTCTTCAGATTCCGAGGCGGCCAGCTGTACCTTCCAGATCTGGACGTCCTGCAGCCCACAGAACTCCATCGCCTTCTGGATGTACTTGAACGGCGTGTTCTCATCCGCACGGATCAAGAGCGCTTCACCGGGGATCAGGGGGCCGGTGCCCTCCTCCTTGTTGAAGTGTTCCTTCTCCATCATGGCCGACACATCGCCGAGGTAGGCCTTCAACTTCTTGTAATCGTCATCGTCCTCGGGGTCGTAGAGCACTTCGCGCTTGGCGATCATGCGGCCGTCGATGTGAATGTTGATCACCGGTCGGAAGTCATCGGCGTCCGGCTTGTCCTCCTTGGCATTGCTGGCCGTGGGGAGCGTCAGCTCCTCCAGGTCGGCCTGGGACATGTCCGTGATGATCATGAAGAAGATGATGAGCAGGAAGACGACGTCGATCATCGGCGTCATGTTCATCTCCATCTCCGTCTCGGGATCGTGCTTGGAGAGGTTCATGTGTGGTCAGGTAGGGGGCCGGGGTGCTTGCCGCAGGGGGCGAGAGATGCTTGCCTAGCGGAAGCGGTCGAACATGTCCTCGGTGATGGCGCCCACCTCGATGACCGACTTGATCAGACGGTTGCGCAGGTAGGCGAAGGAGGCGGTCGTCGGGATGGCGACGATCAGACCGAACATGGTCGTCAAGAGGGCGGCGGAGATACCACCGGCGAGTTCCGCCGGCGAGGCCTGGCCGCCGGAGGTGGCGATGGCGTTGAAGGCCGTCACCATACCGCCCACCGTACCCAAAAGGCCCATCATGGGCGCCACGTTGGCGATCAGGGAGAGCCAACCGATCTTCTGGTGCAGCTTGACGGACTCCTCGTCACCCATCTCCTCGAGGGACTTCTCGATGGAACCGAAGGGGTGGCCGATCTTGGCGATACCGGCGCTGCAGACGCGGGTGAACATGGACTGCTCGTTCTCGCAGAGTTCCATGGCCTCTTGGTACTGCTCCTCGTCGAAGAGGGCCTGGATCTCGTCGATCAGTTCCGGCGGGGCCAGCTTGTCGCGCTTGAGGGAGACGAAGTTCTCGATGATCACCGCCAGGGCGACGACGGAGAGCACGACGATCAGGAGACCGATGGTGCCGGAGGCGGCCAGGGTTTCACCGAGGGTCTTGCCTTCGAGGGCGTCCTCTTCTTGGGCCAGCAGCACGGGGGCGCTAGCCATGAACAGGGCGAAGGATGTCATGCTGGGAAGGGCCAGGGCGCGGCAGCGACTGGAGAGGGTCTGAAGTTTCATCTTGGGGCTGGGGCTGGGGCTGGGGGAGATCAGAGGGTCTTGGACAGTTCCCGCGCCGGTCCGGCGGCGGGCGTATCACCATAGGAACCGACGACCTCTCCCAGCCAGGTCTTGGCCAGGGTTGCGGAGTCGGAGTCGGAGAGGCGCAGGGCGCACTGGGCCAGGCCCAGCAGGGCGGCGGCGTTGCGGTCGCGGTCCTGGGCTTCGAGGGTCGAGACGCGTGCGAACCAGATCATGGCTGCACGGTCGCGTCCCTCCGCGTAGAGGGCCTGGGCCAGGCCCAGGCCGGCGGCGTAGCGTTCCACGCCGGCCTCGGAGGTGGCCTTGCCCTGGAAGTAGTTGAGGGCCTGGCTGGCCTGGCCGGAGGCGATCTGCACGAAGCCCTCGCCGAGGCCCGCTTCCACGGACAGGCGTTCGAGGGCCGCGCGTTGGGGGTCATCGGCTTCGCCGCTGGCCAACAGGGTGGCGAGGGCGGTCCCGAGGGCCGAGTATATGTCCCGGGCAGCCATGGTATCGGCGGCGGCGGTGGCGGCGCGGCCGGCGGAGAGGCCGGCGGAAAGGCACAGCAGGCGCGGGTAGCCGGGGGTCGGCGCGGGCCCGCGGCCGCTGTCGAAAAGGGCACGATACAGGCCGGCGGCCTCGGCGGCCTGGCCGGAGAGCCAGGTGGCCCGGGCCTGCAGGTCGAGGATGACCGGGACCAGACGATCATCCGGGTGGTCGCTGAGGAACTTGGTACAGGCGCTGACGCACTCACCGAAGTAGGCCGGGTCGTCAGCTCCCCGGGCGGCCAGGGTCTGGGCTACTCGAGCGCGGGCTGCGGCCCGCACGGGTTCGCGGTTGGCGCTGTCCGAGGCTGCCAGCTTGAAGGAGGCCACGGCGTTCTCATAGTCACCCTTGCCCGCCTCCTTGCCGGCGTTCTTGAAGTCCGCCGTGCTCTGTCCCCAGGTGATGGCACGCACCAACAGGCTGTCATAGGAGCGTTCCTTGCCGCCGGTCTCCACACGCACCTTGTCCAGGCCGTGCTCGGTGATGCGGCCAGTGATGGTGTTCACCGTCTTGGTGCGCACGTTGTAGATGTAGAGCTGGTCCGGTCGGCCCTGCTGTTGCGCCTGGAGCGGGGCGCCGCCCAGGCCCAGGAGCAGCGCGGCCAGGGCCAGGCCGGGCAGCCGGCGTCGGGTGGGGGCCGCCGCTAGTGTTGATGTGATGGGGGAGGAGGTCATTTCAGGGCAGTGATTCTATCCGTGGAGGCCGCTACGGCAACTCTTGCTGTCGCCGGGGCCGCGCACGGGGGGCCTGGTGGGGGTTGATGCCATGGGAACTGGGTCTACTTGACCGACTCCCAGAGCTTGATATAGCGGCGGCGCAGGATGTCGCCGGAGAAGGCCTTCACCAGGGCCGCGTCGGCGGCCTCCTTGCAGGCGCTTTCAACGCCGCCGAAGGTGGCTCCAAGCTCGTCGCGCAGGGTGCCGAGCTGGCGCTTGGCGCTGGCCAGGTGGCGGCTGTCGCGCTGTCCCCATTGGTAGTAGGTGTAGGCCAAGGCGAACTTGTTGGCATACCACTCGCACTCCCACTTGTCGCCGGAATTACAGATGGCGTTCAGGCTGTCGACCACCAGTTGGAACTCAGCGTCGTCTTCGCCGGCGCCCGGGACGACCTCCCAGACACCCACGGCGCCCTCCACCCAACCGCTGACGGAGCGGCAGTAATCGAGCAGGGCCTGCTTGCCGGGTTTCTTGATGCCGTCGTTGAGGGGCAGCAACACCCGGTGAGCCTCGACCACCTTCTTCTGGGCCAGCAGGGTATGGCCCAGGTCGGGCACGATGTAGCGGGCCATCTCGTCGGGCCTCTCCACGGCGAAGCGTGCGGCGATGCGCTGCAGAACAGCCTCGGCGGCGGCCCATTCGCGAAGCTCGACCCAGTGCCGGGACTCCTGGCGCAGGTTGGCGAAGCTCGGCGAGGGGGTGGCGCCATTGCCCAGGGCCAGAAGACGCACCATCTCGCGCAGCATATCGGTGGCCTCTTCCTTGTCACCGGCTTTGAGGGCTGCTTCCTGATCAGCCTGCAGCGTGTTGTAGAACTGCAGTGAGGCGGCACCCGTGCGCTTGCTCTCCGGGTACAGTTCGACCATCTGGGCGTGGATGGCCTTGGCGCCTTCCAGGTTGTCCGTGCGCAGGTTGGCGTTCATGACCATGGTCATGGTCCAGGGGCTGAGTACGTCCTGCTCCGGGAAGTCCAGGTGGTAGTCGGCCCCGGTTGTCAGCACGCGCTCCCAGGTGGCCGGCACGGCACCGGCCTGCTCCGCAATCTGGTAGGCGATCAGAGTGCGGTAGAAGGAGGCCGTGGCCAGGGCCTCCTTGCGCTTGGCCAGGGCCAGGGGGCTGGTGGTGGCGTGCTTGGGGTCATGCACGAAGCCATCCACATAGTCGTCAAAGGCCTTGAGGGCCGCGGCGCTGTCCCCCAGGCGGTAGCGGCAGACAGCTGTGTTGACCAGGGCCTTCTCATAGTACTCGGAACCAGCTGAGACCTCCGCGTACTTGGCGACGGCTCCGGCGAAGTCCTTTTCCTGGCGGCGCAGCTTCTCGCCCTGGCTGAAAAGAATCGTCTCGCGGTCCTTGGCGCCGAAAGTGGCCGCCAGGGTTTCCGCCTGGGAGTAGAGGTCCTCGTATTCCTGCTGCTCCGCCGTGGCGCGGCGCACCTCACCCATGGCGCGGTAGAAGGACTGGGCGTTTTGGCTGTCGAACTCCGGGTCGCCCTGCCACAGGGTGCAACCCTCCATGAAAGCCATGGCGGCCTCCAGGTGGCGGCCGGTCTTCTGGAAGCAGCGTCCAATGTGCCAGAGCACCTTGGGACCGAACTCGATGCGGCGCGCGGAATCCTCGCCCTCGAGGGCGGCCAGCACGCGCTTGAAGCCGCTAACCGCGGCGGTGTAGTTCTTCTCGTAGTACTCGCCCTGGGCCGCGTCATAGAGCACATCCGGAGCCACGGCCACACCCGGCTGGTTGACCACCAGGGAGATCAGCTTCTGGGCCTTGACCTGCAGCGTGTTGCCGCGGTTGTCCTCATTCACCCGTTGGGCGATGCGCAGGGCCATGTCGCTGGCTGTCTGCCGGTTACGCTTGGAGTGCTTGTCGGCGACCATGGCCTCTTCCGTGGTGTACCACTGGGCCTGGCCCTCGGCGACGCGCCCGCCCACGAAGCCACCGGAGTCCAGCAGGGCCCGCGCCACGGCCAGCAGCGAGATGTAGCCCTTGGGGGAGAAGGTGAAGCCCTCGCGGCGTTGGATGTTGTAGTAGTGCAGGGCCCAGGCGCAGGCGTGCTCGGTGTGGCCCGCGTTGATATGGGCGTTCACCAGGCCATCAACGGCCAGCTCCAGGAACAGAAAGCGCAGGTCCTTGTCGGCCTGGGTCAGTTCCTGGGAGAGCTCATCCCAGGCGCTCTCGCTGCGCGGGATGGCCATGTCCACCACGGCCTCGTAGTAGTTGGCGGCCTGGGACCACTGAATGTCGGGTGACCCCGCCCCGTCCGCCTGGGCGGAGTAGCAGTCTCCGATGGAGACATAGGCACGCAGGGCGTAGGGCGTACCATCGCCCGCAGCGAAGACCAGGTTTTCCAGGGTGATGATTGCCTGGTCAAAGCTGTAGGAGCCGTCCTCTTGGGTGCTCGCCATCTGGGTCAGCATGCGACCACGGTTGAGCATCAGGCCGTAGAGCTCCCGGGACTGGGCCTCCGTGCGCTCGGGCTCGGCCTCCAGTTCGGCGATCAGGTCGCCGGTTTTTTCCACCGCCCGGCGCAGGACCTCGATGCGCTTGTCCCGCAGGACTTGCACCTCCTCACCCATGGCCTCCTCCATGGAGAGCTCCAGGGAACGGGCGTAGAGGGCCGAGGTGTCCACCAGGGCCGCCTCGGCCTGGGCCAGGAAGCTCGAGTAGGAGTGCTCCGAAATGAAGTTCTCGTAAGCCGCCAGGGACTGCTCGTAGAGCTCGTTGCGTCGGTCCTTGTCCTGTTCGTTCTTGGCGCCCACGGAGAAGATATCGCAGGTCACCAAGGCCAGTTCCTCCTTCATGGCGGAGGAAACGCCTTCGGCCTTTACATTGCTGAGCACTTGCTCGGCCAGGCCAACGAAGGTCCAGTCGGCAGCCAGACCCCGGGCGAAGGCGATTTCGTCACGAATCTCCGCATCGGACTTCTGGGCCGTAGCACTGCCGGACAGGACGGCGAAGACCACGAGCAGGGTGGGCGTGAGGGCTCTGGGGGTCCACATGGCGGATAGAAATGGATGGGGACACCGCGCGGGTGTCCCGGGTCTTTGTGATTGTTCTTGGGTGGCTCGCCGCAGGGCGATGGCCCTGTCAGTGCGCCCGTGTGGGGCAAGGTCAGGACTGGAAGGCACCGGCGCAGATACCGCCAGCAGGCTCTCTAGTTACTTGTTGTTTCCGCCGTCTGCCGAACGCCCCCGTTCCGGGGCAGGGCCCGAAACGGCAAACCCCCGGCGGAGGGGCTTGCGGGGCGGCGGCCCTAGGAGCCCAACTGGGCTTCCGTGGGCTCGTGTTCCGCGGGGATGATGATGTCTGCCTTGAGCAGAATCAGCAGCTTGCGGTTGGATACATAGGTCCCCTTGCGCTCGAAGAGGGCGGAGAGGATCGGGATCTTGGAGAGCAGCGGAACGCCGGAGCGCTGATTGGAATGCTCAGAGACCTTCCAGCCGCCGAGCAGCACCGTGCCGCCGTCTGGCATGGGGATCGAGGTGCGCAGGCGCTGGATCTCAACTTCGGGCAACTGGATGGTCACCGAGTTCTGGCTACCGAGGGTCGTCACCATCTCGCGGATGGGGCGTTTCAGCGTGGCGATCGTCGGGCGCAGCTCAATGGTGATGAAGCGCCGGTCAGCGGAGACCACCGGGCGCACATCGAGGATCACGCCGTCCTGGATAACGGCCACCATGGGATCGCCAATGGAAGCCGCCTGGGCGATCTCCACATCGAAGTCCTGCACATAGGTGACCTGGTTCAAGACGGACATGCTGGAGCGCGCCGTGTTGAAGACCAGGATGTGGGGGGCGGTCACCAGCTCAATGCGCTCGGACTTGGAGACCGCGCGCATGACCAGCTGCAGCTGGAGGTCGTTGAGGTAGGTCCACTGGAAGGACAGGCCCCCGGAGCCGGTGAGCACATTGTCATCGCCCAGGCTCATGTCGTAGAGGTGCTCGACGCGCGTGCGCACATCGCCGTCCAGGCCGTCGTCGAAGAAGGCGCCCAAGTCCGTGCCCTGGCCGATCTCGTCGCCGAGTTCGGACTGGGTGGAGGAGTCGCCGAAATCGTTGAAGGAGGCGTTGCTGCCGAGGCCGGGCTGACCCAGGCCGCGGAAATCGATGCCGATGTCCTCGAGGAAGTTGTCTTCGACCTTCAGGAAGCGCGCCTGCACATCGACCATGATGCCAGTGGCCTCGCGCAGGTCGGCCAGCAACTGGTCGATATGCTCGTGGACTTCAGGAGTCTGGTTGACAACCAGCGCACCGGTCTCGGTGATCTGGACATTGTTGGCTTCGTCCAACTCCCAGGATTCCGGGGAGATGTTGTTGCGGATCAGGCCTTCGAGCAGGTCGGAGGTGACCACATTGGCTTCGCGTTCCTCGATGTCCTCATCGGGTTCGGCCAAGCCGCCGGAGGGGCTGATGTTGATCTCGCGCCCGGGGAAGTCCGGCACCGGATGGATGATGTCGCGCACATCGTAGAAGCGCAGCACCTGGCCTCCGAGCAGTTCCTCGCTGGTGACGAACTTGACGATGCCGTCCTCGATCTTCCAGCGCAGGCTCTCTGAAGTCTCGGAAATGATGTCGAGCACATTCTTCACGCTGCGCTCGGGCAGCTTGAGGGAGATCGAAGTCTCCTCTTCGTCCAGGTCTTCCGTGACACGCGTGCTGATCAGGAAGTTCACGCCGGTCAGGCTCTGCAGGTAGGCGGCGATTTCTTCCAGGGGCGAACCCTCATCGTCCGGGCCGCCGAAGTTGGGGGTGAAAACCGTTTCGCCGAGCCGCGTGAGAACCACAGCCTTGTCTTCCCGGGCCAGGGGATCGAGTTCCTTGAAGCTCTTGGGCTGGCGCTTGGAAACCTCGCGCCAACGCTTGAGGTCGTCGAAGACGATCGAGTCTACCTGGGGCACATTCATCGTGCCGAGGTCGTCGAAGGTGCGTTGCCACTGTTCGCGGAAGTTGCGCCGGTGCAGTTCATCGGCCTTGGCGTGGCGCGCGGCGGCGGCCACTTCGGTGAGCTCCATGGCGGCCTCATTGCCGGAGTCGAGCATTATGACCTGGGCGCACAACGCCTCGGCCGTGCTGTACTTCTCGCTCAGGAAGGCGGAGTTGGCCTGGGAATAGAGGGTTTGGAGCTTGTTTTCATACAGGGCGGCCTGCTCCCGATCCCGGGCTTCGCGGGCTTCTTCCGCGTCCAGACGCGCCTGGTCATCGGCGGCCAGGCGGGCCTCTTCCTTGAGCTCTACGGCCCTGGCCAGCTTGCCCGTCACCAGGGCTTCGTCCAGGGAGTCGGAGGCGATCAGGGGGTGCCAGCGCAGGATCAGCTCGGCTCGGCGGTAGTCGGCAATGGCCGCGTCGAAGTCGCCGGCGCGCAGGGCGTTGTCGCCGGAGGTGGAGGCGTCCTCGGCGCTCATGCGCGCCTGAGCCCGACGCACGACCTCGCGGGAGACCTCGTCATCGAAGGCCGTGGCCGCCTGTGCATAGTCATCGCCGAGCATGGACTCCACGCGGCGCAGGGAATGGCGCGCACGGTCGCTGGCGGGGTCCACCTGCAGGGCGTTCGAATAGGCCTCCAGGGCACCGGACAGATCGGCCCGGTCGAGCATCTGGTCACCGCGATCGAGGAAGGAAGTCACCAGGAAGGCACGCTTCTCCTGGCGGCGCCCTTGCAGGTCGACCTCGGCCTGAACGGCGCCTTCCGTATCCTGCTCCGGGGCGCTATCAGCGTCACCGGTGTCGTCGGCGACGGTGTCCTGCGCCGGAGCGGCGACGGGTTCGACCTCGTACCAGGCCTCGGAGGAGTCCTCGTGGGGACCGGAGTGACAGGACCAGAGGGCGGTGGCCAGGAGCGTGGCGAGGGGCAGGGTGAGCCGCATGTGTATTAAAGGATGTGGGGGTGGCCCGCCGCGCGCCGGTTGATGGGCGCGGGGGCTGATCCGTGGGGGGCGATGAGAGTCTGGAAGATACCTGAGTGCTGCCGATGGCCAGCGCCCGGCGCGCGGGCGGCAAACCTGTGGTAGTGCCTGCGCTCCGCACATGCTTGTCCGGAGAGAAGGAAAACCGAGCGGGGAGCATACTCCTGGGTCGGTGGAGGGTCAACACGGGGAAGAGCCCGCCACGCCCCGGGTGGATCCCGGTCAGTGGGCGCGCGCTACCCGCCTCCACCCGGGCAGTTACCGGCGCCAGGCTCAGACGGCCCTGACGGCTGAGAAGAGCGCCCTCGACCGCCGGAGACAGACCTGGGAACCCCGCCAGCGGGTCCCACGGGGCCTGGGGGACTGGTCCGGGCGGAATCTCCCGCAGCGGCGGAAGCAGACCGGCGGGGAGGCGGAGGGGGGCGGCGAGCGCCAGGGAGCCGAGGAAACAGGCCCCATGGCCCAAAAAAAGCACGCTTGTCAGGTCGTGGCGCCCATGCCCCGCAGCGGGCAGGCCCTAGCCGAGCTCCGCCATGGCCAGCTGGATGTCCCCCCAACAGACCTTCTTTTGGCCCGGGCTGCGCAGCAGGTAGGCCGGATGGTAGGTCGGCACCACGCGTACGCCGTTTTCCAGCTCGTGCACCCGGCCGCGCATGGCCCCCATGGCGGCATCGGAACTCAGAATGTGACCCGAAGCGTGTTTCCCCAGGGGAATCAGCACCTTCGGGGCCAGGAGCTCGATCTGACGGTCCAGCCATGGGGTGCAGGTGCGCTTTTCGCCCGCGCTGGGGTCCCGATTGTCCGGCGGGCGGCACTTGAGGATGTTGGCGATGGCCACGTGTTTCCGGTCGAGGTTCATGCCCTTGGTGATGATGTCCGTCAGCAGCTTGCCGGCACGGCCGACAAAGGGCACGCCCTGCTCGTCCTCGTTGGCCCCGGGAGCTTCACCGATGAACAGGACACCGGCGGAGCCGTCACCGTCGGCAAAGACGGTCTGGGTGCGGGTTTCACACAGGGCGCAGGCGCGGCAGGTGCTCACGGCGGCCCTGAGAGCGGAGAGGTCCTGGCAGGCGGCGGCGGCGGCGGCCACGGCCTGCGGGGAGTCGATGGGGGTATCGCTGGGGGATTCCATGCGGGCACCGGAAGCGGCCTGATCGACGGTGGCGGTGGTGTCGGTAGTGTCGGTCGTGTCGGTGGTGTCGGCGGTCGGCTGCACAGCGGCGGCGGGGGCTTGGCCCGGGGCAGGGATGGCCTCGGTCGGGGTGGAGCGCCGGCGGCCGGCGCGGCGGGCGCGGCGTGCGCGGGATCCCAGGCCGGCGGCGAGGGCGCGCAACTCAGCCTGGGGGTCAGTGTGGGGCGAGGACATGGTCAGCGGCTGAGGATGGGGGCGGGGGCGGCCGTGGGCAAGGGCCGGGCCGGGGGTGAGGAGGGCAGCGGGTGTCCCAGGAGCGTGACGGTGGCGGCGGGGCCGGCTGGCGCGGGGCCGGCTGGCGCGGGGCGGCCTGGCGCGCGGCCGGCTGGCGCGGGGCCGGCGGGATCCCCCGGGCCAGCGGTTTCGGCCCTTGCCCGGGGAGTGCTTCCTGACAAGTATCCGGGCGCTTGCTCGTCCAGGGCCAGGCGCACGGGGACCAGCTCGCCCTGGCGGGGGCCGGCGGTGCCGGAAGTTGAATCCACCGGGCCGCAGCCCGAGATGCGCAGGCGCTGGTAGCGGCCGCAGAGTCCTGAGCTGCCCTCCAGCACAACCAGTTCCTCAAGGCCCACCAGGCTGCGGCGGTAGGCGTTGGCTGAGCGCTGGCCGAGGTCCGCCAGGGCGGCCCGCCGCTCGCGCACCACGGAGGAGGTCGGGACATTGCCCAGGGAGGCCGCGGGGGTTCCCGGGCGCGGCGAGAAGGGGAAGATGTGCAGGCGGGCGAAACCGGCCATGGAGGCTGTTTTCAGGGTGTTATTGAAGGAATCGCCGTCTTCGCCCGGGAAGCCCACGAGGATATCGGTGGTAAAAGCCGGGCGCTCCAAGCGGGCGCGGATGCGGTCGCAGGCGGCCAGGTATTCGGCGGAGCCATACCAGCGTCCCATGGCCGCCAGGATGCGGTCGTCGCCGGACTGCAGGGGCATGTGCAGGTGCGTGGCCAGGCGCTCCGGACGTTCGGCCAGGAGGGCCAGCAAATCGTCATCGATCTCCGTGGCTTCAATGGAGGAGAGGCGCAGGCGCCAGGCGTGGCCGGGCCCGAGCGCGGGCCCGGCGGCGGGGGCCTCCACATCCGCCAGGGCGCGCACCAGGGTGCTGAGCCCGAGACCCCATTCGCGGCCCCAGTGGCCGATGTGGATGCCGCAGAGCACGATCTCCACATGGCCGGCGGCCAAGAGGCGGACGACCTCGGCCTTGAGTTCAGCAACCGGGCGCGAGCGGCTCCCGCCGCGCAGGCGGGGGATGATGCAGAAGGCGCAGCTCATGTCGCAGCCGTCCTGGATCTTTAGGAAGGCCCGCGTGTGGCCGCTGAACTCGCAGATGCCCGGGGGCACGCCTAGCTCCTCCGGTGTGATCGTCTCCCCCAACTCCCGCAGGAAGTTCACCGGACGCTTGGCCTCGCCGTTGCCGAGCACCCAGGCGACGCCGGGCTGTTGGGCCAGGGCTTCGCCTTCGCTCTCGGCCAGGCAGCCAGTGACACAGATTTGTGCTGCGGGGTGGGCCCTGTGCAGGCGTCGCAGCTCGCGGCGGGCGCTGCGACCGGCCTCGGCGGTGACCGCGCAGGTGTTGAGCACCACCAGGTCAGGGGCCTCGGGTTCCTCGCTCCAACCCCGTCGTCCCAGGGCCTCGCGCAGGACCTGGGTATCGTATTGATTGGCCTTGCAGCCAAAGGTGCGAAAGCGCATGCGACCCATGGGCTGCAAGCGTAACCGGGCGCGGGGGAAACACGGCCAGGGAAGGATGGTATCCTGCCGCCCATGGTTGTTGTTCTGGAAGTGAAGGCAGGTCCCCGGGTGGCGGTCTTCGGACTGTCCTTGGTCCTCGCGGCGGCGGGTGCCTGTGGGGGCTCCGCTGAGCCTGAGGGAACGCGAACGACCGGGGTGAGCAACACCGAAGAGCCGCCGCCGGAGGCCCTGGCGCCGGGCGGCGACGGCCCGCGCAAGGTTCCTGACCCCCCCGGACAGTCAGGGCCCGCGGAGGCCGTTGAACAGGGGCTAGGGGCAAATGGAGCCAATCCAATGCAGTTGATGCCACTCGCCGAGGAGCCCGTCGATGGACGGCTGGCGGAGCTCACGGCGGTCCTCGACATGGGGAGTGCCGTGCGCGCCGGGGAGCTACTGCGGGAACTCCGCGCGGCACCCGGGAGCCCCCTGACGGCGGTCCTCGACGCCCTCTATCTAGCTCGATTGGACGCCCTGGAGGGGCGGCCCCTGGCCTGGAGTCGGCGCATCGAGACGGCCCGCGTCCTGGCCCCGGGGGATGGGCGGGTCTACGCCACCGCGGCGGAGCTGCACGCGGCGGCGGGGCGCCTGGAGACCGCCCAGGGGGAGCTGGAGCGGGGCTTGGTGACCTGTGGCGCCACGCCGGAGCTGGAGCGCGCCCGGGGGGTCATCCTGCTCTCCACTCCGGGGAAGGCGACGGAGGGTCTGGCGCACCTGATTGTGGCCGCGGAACGCGATCCGGACCTGCCCTTCATGGACCGCGCCCTATCCCAGGGCTATCTCCTGGTGGGCAATGCCCGGCTGGGGGAGGGGGATGCCCAGACGGCCCTGGACCTGGCCCGGCTGGCGGTGGAACGGGACCCGCAGGAGGTCCCGGCCCGGCGCCTTGTGGCGGACGCCTTGGCGGCCCTGGGGCAGTTCGGCGAGTCCATTGGCATTCTGGAGAGCCTGGCCCGGGCCGGGGAGCCACTGGAGGCTGAGGCGGGCGCCATGTGCAAGCGGGCGGCCCTGGCGGCCATCCTGCGCGGCCAGCGGGAGGATGCCCTGGCCCTCTTTCGGCGCGCCCGGGACTGGGGCCTCTCCGAGGAGGCCCTGGGCACCGGGGCGCACATGCTGCGGGACGAGGCCGGTCGCCTGATGGAGGCCGGCGTCGAAGCCTATCGGGACGCGCACCACGGACAGGCCCTGGCGCTCTTCCGGGAGGCCCTGGAGTTCGATCCGGAGTCCCTGGCGGTCCAGAACCACCTGGCGGTGGCGCTGCTGCGTTCCGGGGAGGCGGAACAGGCGGCGGATATCTGGACCGGGGTGGTGGAGCGCGCCTATGAAATGGACGTGGACCTGCCCGAACCGGCGCACATCAACCTGGCCGCCACCTGGGTGCGCCTCGGTCGGCCGGCCAGCGCTCGCACGACCTTGGCGGAGTACCTGGACCGGCGGCCCCGGGGGGAGTGGGTGCGGGAGACCAGGGAGCTATTGGAGCAGTTGGAGCCGCAGCCCGTGCAGCAGGCCCAGCCCGAAGATGACCAGGGGCCCTGAAATCGGCCGGTACAGCCGGATTGCGACGCATTCGAGCGATCGGCGCGTTGACCCGGCGTGGGCGGATCCCTAGATTCGGGGCCACAAGGGGACCAACCATGAGTCGACGTCGCTCAAATATGCTCGAGGCTTTTCAGGCCACTGCTTCCAACCAGGAGACCGCCGACCGAACGCCGGTGCGCGACCTCTTCTCCAAGTCCCCCCTGGGCGGAGGCATGGGGAAGGGGGCTGGTAGTGGGGCGGGCTTCAGAGTCCCCCTGGCCATCTCATTCCTGGGCACCTTGGCCCTGGGCTTTCTGCTCGGCCGGCTCTCCGCGCCGGGATCCACGGTGATCGCCGGGGAAGATGCCGGATTGGCGACCGGGGTCGGGGAAGACCTGGCCTGGTTGACGGAGCGTGAGGCTGGTTCCGAAGGGCAGGCGAGGGAGGGGCAAGGATCGTCGGCGGATAGCGCGGCAGTTGCCGTCAATACCCGGGAGGGGGTGGCAGCCCCCGCCGACCCGGTGCTGCCCACGGGCTCCCCCAGCCCCGGAGATGCCGCCATGTTCGATCTCGCCAATCGGGTCACCCTGCGGGTTATCTACTACTCGCAGGATGAGAAAGAGCGGGTCTGGGAGACCCATAACTACCTGGTGCAGCGCGGCCTGCCCGTGGGCCGCCCGGTGGATGTCGGGCGCATCATCGTGCTGCTGGTGGGGGCGGCCCCGGGAGCCGCTGGCCTGGCGGAGCTCAAGACCCGCCTGCGAGCCATGGAGGGCCCGAATCACGAGGCAGGGGCCTTCAAGGGGGCCTATGTGGTGAATATCGACTCCTATGTGGAGCGGTAGTTGCCGGAGCGGCCTCCAGGCCCTAGAATCCTCGCCCGTTTTCCACCCTGTCCTGACCTGCCCCGACCGGGGCCTTGCGCCTCCTTCACGAGCCACCTAGCCATGTCCATTCATCCCAGCCTGCGCGGAGCCGACGGCCTCGTCGGTCAACGGAGCGTCCTGACCCGTATCGAGCGCATCCAGAAGCTCCAGAAGGATGGTCGCTTTGACGAGGAGCAGGACTCGGTCTTCGGCCTGCCCAAGGTGCGCACCATGTTCAAGGTGAAGAAGAAGAAGAAGGAAGACGAGGGCGAGGCCGCCGAGGGTGAGGCAACTGCGGCGGACGGGGATGCCCCGGCCGAGGCCTGAGGCCTCGGGAAACCCGGCGGGAACTGCCCCCGCCTCCCCGGCCCGGGATGCCAGTCGTCGGGCCCCGCTGCTAGAGGTTTTTTCCTCGCTCCAGGGGGAAGGCCTGTTTGTCGGTCAGCCCCAGGTTTTCCTGCGCCTGGCCGGCTGTCCCCTGCGCTGTCGTTGGTGCGACAGCGCCTGGAGCTGGGGCCTCGAAACGGCTACCGGCGAAGGCGCTTCAGGCCGGGAGATAGCGCCGCAGTCGCCGACGGCGGAGCCCGGGGAACCGGAATGGGTCACGCCCCTGGCCGCGGCGGCCCTGGTTCGGGAGGCGGGCGGGGAAGCCGGGGAACAACCGCGTCCGCTCAGCATCACCGGGGGCGAGCCCCTCATCTGGCCGGACTTCATCGAGGCCCTTTTGCCCCTGGTCGGGGAGCGTCCGGTGCACCTGGAAACCGCCGGCGCCCACCCGGCCGCCCTGGCCCGCGTGGTGGAGCGCCTGGCCCATGTCAGCCTCGACCTGAAGCACCCCGCGGACCTGGCGCCGCCGAGTGAAGAGGGCCTGGGCACGGGATCCGAGTCGCCTCCGGGGGACGCCGCCGCCTGGTGCGCGGCGCGCCTGGCCTGCCTTGAGCTCCTGCGGGACCGACCGGCCTGCGTCAAAATGCCCGTGGCCGCCGGCCGCCGGGCCCGGGACTACGAGGAGCTCCTGCTAGACCTGGAACTCAAGGCGCCGGAGCTGCCGCTCTTCATCCAGCCGGTGACCGCCCGCGGGAGCGGCCCGGAACGGATTCCTGGGCCGTCGCCCGACCTCCTCTGGGAGCTGGCGCAGCGGGCAGAGGAGCTGGGGTTGGCTGTGCGCGTCGTGCCCCAGATCCATCCTGTCCTCGGCGTGAACTGAAGCAGAGCCCGGGGACCGCGACGGGAGGAGCTTCCCGCCCCCCCCGGTGCCCCGGGGGGGGCGGGAAGCTCCTCACTCCCTGGGGCCCCAAGGGGCCCCCTCACTCCCGCCCTCTCCCTGGGCCCCCTCTCCGGAGCCCCTCTTGTTCCCCGCATCCCGGCTCACTCGCTCCGGTCCACGCTCTCGGGCGCTTTTCCCACAATCTCCCGTCTCTTCCTGGGGCGCATTGGTCTGGGGCGGTCCTGCGGGTGGCCGCTGCTGGCGGCCGGCTTCAGGTTTGAAATAGCGGGCCGGCCCCAGTGCCGGGCCGACCCCACTCGAAGCCCCTCCCCAGGGCTTCGGGCGTCCGCGGGGTAGTTCCCTTTGGACTAAGGTTAAGCGCACCCAAGGTTCTATTTGGGACAGACTTATCCGATTTTTTTTGAAAAAGTGCCCGCGGGGCCATCCGGGGCGGGAGCGGCTGGCCCTGGCGGGGGCCGGAACCGTCAGCTCAAACGGACGGGGAGGAGTCCCTGAAGTTGCGCAGGTCCTTCCTGATGGCCTTGGAGGCGCGCATGAAACGCTTGCGCAGGGTGCCTTCGGGGGTGGCGGTGGCCTTGGCAATCTCGCTGAAGGACAGGCCGTCCAGGCGCAGGCGCACCACGCGGGCCAGATCCGGCGTCAGACGCGCCACGGCGGCGCCCAGGTACGCCCGTTCGTCAGCCCGGGTGACCTCACCCTCAGTGGCGTTTGCCCGGGCCTCGACCCGGTCTGCGTCTCCGGCGGATTCCCCGCGGAACAACCCGGCCTGGCGTCCCTTGCGGGCCAGGACCCAGTGGGCGTGCTGGTAGAGGACGCCGCGGAAGTCATTGTAGTCTGCGCCGGAAGGCAGGGCGTCGAGGGCGCCCAGGGCTCGCAGGAAGGTGTCCTGGCAGATGTCTTCCACGGAGTAGGCCCGCTTGAGATGTCCGCCCATGGAACGGGCCACGAAGCGCGAGAGCTCCGGCGTACACAGGTGCAGGAGCTGCTCCCGGGCGGCCGTGGACCCGTTCAGGGCCCGGCCGATCAGGTCCCGGTGGCCGTCACTGCTTCTGGCCATTCAGGCTCCCCCCGGGGATGGGCTGGTGTTCCTGGCCGGCGGTCTCAGCCCCGGTGTCCAAGGCTTCCAGGGCCGACAACAACTCCTCCACAAGCGGGGTGAGCTCCAGGCCCGGTTCAAATGGTTGCTCCCGCTTCCCCGCCACCAGGTCCCACTCCTCCCGAGCCCGCGGGGCGTTCCCCAGGCTGGCGTGGGCCTGGGACAGGACCAGGGCGTGCAGGAGATCTTCGCAGGGGGGGGCGCCCCGCTCGACCTGAACCTGGCGGCCGAGCAGGCGCAGGACGAGCTGGTCATGGCCCTGGCGGAGGGCGATCAAGGCCAGGGTGTGCCGGTAGTCCTCATTGGCAGGGTCGCGCAGGATGGCGGCCTGGATCTCGTCGACGGCCAAGGTGTATGCCGCGGCATCGAGCCCCGGCACCAGGCCCACATCCCTGGCCCGGCGGTTCAGGTGCCGCGGCAGCTCCCCGAGCTGGTGCG
>DASCNH010000161.1:0-2930 GCA_036011365.1 Planctomycetota bacterium | reverse complement strand
CGCAGTTGAATGAACCAGGCACGCCACCAGAGCGGGTCTCCGTACTTGCCGGAGATGCGTACCAGGTCGCGCAGTTGCGGCTTGGCGAACTCGAACTTGCACAGGTTGGTGCTGCGTGCGAATTCGGAGAGCAGGGGGTCCTGGGTATCGCGCAAGAGAGCCACGAGGCCGTTGCGGTCAAACCGTTGTGGGGCACAGTCGTCACGGTTGGCCAGGACAAAGGTGGCTTCGACACGGGCGTTGGCGGGGCCTGCGGCGGCGGCAGTCTCAAGCTCCTCGAGTGTGCGGTGGCCGGACCACCAGAGGCACACCTCGGCCAGAAGCACCAGGACGAGGACGCCGTGCGTGCGCCAGGTGTGTTCACCGGCTCGCGTACTCATGGCGTGTGCTCCATGGCCATGGCGATGATTGAATGTGACATGGGGGCGTTGAGCCACCAGAAGAAGACGATCAGCAGGCCCGCGCCCAGAGCCAGGGCTCGGCGTCCGCCCGCAGCTGCGCGCCAGGAACCTGTGAGCAGGCCCGCGGTCAAGACGATCAGCAGGGGTTCGATGGGCAGGCGGAAGCGCGAGTGGGAGATCAAGAGTGCCGTGGCCGTGAAATAGGCGATGGTTCCCCCGACGAACCACAGTTGAGCGCGACCGACGAGGCCGGTGAAGAGGCCGAGGATGCCGCAGAGGGTGATAAGCAAGGTCGTGGCGGTGGCGCAGGGCACCAGGAGTTTCAGCATCAACGGCCTGCCCAGGGGGCCCGTGTAGCGGCCGACGGCGGCGTGGCGCACGAAGTAGGAGACGGGTGCAAAGAAGTCGGCGACGGTTTGCAGGCGTGAGCGCAGGAACCACGCCGGGTGCTCCAGGGCGAACTGCTTGCCGAGTTCGACATTGGCGGCCAGGCGGTCGATGGTGTTGTAGGGCCGGATGCCGCGGGCCCACTGATCCTGGCGGTCCGTGGCCAAGGCGCGGGTCCACGGGCGTTGCACTGTGGAGAGGGGCTCAAGGCCGCGTTCCGCGCGTATGGCCTCCATGTCCATCAGGTCGGAGTTTGCATAGCGGGCATTCAGGCCGCGGTAGGCGTTTTCGCCGAGGGTCGAGCCGATGGGGACCAGGCGGCCGTAGACCTCGTAGTTGCGCAGGGTCCAGGGCAGGACAGTAGCCGCCGTGGCCAGCAGGAAGAGGCTGGCCGGCGCGCAGCGGGCGATGAGCGGCCGGCCGCGGGCGGAGATGGCAAGTGCCAGTGCCAGGATGGGGGCGAAGAAGAGGGCCACGTCGCGCAGGTAGAGGGAGAGGCCGAAGAGCAGGCCGGCCAGTAGGATGCGGCTGGTGGGGGGGCGGCCTGGAGTTTCGTTTGGGGCTGTCCCGTGTCCGGAGGCGAGTTCCTGGGCTACTACAAAGAGCAGGTAGAGGGTTGGCAGGAAGACCGCGATGAAGAGCGTTTCCGTTAGTAGGGAGGTCGTGTATTCGGCCAACGGCAGGTGCATGCACCACAGGATGCCGGCTATCCAGGAGGCGCGTTCGGAGAAGATGCGCCGGGCGAAGAGCATCGTCGTGAGGCCGATGGAGGCGCTGGCCAGCACGCCGAGCAGGCGGGCGATGAACAGGGCCCGCGCACCGCAGGTGTCGAGCAGGACCGAGAGCAGGAAGGGGTAGCCGGGTGGCCACAGGAAGCGGAACTGATCCGAGTAGAAACCGAAGTGGTTCCAGCGCAGGGCGGAGCTCAGGTAGTGGGCCTCGTCCCGTTCGAGCTCCATCTCACCTGCGCCAAGCAGGAGCGCCAGGCGCAGGGCGACGCCCAGCAGCGTGAGCAAGATGACGGGGCGCGGCAGCCGAGACATGCAGCCACGATAGGGCTGGTCCCGGGCAAGGAACAGTGCTGGGTACTTGGAATGTCGGTGCCGGTGGTGCCCGGCGCGCGGTGCCCGGCGCCGCCTCTAGGGCAGCGTGACTTCCACACTGCCTACGGCCGAGCCGTTGCCGGCGGCGTCCCGGGCGCGCAGTAGCAGCGTGTGGGGGCCCGGTGGCAGGGGGCCGGCGCTGATGCTCTCGCGCTGGCCGGCGGGTGGCAGGCTGGGATCACCGTGGGCCAGGGGTGTTGCGCTCGGCCACAGGGGCGGTGTGGGGAAGTGTCCGGGGACGGAGCGCACTTCGTAGGCGGCGGCGCGGCCGAGCAGGCCATCATCGCCACAGGCGCGGAACTGGAGCAGTACCTTGCCGCCGACAAGGGGCGTGGCGGAGATCATGGCGTGCGGCTTGGGGGTCCCGGCCCCCGAGTGCGAGGTCCGACAAGGGTTGCGTTCCCAGAGCTCCTCCAGCGATGGGCCGTGCCTGCGCACCTGGGCACCATGCGATCCGAGCTCCGCGAGGTACTGGTCGAAGGTCTTGGCCCGCAGGCGCTCGCCCAAGGGCAGGTGGCGCAGCTGGTGGCGACCAGCCCCAAGAGCAGCCGGGGCAGGTGGCGCAGCAGGGAGCTCAGGGGAAGGGCATTGGCCTGCTGCACTCGCTGGTCAAGATCAAACCGCCGCAGCCAAGGCGAGGACGCGCTCATGTGCTACCGTGGTGTTCCTTGGCCTGCGAAAGTCCAGCGCCCAGCGCGGAGCACCGTGCTGGCCGGACTGCGAAGCAACCCTCTCCGAACTCCCTTGAAGCACCCTGTCCGTTGGCTGGCCGCAATCGTCGTGACAGCCCTGTGCGCGGGTGAGGTGGCGTTGCGGCAGGCGGGGTACGGCAAGCGCCTTATCACCGAATCCAGCGCCCGCTTTGGGTGGGTGCGCCTGCCAAACCAGCAGTTCACGAGCGCCCTGGGCCAGCTAGTGCGAATCAACTCACTTGGGTACAGAGCCCGTGATTGGCAGGCGCCTGGCAGTGCTGAACAGGAGGCGAGCCTGCTGCGCATTGCGATTGTTGGCAACTCCGTCGGCTCTCCGGTCAAGGTGA
>DASCNH010000160.1:0-11694 GCA_036011365.1 Planctomycetota bacterium | reverse complement strand
CGCGTACCTGGATCCGGTGAGTGCAAAACGCCATTGAACGTCTTCGAAGTCAACGACTGTGTCCTGTGCCGCGCCGGGGCGACGGAGGGTCAGATCGTCCAGGCCATACCAGGCGCCGCCACTCGGCCCGACGCTGGCGCGGATTTCGATGCGGTCCACTCCCTCCAGCGGCGCGGCATACCAGCGGGGCTCTGCGGACAACTCGGCGAGGGGCGTGCTGCGCCCGACTTCCAGGCCGTTGCGATATCCGATGACAAAAAGGTCCCGGGCCCAGGCGCCGTCACCGCCCTGACCGGCGATCCAGAAACCAACCAGGTCCACAGGGCTTCCCGTAGCCGTGGCGCAGCCAATGCCCATATTGGTGTCGCCCCACTTGTTCGTGGCGTAGTGGAGTCCCGAGTGGGGTGTGTAGGTGGCGTCCCTGCTGGGCACGAGCCAACTACCCGGACTGCCCCGACGACCGGCCACCAGGGGCGTGCCGCCCGAGGGAAGCTCCGGAGCGCGTTCCAGGACCTCCGCCATGGTCTCAATGACTGCCGGGCCAAAGGCCGTGAGCGGCAATTCTTCACCGGCCCGGGGGGCGGGAGCGGGATCCGCCTCCTGTCCGCTCAGTCCCGGGGGGACGACGGCGGGCTCGGAGATCTGTAGCGGATTCTGGGCAGCGGCCGCGGGGCCTTGGGCCACGAGGATCAGAGTGCAGTAGGCGAGGGAGATCATGGTTGGGCTCAGTGGGAGTTGACGGGAGAGGTGGAAGTTGACGGGAGAGATTGTGCATCCCTCCTTATTATATGTAGATCCGCGCCGTCCGGGGACCAATGATGCGTGGATGTCTGTATTTACATCCGCCCTCTCCACGCCTGCCTCCCCTGGCCAGCGGCTCAAGACCCTGCTCCTGGCCTGGTTTCTGCTCTTCCTCTCCGGGCCGGGAATCCTGAGCCGCGACGGCCTGGGTCTCCTGGCCTTCGTGGCCCTCATCCCCTGGGCCCTGGGCTCCTCCCGCCCGGGCCGCCACGCCTTCTTTATTGAGTGGTTGGTGGCCTCCCTGGGCCTGGGGGCAGTGGGCTTTTGGCTGCGCCATGTGATGCCCGCTGGCCTGCTGTGGATCGGCCCCTTTCCCGCCGTCTACCTGGCCCTGGCGGGCTTGATGCTGCGCCGCCTGGTGCATCTCCTGCCCCTGTCCCTGGCGGCGCCCCTCGCCTGGCTCTTCGCGGAGACCCTGCGCACGCTGATTGATCCACCCCTGGGCTTCAGCTGGATGCGCCTGGGCGTTCACTTGCACAACATCCCGGCCCTGGCGGCCAGCGCCCGGGTCTGGGGCATTCCCGGCCTGGGCCTCGTTTTGACCGGCGTCGCCGGAGCCCTGGCGGACCAACTCCGCAACCCCTACACGCCCCTGCGCAGCCTGGCCCCGGGGGCATTTTTTCTGCTGGCCGCCCTGGGCCTCGGGCACCTCGTACCCGCGCCGACCACCGTCCCCGGTCCGCGCGTGATGATCGTTCAGCCGGGCCTAGAGCAGCGCCGCAAGCAATCGAGCGGCCAGCCCCTGGACCTGTTCCTGGATTCCTGCGCCTTGACCCACGAGGGAGTACTCGCTGCCCGGTCGCGCGGTGAAGCGCCGCCGGATCTGATCGCCTGGGGCGAGACCATGCTCTTCCTGCCGATCATCGACGCCGAGCTGCCTGCGGCCTGGGAACGGGGTGTGCGTCCGCCCGCCTGGTCACCGGGGGGGTGGACCCGTGAGCGCCTGGTGGCAATCGCCGCCCTGGAGCGGAGTTGGGTGGGGGGCGTGCTCTTCGGCCAGACCCTGGGCGACCGTCAGTTGGAAGATTCCCTGCGGGCCCGGCGCCAGCCGTGGGCTGTGGCCACCCTCGCCGGGGCTCCGGTCATTCCGCTGGGCACGAGTTTCATCTCGGGAGCCGAGTACCAAGTCGAGCGCGCTGGCGTCCAGCGCCGTCTGAACTCACTCTTTGTTTGGAATGCGGACGGCACACGTGGCCCTGCCGCCTCCAAGGTTCACCTGGTGCCCGGTGGTGAGCAGCTCATGGGCCTCGAACGGCTGGGCCTCATCCGACGGCTGGCCATGGACATCGGCGGCTATGTGCCGGATCTCTTCCCGGCGGAGCAGACGGAGGTGCTGACCTTCACCGGCCGCGATGGCCGCTCCTGGCGCGTGGGGGCCAGCATCTGCTTCGATAACGCCTACGACGATCCATACAGCTCTCCCCTGCGCCGGGGGCCGCTGGATTTCCACCTGCTGGCGAGCAACGAAGCCTGGTACATGGATAGCTGGGAGTTCGACCAGATGGTGGCTTTTTCGCGTCTGGAGGCCATCGCCACGGCGCGCTCGTTCGTGCGTTCCACCAACGGGGGCGTCTCCCTGGTCCTGGACCCCCTGGGCCATGAGCTGGCGCGGTTGGAGGTGGGGGGGCGGGACCGCCAGGTGGCCGGGACCCTGCGGGTCACGGTGCCCGTCCCGGAACCGGGGAAAAACGGCCTCAGGACCCCCTGGGTGGACCTTGAGCCCTATTGGATGGCCCTCTGGCTGCTGGCGGGGCCGCTGCTCGTGCCCTGGGCCAGCCGGGCCCGGCGCAAGCGGCGTAACCTGCAGCAGCCAGAGGGCTAGGGCGCGCCCCACGGAGGCCCGGGCCGCCGCCGGACAGGTTCGCGCTCGGCGCCGACTTGCCCCCCAGGCTGCTTGACCACCCAGGGGAACCACCCCTATACTCACGCCCTTCCTGTCGGCTGGCATCGTCGGCAGAGTGATACCCACAACCATACCGGACCAACAAGTACACCGGCCTAGCGGAACGACCCCTCGTCGTCCGGGCCGCGCTTGGACCTCGAACACGCCCCATAACGACATGAGCCCCATCGGACGGATTTTCATCGTTCTCAACCTCATCCTGGCCGCCACTTTCCTTGGCTTTGCCTCCAACAACCTGGCCGCCAGCGACAAGTACAAGGGGCAGTTTGAAGGCGAGCAGGCCGCCCACGCCGCCACCAAGGAGGCCAGTGACTCCGAGATCTCCACCATGCGCACGCAGATCCAGGAGCTCGAGAACACCCGCGAGCTCTTGCGCTCCGAGAAGCAGGCCGAGGCCGACCGGGCCGAGCGCAACGGCCGCGACCTGCAGGCCGAGCGCGACAAGGGCACGCAGATGCGCGCCGACCTGGACCGCATCACGGAGACCCTCGGCAACTACGACGCCACTATCCGTTCAGCCATGGACGGCAAGGACCAGGCCGTGGCCCAGTCCCGCGAGGCCGAGGGCGAGCGCGACGATGCGCTCTCTGCCCAGGGCGATGCGGAGATGGCCCAGAGCGCGGCGGAACAGGCCCTGGCCGAGGCCAACGGCACGATTGCCGATCTCGAGCGTGCCCTGACCACCGAGAAGCGCCACTCCTCCAGCCTCGATACCCAGCTCAAGACCCTGGTGGACGCCACCGGCGTCTCCCTGGCCGAGATCACCGCGCTGCCCCTGATCGAGGGCGCGGTCCTGCAGACCGAGTACTCCATCGCCCCGGGCCTGGTGGCCCTCAATGTGGGCTCCGGCAACGGTGTCCAGCGTGGCTTCACCTTCGACATCTACAGCGGCAACGCCTACAAGGGCCAGGTGCGCGTCGAGTCCGTGCGCCCCGGCATGTGCACGGCCCTGATCGTGCGCACCGTCTCCGGTCAGAACATCTCCCAGGGCGACTCCGCCACCACGCGCCTCTAGGGCAGACAAGGACCACATTCCATGGCACGCAGCCGTTCACGCACCTCAAGCCGTCCCTCCCGCTCTTCCAAGGGCGCTGGCGAGCGCCAGGCCAGCTCCAAGTCCCCCCGCTCCAAGCCGGCAGCCGAGATCGAGGTTGTCGAAGAAGGCGGCGGAATGGGCATCGATGATGGCATCGCCATCATCACGACCATCGTCCTCCTGGTGGCAGTCCTGCTCGTCGACTACGAGTTGGGCACCAACTACGGCGAGGGCATGTTCTTAAAGTAGGCCCGCTCCCCGATCCCGAGAGTCACAAACGCCCTCCCCCGTGGAGGGTGTTTTTTTATGCCCGTTCCCGTGAAGTGCATCGCCGCCGACGCCCCTAATAGGCATTCCTACCCCGTGGGCGGGAGGGCGCCGGCGCCGCGCCGAATACGGCTTGAGATTGTCCACATTGGGCACTCCGCGGGCGCTTGAACGGTGGCTCGCCACCGCTAGACTGCATTTGGGATTCCATGCCTCGCAGTTTCCATCACCGGAACCACGCTGACACCTCGACACCCTGACACCTGGAGCAACTGACTATGGCGAATGTCCTAAAGCCGATGGAGTGGGCCCTAGGCCGCTTCTCCACAGATATGGGGATCGACCTGGGCACGGCGAATACCCTCGTTTCCGTGCGCGGCCAGGGCATCATCCTGAACGAGCCCAGTGTGGTGGCGGTCAAGAAGGGCACCAATGAAGTGCTGCTCGACGGCATGGCCGTGGGTAACACGGCCAAGGCCATGCTGGGCAAGACCCCCGGCAGCATCGAGGCCATCCGCCCCCTGCGCCACGGCGTGATCGCCGACTTCGATGTGACCGAGAAGATGCTGCGCTACTTCATCAGCAAGGTGCACGACGGACGCCACTGGGTGAAGCCCCAGGTCGTGATCGCCGTGCCCGTGGGCATCACCACCGTGGAGCGCCGGGCGGTGATCCACTCCGCCGAGCGCGCCGGAGCCCGGCGCGTGTACCTGATCGACGAACCCATGGCCGCGGGTATCGGCTGCGAGCTGCCGGTGACCGAGGCGCGCGGTTCCCTGGTCGTCGACATCGGCGGTGGCACGACGGAAGTCGCCGTGCTCTCCCTGGCCGGCGCCGTCGTGGCCACCAGTGTGCGTACGGCCGGTGACGAGATGGACGAAGCCATCATCGGTCACCTGCGCCGTCACCACAACCTGCTGATCGGCGAGCAGAGCGCCGAACGCATCAAGTTGACCATCGGTTCCGCCTGGCCCATGGATCAGGAACTCTCGATGGAGGTCAAGGGACGGGATTCGGTCACCGGCCTGCCGCGCCGCGCCACGGTCACATCGATTGAGATCCGAGAATCGCTGGAGTATCCGGTGCGCATCATCTGTGATTCAATCCGCGCCATTCTGGAAGAAGCCCCGCCGGAGATCAGCGCTGACCTGGTGGATTCGGGCGTGACCCTGGTGGGGGGCGGTTCACTGCTCCACGGCATTGACGAAGCCATTGCCGCCGCCCTGGGCATTCCCGCCCGGATAGCCGACGATCCCCTGACGGCGGTGGCCCGCGGTACGGGCATTTTCCTGGAGAAGCTCGACGTCTTCGCCAAGGTGCTGGCCTCGGACGAAGAGGATTGACGGCCCGGTGACCCCGGTGACCCTATTGACACCGGTGGCCCCCGCATCGATGGGCAGTGACAGGTGCCGGATGGCGGTCGTGGTGCTGCGCCGCTGGAGCCCTGCGCCTTGGCCAGGGATTCTGCCGTGCGCCTGACCAGGCCGCGCACGCTCTACCTGCTCTTCCTGCTGGGCCTGGGCTTCCTCTCCCTGCGGCCCTATCCGCCGGCGGAGACCCTGCTCCACAGCCTGCTGTTGCCCACGCGGCTTCTGGGTGAGCTGACCACACCGGCCGCCTGGTTCACCGGCAACAGCGTGCGCGCCGGCGCCGCCGCCGCGGTTTCGCTGGAAGAGGAAATCCTGCGGCGCGACGCCCTCCTGGATGCGGTCCTGCGCACGGCGGAGCCCGGGCGCCGCGGCCTCCTGGCCGGGCGCGGGTGGGTGCACGGGGAAGTTGTCGAGCGCAGCGGACGCGAACTCGACAGCATCACCATCGCCCTGCCGGAAAACGCGCGCATCGAACGGGGCATGCCCGTGGTCAGCGGCGAGGCCTTCGTCGGGTGGATTCACGAATCCCAGCGGGACCAGCCGGGCTACTGGGAGGTGCGGCTGGTGACCGCCGGTGACGCCCGGGTCGGCGCCTGGCTCGAAACCCCGGGCCGCGCGGATCCCAGCGCCTTCTTCGTGGCCGGAGGCCTGGCGCCCGTGGGCCAGAGCGAGGTTGTCCTCGGCCTGCACAATCCCAGCCGCACGGATCTGCCCCGGGGCACCGTCGAGGTCTACGAACCCAAGACTCCCGGGGAGGCGCCCTGGACGCACCTGGCCAACGGCTTCCGCCTGGGGACGCTGCTGCGCGAGCAGCGCGGACCCCGGGAGGTTCTCGGCATCCTGCCCGAGCTCGACTACCGCTCGGGTCTCTATGAAGTGCTGGTGCTCTGCCCGGAGAACTGGAATCCCCCACAGGTCGTGGGCCGCCGCGACCCCATGCACGACGGCGGCTGGGTGCAGTCGCGTTTCCTGCTGGACGGTGGTCCCTCGCCGCGGCGCTTCGGCCGGCGCCTGGCCAGCGGCCGGTTGGCGGGGCTGGAGCCCGGCGCCGCGGTGGTGGAGGCCACGCGCCTGGTGGGGCGGGTCAGCGCGGCGGGTTGGGCGGATGCGGCCGTGTCCCTGCCGGCGGACCCGGGCTTCTCCTTCCCCGCCCTGGCCCAGCCCATCGACGGCGGCCCGCCGCGGGTCCTCGGGCGGCTCGTCTCCCGGGGCCCGGCGCCGCCTGGCAGCGCTGCCGACCCCGGCGCCCTGCTCTTCCGCTGGGAGGCGGCCCTGCCCCTGCCCGCGGGCACGAACCTGGCCGCCCACATTCACACGGGCTCCGGTGATCGGGGCCTGCCCCGCGGCCTGTGGCTGGGGGACGCGCTGCTCCCGGGCGGCGTTGGTCCCTTCGACCTGCTGATCAGCCCCGCGGGGCCGGTGCCGGCCGCCGGCGAGCCACTCTGGGTGCGCCGGCCGCAGGAGGCCAGCCGATGAGCAGACGCCTCTTGGCCTGGTGCCTGCTCGCCGCCTGGACCGTCTGGGCCGTGGCCCTCCAAAGCCTCTTGGCCGGTGCAGCGGCGCCGCACTTCTCATGGGTGCCCGAGCTCGCGCCTGTCATGCTGCTGGCCCTGGCCTCGCGCCTGGAAACCCGCGACCTGCCCCTGGCGGCGGTGGTCGTGGGCCTGGCCCGGGCGGCCTGCGGTCTGGAACCACCGGCCGCGGTCTTCTTCGGCCTGCTGATTCTGGCCGGCGGCCTGCGCATCCTGCGCGGTGTGCTGGAGCTCGAAGGCCCGGCCACACGCGCCGTCATCGCGGGCCTGGCGGTCTTTGTCCTGGTCCTCTGGTTTGAGGCCGTCCACAGCCTGCGCCAGGGCCTCGTACCAGAGTCCTTGCCCTGGCTGGCGTTCATGCGCATGGCCCTGGCCAGCTCCCTGGCCGCGCTCCTCCTGGCCCCGGCCATCCGCAGCCTGCCGGGGCTGTCCCCGCTCTTCATGCGCAGGCGCTCCGCATGGTAGGCCGCGAGCGCGTCCTGGCACCCATCGTGCTGCTCGGCCTGGCCCTCAGCGTGCTCGGTGCGCGCCTCTTCCAGGTCCAGGTGCTCGAGCACGACGTCTGGGCCCGGGAGGCCACCAACCTGGTGCGGAGTGGCTCGATCCTGCCCTTCCGGCGCGGCCGCATCCTCGACCGCACGGGGACGCGGGAGCTGGTGCGCGACGAGGAGATCTATCGCCTGGAGTTCGTCTGGCGCGACTTCCGCCGCGAGCACCCCCTGGGCCAGGTGGCCCACGCTCGCTCCTTGCTCCTGGGGCGGCCGGTGACTCTCGGTGAGACACTGGCGCAGCTTGAGGAGCACGCCCTCGAGCTCCTGCGCCTCGGGCCCAGGGAAGAACACCTGTTCATCGCCGGCGGCGCATTGACCATCTCCGGCGACAGTTCCGGGACGGCGGCGGACGCGGCCCTGGAGCGGCGCGCCGGGCGCGCGGGCGACGCGCGCTTCTACATCGAGCGCCTGCTGGGCCTCGACCGTGGTGAACGCCGGGAGCTGCGCGAGTTGGCTCGGGAACCGGAGGAACGAGCCTCGTGGTTGGAACTGGCCGCCCAGCTCACCGGTGAGCCCGCGGCGGACTTGGAGGAACGCCTGGGACGGGAGCTGGGCGCGGCGCGCTTCCACCTCTCCCTGCTCGCCGAGCGCCTGGGCCTGGGGAGCGGCGGGGACGCCGGCCTGGACAACCTGGTGTCCCTGCTGGAGGTGCGCCGCGCGCAGGTCGGTGATGCGGTGGCGGATGACCTCTTCCACCAGGCCGCCGGCTTCAAGGCCTGGTGCCTCAGGCCTTCCGCCCTGGCCGGGGTGATCGACCTCGATTTCATCCGGCGCAGGCTCGACTGGGATGACCAGCGCCTGGCGTCATGGATCGCTTCACGGGGTGAGGCCTGGGACCGTTGGCTCGGCCAGGGTCTGGCGCCGCGCGTCCTGGCGGAGCTGCGCGCGGAGGTGGATGAGGCGCGGGAGGATGCGGTCCTGCGCCTGCACAGCGCCCTGTTGCAGCCCTTCCTGGAGGCGCATGAAACGGCAGCGTTGGGCGCGGAAGATGAACGCGCCCTCTCGCCCGCGGTCTTGGGGCGTCTCGCCGGTGTCTTCGCCGGTACGAGTTCAGGCGGTGAACCCGCCAATCCGCTGGCGCCGCCGGCGTCGGCTCACGGCGCGGCGGAAGCCCCGGGGCCGCAGGCAAGGGAGCCCGCCGCGCGCCTGGCGCATCTGTTGGCCTGGCCTCCCACGGCCGAAGCCCTGTCCCGGGCCGGAGACCTGCTGGCCCTGGCGGACACCCGGCGACGCGTCTGGCACGCTCCAGAGCAGGAGCTGCTGGCCGCCACTCTGGCGGAGTTGGATGATCGTCTGAAGGACGCCATCGATGGGCAGCTGGCGCGCCTGGTGCGCAGCGCGTCCACCACGCCCCTGGTGGCCGCGGACAGGCGCCTGCGCTTCCGCCCCGAGCGCCTCAAGCTGGCCCGGGATCGGGCGCCCTATGTGATCCGCGACCGGGGCGGGCGCCCGCGCCTGCTACAGGCCGCGCCGAGCTACGAGGTTGTGCACCTCCTCTCCCGCCACCCGGAACGCTATGGCGGCTTCCGCGTACGCCCCACGACGCGGCGCGTTTCCGTGGCGCAAGGTTTCGATGCGCCCCTGGCGGCCTCTTTGATCGGCAAGGTGCGCCAGCCGTACCTGGTGGACCTCCTGCGCCAACGGCGTGCGGAAGCGGAGCTCTCCGAGCTGCGCCGCCGTCGTGTGCGCTCGAAGGACGATGAATCGCGCGTGGAGGAGCTGGTGCGCGTCTTGCTGCGCGCCGGCCAGGTGCAAGGGGGCTCGGGGCTGGAGGGCTACCTCGACCGGGAGCTCTCCGGACGCCACGGCTATGCGGAAACCCAGGGCCTGGCGGAGCGGGAGGAGCGCGCGGCGTGGTATCTGGCGCCGGAGGATGGCGTGGATGTGGTGACCACGCTGGATCTCGACCTGCAGCTGGCGGCGGAGCGCGTGTGGGCGCAGCCGGAGGTGCCCTGGGAAGATCCAAAGGCGGACACGGCTTGGTTTCGGAATCCGGTGGGGGCGATTGTGCTCATGACGCCGGAGGGGGAGCTGCTGGCGGCGGCATCGGCTCCGAGTGGGTTGTCGTCGGCGGCAGCCTTGCCGACCGACGAGCGCGGCGTGGTGCGCGAGCGAACCCTGACGCGTCCCACCTTCCAGCCACCGGGCTCTGTGTTCAAGCCCTTCGTGGCAGCCTGGTGCCTGGACCGCGGGCTGGTTTCCGGAACGCAGCCCCTGGAGGCCTGCGCCGCCTTGGATGATCGCGAGGGCTTTGGCTGGCGCACCATGGCCTGCCACACGCGCAGCGTTGGACACGGTCCGTTGGCCGTGGAGGCGGCCCTCAAGGTGTCCTGTAATGCCTACTTCGCGCAGCTCGGCGAGTTGCTGCCCGGCGGCGAGCTGGCCGGCCTGTGCCACGCCTTCGGTTTCGGGGAACCGAGTGGCGTGCGTACGTTCACCATGGATGGGGGGGCCGTGGGGGCTGGGGCGGCTGGGGCGGCTGGAGCTGCTGGAGCGGCTGGGGTCGAACGGCGCAGCGGCCTGGTGGAACAGGCGAGCATGACGCTGCTCGACTCGGGCCAGGTGGCGGACCTCTCGCCGGCCAACCGCCGGCGGGCCGCCAACGGCCTGGCGGTCATCGAGGCCACGCCGGTGCAGGTGGCCCGGGCCTATGCGGGCTTGGCCACGGGCACCCTGCCCCAGGTAAGCCTGGTGCGGACCGTGGGCGCGGGCTCACTGCCGGCCTTGGGCCGCCCCGTGGGCATCGGTGACCGGGCCCTTGACGAGGTGCGCGCCGCCCTGGCCAAGGTGGCCACGGAGGGCTCCGCCCGCGGCAAGGGTCTGGACCCGGTCACCCTGGGATTCAGCCTGGCCCTCAAGACCGGCAGTGCCGACTACCGCGCCACCACCCCCGGCCAACCGGTGCGCAAGCACACCTGGATCGCCGGCTGGTTCCCGGCCACCGATCCCGTGGCCATCGTCACAGTCTTCCTGCACGACACCAGCGCCACCTCATCCCACTCGGCGGTCTACATCGCCTCCCAGTTCCTGCGCCAGGCGGCGGTGCTTGACCTGGTGGAGAACGGGCTAGAGGAGCGCGGCCGATGAAGCACCAACGCCTGTCCCACGATGGTTCCTCCACGCGCCTCATCCGGCGCGCCGGTCCCTTCAGCCCTGAGCGCCTGCGCTGGAGCGAGGTGGCCTGGCACACATTGCTGGTGGCCTTCACGCTGGTGGCGGTGGGCCTGATCTTCATCCACGCCATGGCCGGCAGCGAAGCGGCCCTGCGCCTCTCGGATGTCAGCTTCGACTCGCACCTGCGCAAGCTCGTGATCAGCTTGCCCATGGTCGCCGTGGGTCTGCTCATCGACCCCCGTTGGTTGCGGCGCAACGCCTTCCTGATCTTTGGCCTGGCGGTCTTCCTGCTCCTGCTAGTTCCCCTGATCGGCGAGGAGCGCAACCAGGCCCGGCGCTGGATCGACCTGGGGCTCTTGGATCTGCAGCCATCGGAACTCGCCAAGCTCGGTCTGATCATTGTCCTGGCCCGACTGCTGTCCCAGAACCGCCTGCGCACCCTGCGGGCCTACCTGGTGCCCACCGCCTTCGTTGCCCTGCCGGTCTGCCTGGTCTTCCTCCAACCGGACCTGGGCACGGCCCTGACCATCATCCCCATCGCCGCCGGCATGTTTCACCTGGCCGGGGCTTCTGGACGCCTGCTGGCGCGCCTGGTGGTCATGGCCCTGGTCATCGCCCTGGCCGCCTGGCAGTTCCAATGGGTGGAGGACTACCAGCTGCGGCGCATCGACACCTGGGTCGCTTCCCAGGATGCGGGGGCCCTGATCGAGGGTCGCAACCGCACGGGCTTCCATGTCTACCACGCCCGCGTGGCCATCGGTAACGGCGGCCTGACCGGCCTCGGCCTGGGCGAGGGTATCGCCAACGAGACCGGCTACCTCCCCGAACGCGACTCCGATTCAATCTTCGCCGTGATTGCCGAGGAGGGCGGACTGGTGGGCGCGGGGAGTCTGCTGTTGCTCTACGGCTTGCTGGTGGTGCTGCTGCTCGGCAGCGCTGCGTCCATTCGCGACCGCTTCACGCGCCTGGTAGTTTCCGGAATCGCCCTCTACTTCGGTGCGCATCTTGTGATTCACACGGCGGTCAACCTGGGCCTCTTGCCCATGACCGGCCTGCCCCTGCCGCTCATCTCAACCGGCGGTTCATCCCTGCTCACCACCTGCCTGGCCCTGGGCCTGGC
>DASCNH010000159.1:0-2964 GCA_036011365.1 Planctomycetota bacterium | reverse complement strand
TCATAGCTGCTGAGTTGGTGTCCTGAAGGCGCTCCCGTAGAAAGGGCCGACCATTCTACGACCCTCCCCCGCCCCGTCCACCCCCGAGCCGCGAAGGCCGTTTTGGGACGCTCTGAATGGCCTGCGGCACACCGTCGTCGACGGGGCCGATGAGCGTACGCTGAAGACTAAAAGCAGCCGTGCGCACGGCGCACCGTTGTGCCGGAAAGCAACCGTGTCCGCGGGCCCGTGTCCGGCCAGGCGCATGGCTCCCGACCAGCCGACCTGCGCCTGGGCGCAGGGCAGCCGGGCGCCGGGCGCCGTTTCCCGGGCGCCGTATCTCGGGCGCCTAGCCCTCGGCCAGGAACTCCTCCCCGTCCTTGGCCCACCAGCCGCGCCAGGCATCCCGGCGGGCCTTGCGCTTCTCCTCCGAGGCGGCCGGATCGAAATTAAAGGAGCGCCGTGTAATGCCGCGCAGGGCGATGACCGCCCCCTCGCGCACGGCCCGGTGATCGTGGGCCAGGGTCTCGATCAGGGCCGGCACGGCCACCTTGGCCTCCAGGTCTCCGAGGATGCGCACGACGGCCATGCAGACCAGGCTGTCGCCGTCCTCAAGCAGCGGCAGCAGATAGGGGGCCACGCGCACATCCCGGGATTCCCCCAGGGCGTAGACGGCCTCCATGCGCACCATGGCTTCACCGCTCTGGAGCTTCTCCAGGGAGTCCAGCCACTCGGGCTCGGCGGGTTCCGTGGGCGCCGCCACGGCCCGGGCCAGGCCGACGCCCCCCTCCTCCAGAGCCGCCAGGCGTTTTTCCAGGAGTTCGCGCGCGTCCTCCAGCACCGCCGCCCGTTCCCGCAGGCTGGCCACCGAGCCGCGCAGGGACGCACTCCCGCTGGTCAGGCTGCGCTCCAACTCCGCCTGTTGGGTCGCCAGGCCGCTGACCGCCTCGAGCGCCGCCGCCGCATCCCGTTGGGCCGGCGCCAGCCCCTCGGCCAGGGCCCGCGCCAGCGCCGCCCGCGCCGCCTCCAAAGTCGCCCGGGTCTCCTGCTCCCGGACCACGGCCCGGCTGGCATCCGCCCCGCGCCCGCGCTCAAGGCTGGCCAGGCGGCTGGAGAGGTCCAGCTCCAGGTTGCCCGTGCGTTGTTCCAGGTTCCCCACCTTGTCGAGCAGGACAGCCCCCATCACCGCCGCGAAGATCAGGGCCACCCAGGCCGTGCCGGCGCCCGAGCGCACCGCTGCCGGTGACTCCGCGGCCGCCGCCCCAGCGCCAGACACCTGACCAGCCACGGCCTCGGCAGAAGGCGCCTCGCCAGCCTGCGGCGCCACAACCCCTCCGGCGGCGTCCTCCTCGGCCCCCTTGCTCATGGCCTCCTCGCAGCGCCGGCAGACAGTGCGCCCCGCACGCTCCACGGCCTCCCCCCGGGCCAGATCCCCCTCCGGGACAGATTCGTTACACACATCGCAGAAATGCAGGTTCATAGCTCTAATGTCGGATTGAGTGGATGAGCGGCCCCCGTTCCTGGTCCATTAATAGGTGATCGGCGACGAAGTTCCCATGGGAACCCGGCGACTACCCGGGCCGTGGCGCATCGGGCGACCGCTTTGTAGGCTAGAAGCATGGTGAACCACACCTTCCCGAAACTCAACAGCCAGACCCGCCAGCGGGGCGAGGCCCTGGGCCAGGCCTTCCTGGTTGAGTTCCTGGGCCGGGAGCTGCGGCGCCACCCGGACAACCTGGACGCGTTGGCGGAGCTCGGCCAGGCCTTCACGCGCCAGGGCCGCATCGAGGAGGGTCTGGCCGTGGATCAGCGTCTGGCGCGCCTGGTGCCAGAGAACCCCACGGTGCACTACAACCTGGCCTGCTCCCTGGCCATGCTGGGCCAGGTGGACACGGCCCTCGACGCCCTGGAGAGAGCCGTGCGCCTGGGCTACGACGACGTCGGCTTCCTCCAGGAGGACGAGGACCTCCAAAGCCTGCGGCGCGAGTCCCGCTACCGGGAACTTCTGCGTCTGATCGAGTCCGCCTGAGGCCGGTCAGAAGCGGCCGGGCTGGCGTTCCGGGCCACGGACAGCGTTTGCTAGCCCGTGCGCTCCCAGAGCCAGTATTCCCAGCGCCGGATGGCCTCTTCGCGCTCGCTCTCCAGCGCCCGCGGGTCGTAGCCGAAGCTCTCCCGAGTGGCCTCGAAGAGGGCCTGGGCGCACAGGGCCCGGGTCAGGAGGCGCTCGTCACGGAGCCCGTCGATGAGCGGCGGTGCCATGCGCCAATCCCCCAGACGCAGCAAGGTACGCGCCCGCTCGAGGGCCAGGTCGACCCGGTCCGCCTCGGGCCAGGGCAGGTTCCAGAGGGAGCTCACCAGGCGTGAGTCGCCGGTGGCGCCCAGGGCCGCCAGAGCTGCACCGGAGACCTCCTGACGCGGGTCCAGCGCCAGGGCCAGGAGCGTCGGGTAGGCGGGCTCGCCCACGGCGGCGAACCAACGGATCAGCTCCACGCGCTCCATGCCGTGGGACCAGGGCAGGCGCTGGGCGCCGGCCTCGATGCGGGCTGCGAGTGCCGGGGAGGGCGCCAGCCACTGGACATCCTCCTTCGCGGGACCACTTGAGGCACAGCCCATGGCCAGCGAAGCCAGGACGACAATAGATGCGAAACGGCCTGAATACGTGGGGTTTGCAGGGGTCTTCATTGGTATGAAGTCCCATCGGACGGGCCCCTGGGCGCTCTTGAGGAAACCCCTCAGAACTCGGCGCTGCGCGTCTCAGCGGCGCATCAACCCGCCCAGGGCTCCCAGGGTCAGAGCCCCGAGGCCCAGGGCCAGGGCCAGCAGGCCGGCGGGCCGCGCCTGACCAGTCCAGGGGCCGGACGCGGAGCCGCGCCACCCGTTGGCACCCCCGCTGGCACCCCCGCTGGCCCCGCCGCTGGCACCGCCGCTGGCCCCGCCGCTGGCCCCGCCGCTGGCCCCGCCGCTGACACCTTCATTGGCACCACC
>DASCNH010000158.1:0-8234 GCA_036011365.1 Planctomycetota bacterium | reverse complement strand
GGATGAGGGCCTGACCTTGGCGGAGGTCCTGGGAGATGAGCTGCCCGTCGCCGCGGCGACCATCAAGGTGCCCGGCGGCTTGGACCTCCTGCCCTCCTCCGAGGCCCTCTCCGACTTTGAGGTCGCAGCAGAGCTGCGCATCCACCCGGAGCAGCTCCTGCACCACGCCCTCGAACCTCTGGCTGGCACCTATGACACGGTCGTTATCGATTGCCCCCCGCGGGCCGATGGCATCCTGTGCGCCAACGCCCTGCGCGCCTGCACCACCGCCGTGCTGGTGATCGAGACCGGAGCATTCGCCCTCCAGGGAGCCCTCAAGGCCCTCGATGTCCTGGCCCGGACTGCCCACGACCAGGAACACGGCTTCCGCATGCGCGCCGTGGCCACGCTCTTCGACCGCCGCACCCGCTTCGCCCGTGAGCTGCTCGTGGCACTCCAGGCCCGTTTTGGCCCCACGCTCTTCGACACGGTGGTGCGCACCAGCGTGCGCCTGCGCGAGGCTGCCGCCCACGGTCTGCCGATCCAGCTCCACGCGCCAGCTTCCCGCGCCGCCGGCGACTTCGCCGCCCTGGCGACCGAAGTCCTGGCTCTTGGGCGAGAGGAGCTCGCACCCGCCGCCGCCCCCGCTGACATCCCCGTCGCCCGCCAAGTCCCCTCACTCTCAGCCGGAGGCCTCATCTGAAACAATGGACACAATGGCACTGCTCTGCACGCTTCACTGTGACGGTCCCGCCACCCTGAAGACCCTGCGCCGTTCCGGCCTGACCTCCCTCGAAGCGGTCGCCGGGGAAGATGCCCCGCGCCTGGCCGACCTGCTCGGCATTCCCGCCGCCGCCGTGCGGCGCCTGCAGAAGGAGGCCTCGATCCTGGCCGAGCGCTGCGCCGTGGGACAGGATGAGGAGGAGGCCCCGCCGGTGAGCGCCGGCCGAGTTCCGGCCCCGGTGCTCACCGGGTCGGCTTCCGGCGTTGGGCCGCTGGCCGGTGGCATGGCCACCGAGGGCCAGGCCCTGCCCACCATGGCGGATATGGCCATGGAGGCCCTCGACGCCCGGGACCGAGCCCTCGTCCAGCGGGTCATGGCCCTGGCGGCCGCGGAGGAGACCCCAAGAGGGGGCGCCGCCCCGTTGGAGGGAAACCCCGCACGGGTGGTGCCTGGAGCGACCCCGACCCCGGCAGCTGTGAAGGCCTCCGCTGCTCTGACGACTCCGATTGCCTCGGCGGCCCCCACTGCCCCGGCGGCCTCGACTGCCCCGGCGGCCTCGGCTACGCCGGCGGCCTCGGCTACCCCGGCGGCCTCGACTGCTTCGGCGGCCCCCATGACCTTCACTGCCCCCACCGCCCCGACCGCCCCGGCGGCCGCTGTCGCCCTTCGGGCGGCCGCCCAGCCCAGCGGCCTGGAGCTGGCCCCCGGGCGCCCCGAGTCCCTGGATGGGGAGATGTGCCGCCGGCTCTTCCAGGCCGGAATCCACACCATCCCGGATCTCTGCCAGGCCCATGCCCTGGAGCTCGGGCGGGCCACGGGGATTGGCTATTCCCGGGTGCGCCGGCTGCAGTTCCTCGCCAGCCGCATCGAGAACGAGGCCCCGGCCGCGCAGCAGACCACGCCAGAACCCTGCGCCCTCCCCCTGCCCCGTGTCCAGCTGCCGCGCTTCTCCGCCGCTGACAATTACAAGGGGCCAACGGTTCCGGTTGTCAACCTGGAGGATCTGGCGGACGAAGGCGCCGGCGGCCCGTTCGCCCAATAGGGCGAACACGCAGCCAAGCGGTTCCGGCAACGCAGTCGTCGCCAGCGATGGGGAGCGCAGGCCGAAGGTGAAGGGCGTCGGGGCGTCGGGCGACGGCAGCGTTCCAGGAGCCTATCCCGCGTCACTGCCCCGCGTTGCGTTCCTATCCCGCGTCGCTGCCTCGCGCAGTGTTCCTGGAAGCGCGTCGTCGCTGCGCGCATCCGCTCCTGGAACCGCATCGTCGCCTTGCGCCATTGCGCTTTTGGCCTTCAGCCTGCGCTTCTCTGCGCCGGCGACGACGCTGTTCCCTGACCGTTCCCGTTATCAGCGGCTGCGTATCCGCGATACTGCGTATCCGCGATACAGCCTGGCGCCGATTCGAAACAGTTCCGGAGCCTACTTCTTCAGCCCCGCTCGGAACTCGGCGATGCGCTCCATCCAGAGCTTGTTCTCCGGATCAATCTTCACGCATTCCTTCGACATTTTCACGGCATCGATGATGTGACCGTTCATGAAGAGGCAGCAGGCCACGGTGTCCATGACATTCACGTCGCCGGGGGCGGCGTTCAGGGCCTTGTAGGCGATTCCGACGGCGAGGCTCTTCTCTTCCTCGGTCAGCTCCTCCGCGGCTTCGTAGTAGCTCCAGGCCAGGGAGTTGCCGAACGTATCCACCCGATCCTCGGGACAGTGCTCCCAGGCCTGGGTACCGGCGTGGCGAGCCGCGGCCCGGTGTTCCTTGGCCGCAGCAGCGTCGCCGTCCTCGCCCGCCTGGCGACCCTTCCAGGCCTCAAAGCGTTGGACCATGTTCCAGCCCTCAAAGAGCAGCTCTCCATCGCTCTCCTTGCCCAAGATTGCCAGCAGGGCGGTCTTGTCCTCGGTGGCAAGCAAGGTATCCATGGCCTCATCCAGGGCGAGACGCCGCGAGGGCATGCTCTTGCCCTCCGGGTCGAGGCGGGCGATGGCGGCCACCTGCTCGTCATAGAGATCATCCAGCTTCCGCTCGCGCAGGGCCTGGGCGATGGCGAAGCGCGCCTCGACGCTGTTGGCATCAAAGCCCTTTCCCGCCCGCAAGAGGTTGGTGGCGCTCTGCACATGGGCGGCGGCGCCCTCCTTATCGTTGAAGCCGCCGAGCTTCGCGGCCAGTTCCAGGTGCGCCAGCACATTGTCGTTGTTCTTCTCAAGCTCTGCGCGCAGGCCCGAGATCGTCCCCGCGCCGCTCTTGATGCGTTTTACCTCGGCCAGGAATGGCCCTGGCGCCAGATAGCCGATAATCGAATCCCGCGGCGAGCCATCGGAATCCAGGAACAGCAACGTCGGCAGGCCGCCGATGCCGTACAGCTCAGCGACCTTGCCGCCGGCCTTGCTGTCCTTGTCGATGTTCATGCAGAGGATGTCGCCCATCTCGGTGACCACCGAGTCGTTGGAGAAGGTGTCCTTGTCCAACTTCTTGCACCAGCCTCACCAATCCGCCCAGAAGTCGAGGAAGATGATCTTCCCCTGCGCTTCGGCCTTTTCGACCAGGGCCTCGAAGGTGCCGTCGACCCAGGCCAGCTTGCCGTGGTCGGGGGTGGGGGCGGGGGCCGGCGCCACGGGGGAGGCGGCGCTGGCCAGCAGTAGGGCTGAGAGCAACATGGTGGGGCTCCTGATCTGTCGTGGTGGGTGATCCCGGCCGAGTTGGCCCGGATGCGAGGAAACTCGCGGGAACCACCATAGCGCAGGGAGCGAGGCTGTCCACAGGCCGGGACCCTGCGGGGCGGGGTCTTTCAGGATGTGTACACACGACCCGGCCCGGGAGGCGCCCTGAGCCTGCCCGGGAGCCCGCCCCATTCTTCGGGATCTCTCCGTCCCAGGCGGGTTCATGCCTTACACTGGGGTCCGCATTTGCAGGGCACCTCTCTGATTCCGGTGCCCCGGGGCAGGCCCAGTCGTCGGTTCCGAATCCTCCAGCCACCAAACCCTCCACCACACTGCCAGTGAACGACGCGTTGACCACTGACCGGATCTCACACCTCATCGACGCCGCCATCGATCGCCCCGGTGACGACCCCATCTTCTCCCTGAACAACGAGGCCAAGGCCCGGGCGGCCGCCGGGGAGGACATCCTGAATGCCACCATTGGCGCCCTGATGGAGGATGATGGGCGCCTGTGCGTGATGCCCGCGGTCTTTGACGCCTACTCCTCGGTGCCCCCGAGCAAGGCTGCCGCCTACGCGCCCATCGCCGGCGATCCGCCCTTCCTGCGGGCGGTCATCGAGGACACCTTCGGCTCGCGCACAAGCGATGCCGGCACCTTGGCGTCGCGCTCAGTCGCAGTGGCCACCGCCGGCGGCACGGGTGCCCTGCACCACGCCATCGTCAACTTCCTCGACCCGGGCCAGGCGCTCTTGACCACGGAATACTACTGGACGCCCTACAAGATCATCGCCAACCACACGCGCCGGGCGGTGGAGACCTTCGAGATGTTCGATGACGCGGGCCGCTTCAACCTCAAGGCCTTCGAAGAGTCGCTGACCTGGTCCATCTCGCGCCAGGGGCGGGCCCTGGTTGTCTTCAACTTCCCCTGCCACAACCCCACTGGCTACTCACTGGATGACGAGGAATGGGCCGGCGTGGCGAACATCGTGCGCGAGGCCGGACGCCGGGCGCCGGTGGCCTTCCTCAATGACTTGGCCTATGCGCGTTACGGCGTGGACGACTCCAAGTCATGGACCGAGCACCTGGAGACCATGGCCGAGACCGCCGTGGTGCTGGTGGCCTGGAGCGCCTCCAAGACCTTCGCCCAGTACGGCGCCCGCATCGGTGCCCTGGTGGCCCTGGCCGCTGACGCCGACGAACGCGAACGCATCGCCAATGCCATCTCCTTCTCCTGCCGCGGCACCTGGTCCAACTGCAACCACCTGGGCATCCTGGCCATCACCGAGCTCCTGATCAACGCCGAGTTGCGTTCGCGGGTGGACGCGGAGCGTGCCGGACTGATCGAGGCTCTCGGCGCCCGAGTGGAAGTCTTCAACCGCGAGGCCGAGTCCCTGGGCCTCGACTACCCGCGCTACGAGGGCGGCTTTTTTGTGTCGCTCTTCACGCCCGACGCGGAATTGACCGCCGCCACCATGCGTGCCGAGGGCGTCTACATCGTTCCCATGAAGGGCGCCGTGCGCGTCGCCCTGTGCTCCACACCCACACCCGCCATCCCGCGCCTGGTGGCGGCTCTCAAGCGCGGCATCGAAGCGGCAGGAGGTGTCGCCCAAGCAGCGAGCGATGCCAATGACAAGCGGGGCAACGCCACTAGTTGATTCAGCCATGAACGATATCAGCACCGAGGAACACACCAAGACCATCCCCACGCCCGGCGCCGTCCCGTCCCAGGGATCACGCACGGCCGGTTGGGAGCGCGCCCACCTGTACGGCTCGCGCGTTCACATCCTGAATAACCTCTTCCTGCTCACCGCCTTGGCGCGCTTGGGCAGCGACGAGATCGGCCACCCGGAGATGGTCAACACCCTGCGCACGACCTACCTCTCCCTGTGCATCGCCGCCTGCGGCCAGGAGTTCCCGGAGCAATGCGCCGAGATCGCCACGCGCATGTCCGCCGCCCACCCGCAGGCCGGCGTCTACCGCGGTCCCGCCATCGCCCCCGAGATACGCGTCGTGGTGGCCGACATCATCCGCGCCGGCATCATCCCGTCCCAGACCTGCTTCGAGCTCCTCAACACGGTCCTGCCCACGGAGAACATCCGCCTCGACCACCTGACCATGGCGCGGGTTACCGATGAGCAAGGCCGCGTTACCGGAGTTGATCTCTCGGGCAGCAAGATTGGTGGTACCGTCGAAGGCGCCATCCTGATCCTGCCCGACCCCATGGGAGCCACCGGCGCCACCACCGTGCGCGCCGTGCGCCACTACCGCGAGAACTTCGGCGAACCCGCCCTCATTATCGCCATGCCCATGATCTCGACTCCCGAGTACATGCGCGCGGTGCTCGACAACTGCGCCAACACCGTCATCTACACCGCCCGCCTGGACCGTGGCCTCTCCCCGCCGGAGGTCCTGAAGACCGTCCCCGGCACACATTGGGACAGGGAGCAGGGCCTCGACGCTTCTTCCTACATCGTCCCCGGCGCCGGCGGTATGGGCGAGGTGCTGAACAACTCCTGGTGCTAGCCAGGCCGGAAGCCTGTCCCGAAATCCCCTAGCGGGATGTGCATGGCGAATACTGCTGTTTTTCGCCGCCGGGTGTCACGTTGTGCGGTGAGAGCGCTCTCATGTGGACGGAAGGCTCGCGCCTGGACACCATCGTGCGGCGCCATGGCCTTCTGATGCCAGCCCCTGAAAACGGATCGACGCGGGCGGCGACCACGATATACAGGCCGAGCGTGAGTATTCCGGGCATGACAGCGAGCGACCAGCTCGCCAGCCTGCGTCGGGGAATCCGCCTGCAGGCCCGCGTGGCCTGGCGCTCTGGGGGTGTACTGCGCCCGCGCAACTGGCGCCAGATAATCTCCAAGCTGGGGCGTCTGCTGCCCGGGCGCTGAAATGCAAAAAAAAGTCACAGTGGTCCCATCGCTTGCACCACGCGCTCCGTTTGGTGAATCTTGAGTAGGCCAATTACGTCCCACTCGTACCCACAAGGCACACCAGCCAGGCCTCCCGGGCTTGGCGCTAGCGGAGAAACTAGATGATTCGATGCATTCCTCTCTTGACCCTGTCCGTGGCTTTGAGCGCCATCTTCCAGGGCGCTGCGACAGCCCAGCAGGTGGTTGGCTCATCCATTACGGAGGTCAGTGTCTACGGAACCTCCGCTCTCGTTCATCGTGCCGCGCCCCTGCCGGACATGCAGCCCGGGGGTGAGCACACCTTCCTGTTGCCGGGCCTGACGCGCTCTCTGGATCGAGACAACCTGCGCGTCAACTGCGCTGGCGGCGAGGTCGTCAGCGTCGAGATCAAGGATCGCTATGTGGAGTCACCGCCGGATGCGCGCCTGGGCGGTCTGCGCGAGGGGCTCAAGGAGCTGCAACGCGAGCGCGCCGGGCTGCAGGACGAAGCCCAGGTGATAGAGGCCCTCGGTCGACACCTGGATCGCCTGCTGAAGCAAGAGGAAGCGGCCCACGGCCGTGAGGTTGGGTCCGGGCGGCCGAACCCGGAGGCCTGGGATGCCAACTACAAGTTCATCGGCACCCGTCTGACGGAGAACCGACGCCAGGCGCGGGCCAAGGGTTGGGGGATTGAGGATGTGGACCGCCGCATTCGCGATCTGGAGCTCGAACTCGGGCGCCTTTCAAACACCTCCGGCACCCATGTCTTCGATGTGGAGGTGGTGGTCGTGGCCCACGGCGGCGGCCCGGCTTCCCTGGGCCTTGACTACATTGTGTCGAGTGCAGGTTGGCGTCCCCAATACGACCTGCGGGCGGACAAGGATGCACGCAGCGTCGAGCTCGTCTACCGCGCCCAGGTCTGGCAGCAAACCGGGGAAGATTGGAGTGACGTGGCGGTCTTGCTCTCGACGGCCCGTCCGAGGCGCGGGGCCCAGGGGCCGGAGCCGCGGCCCAGTTGGGTTGACATCGTCGCCCCCGAGCCACGCACCGCCGGTATTGTGGCCCGCGAGCAGCTGCGCTCCTTGGGCTATGACGGCGTGCCGGAGGAGGAGTTCTACGACAAGGCAGCTACAGCTGGCCGCCTGGGTGGTGGGGCGGCCACCGCCCGCCCCTTCGCCGCCGTGGACCAGGAGGGCCTCTCGGCCCGCTTTCGCCTGGCCCGCCGCGAGACGATTGAGTCCCGGGACCAGCCGACTACCGTCTTGATCGGGCGCGCTTCCCTGGGAGCGGAACCCGAGTACCTGTGCGTGCCGGCCGTCGACACAACCGTCTGGCTGCGCGGCCGCGCCAAGAACGACAGCCAGTGGACGCTCCTGCCCGGGCGCGCCGCCGTCTTCTTCGGCGCCGACTTCCTGGGCCACGCGACGCTGGAAGCGGTCCAGCCCGGTGCCGAGTTCACCCTGCACCTGGGCGCCGTGCCCGGCCTCCTGGTCGAACGCACCCAGATCGAGAATCTGCGCAAGGGGCCGGGCTTCTTCGGCAACAAGGAGACCCTGATCGACGGCTACCGCATCCACCTGGAGAACAGCGGCGCCGCCGCGGCGGCGGACGACGGTTCTGTCACCGTCCTGGTGCGCGAGGTTCTGCCACGGCCCACGGACGATCGCTTGGATGTGGACCTGGCGGAGGCGACTCCGGCCCCCTCCACGGATGAGCGCTGGCAGCAGGACGCGGATGAGAAGGGTATTCAGACCTGGGCCATCCCAGTCCCCGCGGGCGGCAGCGCCGACATCGTCTACGAGGTGCGCATCGCCTATCCCCGCGGCGAGAAGATCCGCCTGCGCTGACTGAACTGCGCAGGTGGGCACTCCCGGATCAGCCGTTCAGCGGTAGAGGGGCAGTGTGACGGTGGCCCACCTGCAGATGGGCACGGAAACCGTTTGAGGTGTTGTTGCGGCGTACTCCCAGGGCCCGAGGGGGG
>DASCNH010000157.1:0-7913 GCA_036011365.1 Planctomycetota bacterium | reverse complement strand
AGGGGGGCCGGGGTGCGCGGGGCTCCGCGTCCGCTGGGGGGCTCCTCGGGCGGCCCGGGAAGATCCTCGGCCAGGGCCTGGGCCAGGGACTGGGTTCCGGCGCTGGAGGGGGGGGGCGGGGCAGTGGGAGGCGTCCAGGGCTGGCCCGGGGAGAGCAGGCGTTGGCGGCGGGTGCTGTCCGGGGGGGGGCTGGGCAGGGGCGCCAGGCTGGACTCCAGGCGGTCGCCGGGGCCCAGGAGGAAGATGTTGGCGCCGCGGCCGGTCAGCTCCGCCAGCAGGGCGCGGCGGCCGCCGAGGGGCGTGTCCCGGAACTCGAGCAGCACGATGCGGTCCCCGCGCACCTGGGAAATGGAGGCCAGGGTGGCCCCGGCCAGGTGCTCCTCAAGCAGCAGGTAGAAGGGGCCGGCGGGTCCGTCGTGGCCCGGGACGCGGGTGTGTTGGAGGTGCAGGCGGGGGGAGCTGGGGTCCGCGGACAGGCGCAGGCGCGGGGGCGGGCCGGGATCCTCGTCGGAGGCGCCGGGGCCGCCCTGGCCGGGTTCGAAGATCAGCAGCAGGTCCCGGGGGGGCAGGGCCTGGACGGCGCGCAGGACGCACGCGCTCAGCAGGTGGGCGAGCTCGGCCACGAGTTCGCCCACCTGGCCGGCGTTCAGCTGGCGGGGGAAAGCTCCTCCTCGGCGTCGTAGATCCAGGCCTCTTCCGCCGGGGTCCAGTCGTAGAGCTCGCCCGGCTCGAAGAACAGGGCCAACTCCGTGCGGGCGGTTTCGAGGGCGTCTGAACCGTGGACCAGGTTGTGTGAGAAGGACAGGCCCAGGTCGCCGCGAATGGTGCCCGGGGGCGCCTCGGCACAGTTGGTGGGCCCCATCAGGCGGCGGGTGACGGCCACGGCATGCTTTCCCTCCAGGGCCACGGCCAGGACCGGGGCGGAGGTCATGAAGGCCACCAGGCTGTCGAAGAAGGGCCGCTCCCGGTGCACTTCGTAGTGCTTCTGGATGTGCTCCAGGGGGAACTGGCGGAACTTCATGCCGACGATCTTGAGGCCCTTGGCCTCGAAGCGGCCGAGGATTTCGCCGATGTGGCCGCGTTGGATGGCATCGGGCTTGAGGAGGACGAGGGTGCGTTCCACGGGGTATTCAGGGTGGGGGACTGGGGTGGCGGCGCTCTCGGCCGCAAAAAACAGGCGGCCATCCTAGCGCTGTTGGGATCAGGATGGAGGGGCAGATGTGGGATTTGGGGTGGCACTGTGGGCTTGAACCCGGACGCCTGGCCAGGGCGGGGCGAGATAATCCCACGATTTCCCTCTGTAGCAGTTGACGGAGGGGGGGTGGGCTTTAGATTGTTCCGCCTGAAACCCCGCCAGGGGGCCGCGGGACGATCCGTGGGCACCCGGCGGGACTTTGCAAATGGAGTGGAGTCCACCAGACTCCAGGATCGGGACGGCGCCACCCTCCCTTTATATAGTGTGGGTGGCTGACCGCCCGGGCGTGAAGTCGACGAACATGTCCGAGATGCCCAGCCACAGACGACGACCGGCAGAGGAGCGTGAGACCCTCGGCGGCCGCATGGACCGGATGGCGCGGCACGCGGGCGTGGGCGCCCAGTTCGCCGCCACGCTGGTCATCATGACCCTCGGCGGCCTGTGGCTCGACAAGCGACTCGGCACGGTGCCCCTCTTCCTGATCCTCGGCATGCTGGCGGGCTTCCTTGGAGCTACCCTCGCGTTGCTGCGTCAGGTCTCGCCCCCCGGCGGGGCCGACCGTGACGACCCGGGGAAGTAACTCCAAACCCGTCGATCCCAACCCCTGTCCCTCCCAGTTGATGAGCCGAACAGTTCCCGCTCTGTGTGCCGCCCTGCCGGTCGCCGCCCTCGTGGCCTGGCGGTTGGGCGGAGCCCTGGGCACCGGCGTCCTGGCGGGCTTTCTGCTGGGCTGCGCCGTGGGAGGCCTGGCCCACGCCTGGCAGGTGCACACCATGCGACACCGGCCGGAGAACGCCTTCGGGGCCTTTGGCCTGGGTTTTCTGGCCAAGCTGCTGGGTCTGAGCCTGGGGGCCGCAGCCTTCAACGCCATCGAGCCGCTGGCCCTGCGCGTCGACTGGCGTACCTATCTGCTCGCCTTCGTCGGCGCCGTCTTGGTGTTGATGGTGGCCGGGACCTTTGACCACCTGCGCTTCCTCAAGGAGTGCACCGCCCGGAGGCAGGCCCTGTGAGTTTCTTGCGACCCCTGATCGCCCTGGCCGTCGTCGCCCTGCCCATCTGGGTCAGCGGCAACTACGCCGAGCACCACAGCTCGGACAATGTCTTCTCGGGCCTGTTCATGCACCTGATGCCCGCCACCCTGGTCAGCCACGGGGCCGAGGCCGGGGATGGGCACGGCGCTCCAGGGGCTGGCGAAGAGCACGCTGAGCCTGGGCACGACCACGCCGCCGAGGCCCTTGGCCACGACGACGAACAGGCCGCCGCAGGCGCGCAGCACGGCGCTGGCAGCCCCCTGATCAGCTTGCCCATGCCGGCCGCCCTGGCCGCCCTGGACGGGGATCCTGGCCACGCCGGCGCCCAACTGGTCTTCACCAACCTGCAACTCTTCCAGATCGCGGCCGTGCTGCTGATCTTCATCTGCTTCATGGGCGTGCCCAAGTACCTGCGCACGGGACGGGGCGATTACCTGACGCGCCTGTTCGCCGGCTTCGCCATGTGGGTACGCGACGACATGGTGCTGCCGGTCATGGGAAAGGAGCGTGGGCTGGCTTTCCTGCCGTTCTTCCTGTCCATGTTCTTCTTCATCCTGTTCATGAACCTGATGGGCCTGGTGCCCGGCTCGGCCACGGCCACGGCCAGCATCTTCGTCACCTGCGGCCTGGCTCTGATCACGCTGACGGTGATGATCGGCGGCGGGATGATTGCCCAGGGCCCCATCGCCTTCTGGAAGAACCTGGTGCCCCACGTGCCTGCGGCCCTCTGGCCGCTGCTCTTCGTGGTGGAGATCGTGGGCCTCTTCATCAAGCCCTTCGCGCTGATGATTCGACTCTTCGCAAACATGAGCGGAGGCCACATGGTGGTGCTCTCGTTCATGGGGCTGATCTTCCTCTTCGGTGGCCGCTCCCTGGGTGTCGGCTACGCCATCTCCCCGGCCGCCGTCGGCTTCTCTGTCTTCATCATGATCATCGAGTCCTTCGTGGCCATGGTGCAGGCTTTCATCTTCACGCAGTTGTCGATCATCTTCATCAACGCAGCGATTCACCCCGAGCACTGATTCGGGACTGTATTTACCTTAGACCCCCTCAATCCCCGCGGACGGCTCAGGCCGTTCACAGCCAAACCTAAGACATGACCCTCTTCCAAGATCCCGTTCAGACCGCCGGCCTGGCCAAGGCCGGCGCCGCCATTGGTGCTGGTATCGCCGCGATCGGCGCCGGCCTCGGAATCGGCCGCATCGGTGGCTGCGCCAACGAAGGCATCGCCCGTCAGCCGGAGGCCGCGGACGAGATCCGTGGTGGTTCGATCATCCTCTCGGCTTTCATCGAGGGTGTGGCCCTCTTCGCCGTCGTCGTGGCCGTGCTCGTGGTCGTTCTGTAGGGCCTGCGCGGGGCCTTTGTGTAGCGGGCCGCGCGGCCCGCTAGCGGCCCTGCTGACCCCTGCTGACCCCTGCTCATCCCTGCTCACCCCCTGGGCGTCCCCGCCCACACCACTACCCCCGTGGGAGCACCACCATGACCTGCTCAACTCTGATCCCGTTCCTGGCCTTTTCCGAGGGCGGGGGGTTCAATCCGATGGACCTCGCTGGCGGCGGGGGCATCTTCTGGACCTGGCTCATCTTCCTGCTGTCCCTGCCGTTCATCTGGACGGTGGTGATGAAGAAGGTGTCCGTGGCCCTGCTCGAGCGTGATGACAAGGCCGTCCTGGCCATCGCCGCCGCCGAGCAGGCCAGCCGCGCTGCGGAGGCCGCCCGGGCGGAGGTCGAGGTAAGACTCGGCGAAGCCCAGGCCGAAGCCGCCAAGCTCCTGGCCGTGGCACGCGAGCGGGCCGAAGTGCGCGAGCGCGAGATCATCGAGGAGGCCAAGGCGTCTGCCGAAGGCCTGCTGGACTCGGCGCGCAGGGCGATCCAGGCGGAGCAGGACAAGGCCCTGTCCGCCATTCGCGCTGAAGTCGTCGAGCTGTCCCTGAACGCCGCCGGTGCGGTGCTCGGGCGCAATGTGAGCGCCGAGGATGACCGCCGCCTGGTGGGCGAGCTGATCTCCAGCGGAGTCAGCGAGTGATGACGGGCGTCAGCATCAACCCGGTGGCTTCCCGCTACGCCGGGGCCCTCTTCGGCCTCGCCCGGCGCGAGGGCGTGCTGGACGCGGTCAGCCGCGATGTGGAGAGCCTCGGGCTGCAGCTGGCCAACGCCGCCGTGCGCGAGTTCCTGCTGGGTTCCCGGGCCTCCGAGGAGGAGCAGCGGGCCGGGCTGGCCAAGCTCTCCGCCGACTACCACACCCTGACCAAGAACCTGTTGTCGCTCCTGTTTGACAAGCGGCGCGAGCAGGTGCTTGAGGGGTTGCCCGAGGCCTTCCGCCAGCGCCGCCTGCGTGAACGTGGGGCAGTGGAAGGGGAGGTCGCCACGGCGCGGCCCCTGGACGCCGCCGACCTGGACGCCCTGGCCGCAGGCCTCGGCAAGCTGCTCGACAAGGAGGTTCTGCTGAAGAGCCGCCTGGCCCCGGACCTGATGGCGGGGGTGCGCGTGACCGTGGACAACCGCATGCTCGATACCTCCGTGCGCGGACGCCTGGATGAACTGCGCCGCAAACTGCTGGATGCTCCCCTGCCCGCGGGCGGAGCCTGATTCCCCTAGAACCCTGAACCAATACACCGCCCGGAGGCTGCAGGCCGCGGGCTCCACTCGACACGAACACCATGGACCTTCGACCCGCTGAAGTCACCTCGATCCTGGAGCAGGAGATCGCCTCGTACGGGGGCGCCTCGCAGATGCAGAGCGTGGGCACCGTGCTCTCCGTGGGCGACGGCGTCGCCCGCGTCTACGGCCTGGACGACTGCATGATGAACGAGTTGCTCGAGTTCCCCGGCGGGGTGCGGGGCGTGGCGCTCAACCTGGAAGAGGACAATGTCGGCTGCGTGCTGCTCGGCGACGCCGCCGAGGTGCGCGAGGGCGACACGGTCAAGTCCACCGGCCGCGTCATCTCCGTACCCACGGGCCCGGCCCTGCTGGGGCGCGTGGTGAATGCCCTGGGTGACCCCCTGGACGGCAAGGGCCCCCTTGGTTCCGGGGATGACGACCTGCGCCCCATCGAACAGCAGGCTCCTTCGGTGGTGGAGCGCCAGCCGGTGACCGAGCCGCTGCAGACCGGCATCAAGGCCATCGATGCCATGATCCCCATCGGGCGCGGCCAGCGTGAACTGATCATCGGCGACCGCCAGACCGGCAAGACGGCGCTCCTGATCGACACCATCCTGTCCCAGAAGAACAGCGGTGGCGGCGATCCAAGCAACAAGGACCAGGTCATCTGCATCTATGTGGCCATGGGCCAGAAGCAGTCCACGGTGGTGGATATCGTGAAGCGTCTCGAGGAGCACGGGGCCATGGCTTACTCCATCGTCGTCTCGGCTTCGGCCATGGACGAGGCCTCGATGCAGTATCTGGCCGCCTACGCCGGCTGCGCCATGGGCGAGCGCTTCCGCGACGAGGGCCGCCACGTGGTCATCATGTACGACGACCTGTACAAGCAGGCCCTGGCCTACCGCCAGGTGATGCTGCTGCTGCGCCGTCCCCCGGGGCGCGAGGCCTTCCCCGGCGATGTCTTCAACCTGCACAGCCGCTTGCTCGAGCGGGCGGCCAAGCTGGCTGACAACGCGCCGGAGATCAACGCGCGCTTCGCCGCCGGTGGCGGATCGTTGACAGCCTTGCCCGTGGTGGAGACCCAGGAGGGCGATATGGCCGCCTACATCCCGACCAATGTGATCTCGATCACCGACGGACAGATCTTCCTGGAAGCCAACCTCTTCAACTCCGGCGTGCGCCCGGCGGTCAACGCGGGCATCAGTGTCTCCCGCGTGGGCGGCGCGGCCCAGATCCCGCCCATGAAGAAGAACGCCGGCTCCCTGCGCCTGGACCTGGCTCAGTTCCGGGAGCTACAGGCCTTCGCCCAGTTCGGCTCGGACCTGGACTCCGCCACGCAGGCCAAGCTGACCCGCGGCGAGCGTCTGGTGGAGATCCTCAAGCAGGGTCAATACATGCCGGTACCCGTGGCCGAGCAGATAATGATCATCTACGCCGGCACCTCTGGTGGCTTGGACGATTTGCCCGCCAAGCGTGTGACGGAGTTCGAGCGCGCCTTCATCGAGTATGTGAACGACAGCCACCCGGAGCTGGCGCAGAGCATCATCGACGCCGCCAAGGACATCCCCGACGAGACGAAGGCGCTCCTCGACCAGGCCGTGGCGACGGTCAAGGCGGGGCTCACCGCCGGCTAGACGAACTGACCCATGGCTTCCATCAAGGAACTCCGCCAGCGGATCACATCCGTCGGCAACATCAAGCAGATCACGCGCGCCATGGAAATGGTGGCGACGACGAAGTTGCGTCGCTTCCAGGACAGGGCTTTGGCCTCCCGGCCCTACACCGAGGAGATCACCGGCCTGGTCGAGCGCCTGGCGGCTGTGCTGGGTGAGGAACTGGCCGAGCGGCCGCTGTTCTGTCCCGGCCAGGGCGAGAAGAGCCTGATGCTGGTGGTCAGCTCGGATCGCGGGCTGTGCGGGGCCTACAACTCCAACCTGTTGAAGAGCCTGGAGACCTGGCGCGCGGAGCGTGGCGGAGAGATCGATTACTTCGTAATCGGCCGCAAGGCCTTCCAGTACATGGACCGCCGGGACTTCAACATCGTGCGCTATCTGGCGGAACCCGGCCTGGAGGCCATGGACTACGCTCAGTCGGCCATGGTCGGGCGCATGTTGACCAGCGAGTTCACCGGGGGCGACTACCGCGAGGTCTGCGTGCTCTACTCGGCCTTCGAGTCCATGGTCAAGTACGTACCCACCGTCGTGCCCTTCCTGCCCATCGGCGGCGGGGACGCGGCGGGTGACGGAACCGCCGCAGTTGGCGACCCGCTGCTGGAGCCGGACGCGGAGACCATCTTTGAACACCTCGTACCCCGTTACCTCGAAACGCGCGTTTACAACGCCCTGCTTGAGGCCCTGACCTCCGAATACGCCAGCCGTCGCTTCGCCATGAAGAACGCGACCGAAGCGGCCAACGACATGCAAGACGCCCTGCGCGGGGTTTACAACCGCAAGCGTCAGGAATCGATCACCAAAGACCTTTTGGACATCGTCGGCGGCTCCGAAGCCCTGCGATAACTCACCTCCGATAATCAAATGACTGCTACCACCGCCACCCTGAACGAGGGCACCGTCTCCCAGATCCTCGGCCCCGTTGTCGATGTGCGCTTTGAGCCCGGCAAGCTGCCGGCCATCCTCAACGCTTTGACCGTCACCGAAGCGGACAAGAACATCAGCCTCGTGCTGGAGGTCGCCCAGCACCTGGGCAATGATGTGGTCCGCTGTGTGGCCATGTCCTCCACGGACGGCTGCCGCCGGGGGATGATCGCCCTGGACAGCGGCTCGCCGATCACCGTGCCCGTGGGCGAGAACACCAAGGGCCGCATCTTCAACCTTTTGGGAACGCCGCTCGATACCGTTGCCAAGGGCGCCATGGCCGAGACCGAGCGCTGGCCCATCCACCGGCCTGCTCCGCGCTTCGACGAGCAGGAGGCCGTGTCAGAGGTTTTTGAGACTGGCATCAAGGTCGTCGACCTTTTGTGTCCCTTTGCCATGGGCGGCAAGATCGGCCTCTTCGGCGGCGCCGGCGTGGGCAAGACCGTTCTGATTCAGGAACTGATCCGCATCACCGCCGTGGAGAAAGGCGGCT
>DASCNH010000156.1:0-11734 GCA_036011365.1 Planctomycetota bacterium | reverse complement strand
TGGCCAGATCCTGGGCTGCTGCGCTGCCGGTGAGGGCCAGGCCGGCTAGGAGTGCGGATAGGACGAGGGAGCGATGGTGCTGCATGTTTTGACTGGATTTGTGGTGCTTGCGAAGAGTTTGGGGTGCCGCCTCCAGCCGTCGACCGCTGCTGCGGCCCCGGGAGAAGAGCGGTGGTGGCTAGCGAGATCCGTCCCCGCTACCGAATCCTACTACATTTGGAGAAAACAGGGGGGGGGCGAGAGGCGCCCGCGGATTGGGGACGATTGCTGAGACCCGGCGGTTCCGTGGGCTCTCAAGACAGCCCTCTCGTGGGCGTGAGGCTTGGTTTTTGGACCAGGATTCCGTTCATGACCGGGCCTGCTCCATCATCCGAGTCATGACGGCCTCGACCTCCTCGGCCACCTCCGGAATGTCGAACATGGCCAGCATGGCCTCGGGGCGAATCATCGTCAGGTGTGTCCGCCCCCCGCAGCTGAAGACCCCCAGGCGGCAGGGCAGGGCTGAGGAGACCTCCAGCTTGGCCCCCAGCACGCGGGCCGCGTGATTGGGCTCCAAAAACCTCCACCACATGGACAGCCTCGGGGAACTCGGCTCCCTTGTTGGCCATGGTTTGGCGCGCATCGTGAACTGCGATAGCGCCGAACTTTTCCCGGGCGACGGCCAGCTCAAGGGCTGCCACTGCTTCCTGGGGGGACAGCTCGGACTCAATGGTGAGAAGTGCTTCCTGGGCGGTGTTCTGAATGATATCCCGAGAATAGGGCCTGCGGAGACCTTGGCCAGCCCCGGAATGTGGCCGCGTCCGGATGCCTTGACCTGAATCGAGTGGCGACCAGGTATGGGCGCTCGCACGATCCCCCGGGGGATCCGGGTGCACCCGAGGGCCGCTCCAGATATGCTGTTCAGACACAATCCGAGCTGCGCCCGAGCGCAACCCGGCAATGCCCACCCACCCCCAACGCGACGGCAAGAGGTCCCATGTCAGACACCGCTAGCACAGGCTCCCAGACCGATCCCACACCGGCTTCCACGCGCCGCGACTTCCTGGCCAAGGCCGCCGCCGTGGCCGGAGCCTCCGCCCTGGGCAGTTGCGCCTCCACCGCCGGGCGCACAGCCGGCCTGCCCCTCGATCGCGCCCGGGGCGCGATTCCCGCCGACCACCCGATACGCCTGGGCATCATCGGCACCGGCGGTATGGGCGGTGGTCATCTGAACGCCTTTATCTCCCTGACCGAGAAGGGCCGCGTGGACGCGCAGATCGTGGCTGTTTCCGATGTCTGCAAGCCGCGCCTGGACAACGCACGCAAGGTCGCCGCCGACCGCCAGAAAACGGATGTGGCCAGCTATCGCGACTACGGGGAACTGCTGGCCCGCGCCGACATCGACGCCGTGTTGATCGCCTCCCCGGAACACTGGCACGCCCAGATGGCAGAGGACGCCATCGCCGCCGGCAAGGACGTCTACCTGGAAAAGCCCATGACGCTGCGCTTGAACGACGCCCTGCGGCTGCGCGCCTTGATGGATGCCAATCCCCACATGCGGCTGCAGGTTGGTACCCAGTACATGATGGATGGCAAGTACGCCTCCGCTAAGAAGCTGATTGCCGAGGGCGCCATCGGCCACCCGACCTTCAGCCAGACCAGCTACTGCCGCAATTCCATCGGCGGCGAGTGGCTCTACGGCATCGATGAGAACGTGGAGCCCGGCGAGATGCTCGACTGGGAGGCCTGGTGCGGCCCCCTGGGCCTACAGCCCTGGGACACGGAGGTCTACCACCGTTGGCGCCGCTATAGCGCATTCTCCACGGGCATCATCGGCGATCTCCTTGTGCACCAGATGACGCCGCTGGTCTACGCCCTCGATGTGGGTTGGCCGGTGCGCGTGACCGCCTCCGGTGGCCACTACATCGACAAGGCCATGGACAACCACGACCAGATCAACCTGACCGTGGAGTTTGAGAAGGAGCACACCATGGTCGTCGCCGGCTCCACCTGCAACGAGCAGGGCCTGGAGGTCATGGTGCGCGGCCATGAGGCCAACCTCTACCTGGGGGGCAATGACTGTGTGCTGCGCCCGGAACGCATCTTCGTCGACGACATCGATGCCAAGACCTACAACTCGCCGGGCGTCAACTCCCAGGACGAGCTGCGCGTCAACTGGCTGAACGCCGTGCGCACGCGCGAGGTGAATATCAGCACCGTCGAGTTGGCCTCGCGTATCATGGTCATCGTCGACCTGGCCACCCGCTCGATCTGGGAGGGCAGCGCCTTCACCTTCGACCCGGCCACGCTGACCGTCAGCCGAGCCTGAGCGCCGCAGCTTGGCGACTGAGCCCCCGTCCGTGCTGCGCCTGGCCCTGGCGGCCATGGGAACGCGCTTCGAACTCGTCCTGCCCGGCGAGCCGACCCTGTCTGACAGTGCCCTGCGCGCTGCCGGCGAGGCGGCCCTGGCGGAAATCGAAGAGGCGGATCGCCGCCTCTCCCTATTTCGCAGCGACAGCTTGTTATCCCTGATCAACCGCAACGCCTTCGCCCACCCCGTGGGCCTCGACGGCGAGACCTATGATCTGCTGGAGACCGCCCTTGAGGTTCACGCTCTCAGCAACGGGGCCTTTGACATCACCGTGGCCCCCCTGATGGGAGATCGCGGCCTGCACGGCGCCGACAGCAGTGCGGCTCCCGGCCCGCGGGCCGCCGGCTCCCAGGCCGTCGTCCTCAACCGAACGGCCAGCAACGTGCGCTTCACCGATCCCGCCTGCGCGCTCGACCTGGGCGCCATCGCCAAGGGCCACGCCCTGGACCTGGCCGCCCGCACCCTGCGCGAGGCCCGCGTGGAGCGCGCCCTGCTCCACGGAGGCACGAGCACGGTCCTGGCCCTGAAGCCGCCCGCCGGGGAAGACGCCTGGCTCATCAGCCTGGCCCAGGCCAGAGACTCGAAGCCGGTAAGACTCAGCGACGAAGCCCTCTCGGTCTCCAGCGGCCAGGGCCGCCGCGCCCCTGACGGCTCAGGCCATGTCCTCGACCCACGCACCGGCATGGCGATCGCGACCGACGGGTTCTCGGCAGTACGCGCCGCCACCGCAACCCTGGCTGACGCTTGGTCCACCGCCCTGCTCGTGGAGCCCACCCTCGAACCAGGTTCCGTCCCAGCGCATCCTCTGCGCGCAACTCAACTCGTCACGAACGCCTAGTCATGTCCCCCTCATCCCGTCGCACCTTCCTGCGCACGATCGCCGGCAGCGCCGCCGCATCGGCAATCTCACCGCGCCTCCTGTGGGCCGCTCCCCCCCTGCGCCTGGCCGAACCACAGACCGCCGCCGTGCTGGGCGCTGGCCGCCAGGGACGCGCCATCTTGACGGAGCTGGCGAAGATTGACGGCCTGACGGTTGTCGCCGTGTGCGACCCCAAGGAGTCGCGCCGGCGTTCCGGCCTGCGCCGGGCCCGGGGCGCAGAGGGTTTCGCCGAACACCCTGCGGCCCTCGCGAAGAAACCCGACCTGGCCTTCGTCGCCACGCCCAGCCACCTGCACCGCACCGTGGCCGAGGACGCCCTGGCCGCTGGCTGCCATGTGTACTGCGAAGCGCCGCTGGCCACGACGATAGAGGACTGTCAGGCCCTGGCCAGCGCCGCCCGTGAGAGCGGCCGTGTCTTCCATACTGGCATGCTGGGACGCACCAACCCCATCTACAAACTGGCCCGTTCCTTCGTGCGCGGCGGAGCCATCCGTGACATCACCGGCCTGCGCGCCCAGCACAACAGGAAAACGAGTTGGCGTGCACCGGCCTCCACACCGCAAGAAGAGGCCGCCCTCAACTGGCGCCTGGACCCGAATGTCTCCCTCGGCCTGGAAGGCGAGTGGGGCATCCAGCAGTTCGATGTGGCTCATTGGTTCCTGGGCGCCTATCCGACTTCGGTCAGCGGCAGCGGCTCCATCCAGATGCACAAGGACGGGCGCGAAGTGCCCGATACGGTAACGGTTGAACTCGCCTTCCCAGGTGAACGCCGCCTGGCCTACAGCGCGACGCTGGCCAACTCCTTCGAGGACACCTATGAGCTCTTTCAAGGCACCATGGGCACGGTCAAGCTGGCCCAGACCGCCGGCTGGCTGTTCAAGGAAGCGGACGCGGCCACCCAGGGCTGGGAGGTCTACGCCAACCGCCAGCACTTCCACAACGAAGCCGGTATCACACTCATCGCCGACGCCACCAAGCTCGCTGCCCAGGACAAGCTAAAGGATGGCGTGGGCCTGCCCTCGCCGCCGCTCTTCTACGGCCTTGAGAGCTTCCTGAAGAGTGTGACCGATGGCACGCCCGTGGAGTGCAGTGCCGACGAAGGCCTGCGCGCCGCCATCGTTGGCATCAAGGCCCACGAGGCCATCACCAACGGCGCCGCCGTCACCATCGACCCCGAGTTGTTCAAGAGCCATGGCTGAATCTAGACTACGTCTGCTGCCCCTGGGCACACGCTTGGGCCTGAGTGCCACGGCCCTCGTCATCCTGGCTGGCCTGTGGGCCTCGGCCACTCACCTGCGCCAGCACCACTCGCCCAAGGACGGGCGCGATGGGATGTCCCTGGAGGACCTGACCGCCTCCTACCACGGCATCGACAGCCCAGCGCCCCTGGTCGATTCCCTGGCCGCGGGCCATCCCGAAGACCTGGCGCCGGAGGAACGCGCCCTGCTCCTCAAATGGCTGCGCAGCGATGGGTTGAGCGCCGGCTACGACAACCCAGATCTCGGTGACCTGACCCCGGCGGAGTTGATCGACTCCACCTGCCTGCCATGTCACGCCCGGGGCGCCGCCGGCGCCGCTGCCAACAATATCGGCGACACAGTGCCACTGGAATACTGGGATGATATCGAGCGCATCGCCTTCTCCAGGGTCGTCGCCCCGGTGCCGACGGAGATCATGATCACCTCGGCCCACACCCACGCCCTCTCCATGTCCATGTTGGCGCTAGTGGTCGGAGCCATCTTCCACTTCACACGTTGGCCCAGGCCCCTGCGCGGCCTGCTTTCAGGACTCTGCGGCCTGGCCCTGCTCACGGACTTCGCCTGCTGGGTACTGTCCCGGGAAACTGCGGAGTTCGTACTCCTGCTGGCGGCCTCCGGCGCGGCCTATGGCCTGTCTCTTGCGGCCATGTTGGTTCTGATTGTCGCCGACCTGTGGCTATCCCAAACAGAAAGCACCTGACCTGGTCAGGTGCTTTCGGGTTTGGATAGCCAACGCTCGCGGTCAGGGACAGATAGTCACGGCCAAGGCATTTGTCAGGTTGGTATACGGCTGGCCGTTGACGACATCGTTGAAGATGAACTGGAAGTAGGCAGTTGTCCCTGCCGTCAGTAGCTGCGACGGGCCATGAGTTCCGAGCAGGTCCACGTTGATCTGCGCCATACCTGATTCATGGATGGGCACCAGCCTGGAGAGACGAGTCTGTGGTTCTCCGACACACAGGTACCCAGCACCCAATGGCGTAAAACCGGTTTCGGTTGAGGCGAAGAAGACCCCCATGCGTTCGGCGGGGCAGGCCGAGGCTTGCAGGTCAAAGTCATTGGTCGAGACACTCGCCGAGCCTTCCAGGATAAGTGCACCAGCCTCTCCACTGGAGTTCCGGGTGGTCAGACAGAAGGTGTCCACCAGATCAGCGGCCACATGTACCAGCCCCGGGTCACTGGGAACCCCCGTTTCATCCAAACCCGGTTCGCCAACAGCAAGCAGACCGTCCGCCAGATCAACCCAGGCGCCGTGACGATGCCCCACGCGCTTTCCGGTCAGCTTCCTCTCCGGCTTCCAACCGTCGGAGGTCTGCTCGAACAGGTAGGTTGCGCCGGGGAGTCCGTGGCCATCAGCGCCTTCGGCTCCCACAGCCAGGCGCCCGCCATCCAGAGACAGACCAGAGACTCCGAAACTGTCAAAGCGCTGGCCATCCGGTGCCTCGATGGCCTGCACAAGTGGATATGAGGGCTGTGTCAGGTCGTAGACATAGACGACCCCGCCGAAGGGGGTCAGGTCTCCCTGTCGCCCAGAGCCCACCGCCAGGCAGTTGTTATCCATGGCCAGGCGCCACCCGTAGTAGTAATGCTCGCCGATTCCCTCTGGCACCAATTTGGCGTCGAAGGTGTAGGCGTTGCCGTCCCAGCGGAACAGGTATACAGAACCAAACCCATAGATACCGCCGCCGTGGCTGCGAGCCCCTACGGCGATCACACTGCCGTCGGGTGTGATACCTACCCCACTTCCAAAGTGGTCGTGCTCATCGTAGTCCGGAGCGTGAAGCACCTGGTCCACAATCCAGGCACTCCCATAATCACGCATAACGGCAACACCGCCACACTGCTCCACCCCGCCATAGTTGCCGTATGAGCCCCCGGCCACGGCGACATTTCTCTGGTCAAGCTGCGCCAGGGCCAATGACTCACCCAAACCGCGCAGTTCGTCATTGAAAGCACCCCATTGGTTTCCGCTGGCTGAAAACGACCAATTCCAGACACCTCCGGTGCGCTCGAACAGATGCACCTCTTCCCGGCCGGGCGCACCAACCAGCAGCGTATCTGATGCCTGGACCAGGGTTGAGCCAAACCCATTGCCATTGTAGCCGTTAGTCGATGTAAGCGATGTTTCTAGCTCCCAACCGCCGTTGCTAAAGCGAAAGAGCAGCACCTCGCCTGTGCCATCGGGTCCCGGGTCACGGTGAGGAAAACCCACAGCCAGGGAACCTCCAAAGATGTCGACGCTGCTGCCAAAGCCCTTCTTGTTGCCGGTGCCCGGCTTGGTAACTGTGTACTCGTCACATTGCCCGGTGGCAAACGGTGCGAGGCTCAGGAGGATGGCTGCGGTGATAGTAGTTCTCATACTCTTGTCTCCAAATAAAGTGTTGTTGGATGCGCCGTCTTCTGCGCAGTCCCTGGCCTCTCTGAATTCTGGGCCTCGGGAGTGCGCTCCCTAGTCGGCCGCCTGCGAAGCTGTTACATGCAGGCCGGCGCCGTCACTGACGGACGTCCAGGTAAGTGCCAACAAACCGCACGGGCATTTGTGCGCCTTCACACAGTTCGCCGATACAAATACGCCCTTATGCCGCACCAGGGGCTTAAGACAAAGTGGCCCACCGTCAATGGCGGCGCACAGTCAGCAGACAGTTTTTTTTGTCACGGACAAAAATGCAGCCGCAAGCCGTCAGTCAGGTTGTAACCGGCGCCTGAGGCCGCTGGGTCGCGGTACCAAAACTGGAAGAACCAGGTACTCCCCGGAGTGATCTGCGCGCTGGCTTGGGGCGGGTTGGTGTAATCCACCAGGTGTGACGCGGCGCCGGAGCCCGTGGAGACGACCTGCAGGCGGTAGACGCCACCCGCCACACAGCGGTTGCCGTCACCGAAGGGGATCTGGCTAGGACTTGGCCCGTAGTAGAAGAGCCCGAACTGGGTCTGTGGCAAATCAATGGCCACCAGGCGCAGATTGTTGGCGGCTACGCTCAAGCTGTTCTGATGGTAGAGCGTGGCCCCCGGGCCTGTGGAGTTGGGCGTCAACGGACAGTAGGTACTCGCCGCGTCAGGCGGGCACCCCAGAGTCAGAACCTGCACTTGCCCGGTCCCGGAGTAGTAGGGGCTCCAGACGCCGGAACCAGGCGAGGCCACGATGAAGTCCGCATAGCCATCGCCGTTCACATCGCCGTTGCCCGCCGCAGACCACCCGATGTTCTGGTACCCGACATTTGAGAGCAGGCTATCCCCGGAGGAACCAGAGTAGATGTGATACCGCCAGGCTTGGGCCTCTCCCGCCAGGACATCCGGGAAGCCATCCTGGTCCACATCGCCCGCCGAAGCCACCGAGCAGCCCAACATGGAATCACAGCTCCCCAGCCAGGAGCGTATATAGCTCCCGGTAGCCCCGGACACCAGATCCACCCGTCCTGGATCCCAACAATGCAACGAGCCATGCCCGCGAGAGCCCACCAGGAAGTCAGCCACACCATCCCCGTCCATGTCTTCCATGCCAGCCACGGACCACCCGAGCTCGCTGGCCTCGTTGTTCCCGTCAATGGTGTAGACGACCGACCCCGTCGCACCGGAGTAGATGAAGAGCTTGCCCTGGTCAGGCAACCAACCACTGCCATCCCAGGACGGAGCTCCCGCGGCCAGCTCGACCACTCCATCTCCGTCCAGATCGCCGACATCAGCCACGCTGTGGCCCATGCTGTAGGCGCCAGATACGGAGCGGATCAGGCTGCCCGTGAGCCCCTCGTAGACATGGGCTGTACTGGCCTGCGGAGCTCCGATAGCGACATCCGGTAGCCCATCTCCGCTCCAGTCACCAATCGTGCACAGGGCGGCGCCGAAGCGCCCGGAGCCCTGCTTCTCCATGAGCAGCCCACCGGTCGCACCGGAGAACACCTTCACCCGCCCGCCGCCCGGGGCACCGACGAGAATGTCACGCACACCATCCAGGTCAACATCAGGCGCCGAGGCCACCGCGAAGCCCAGTTCACGCCCGGCGGCACCACCGTAGAAGGCATGCAGCAGCGCGCCGCCCGATCCACTGTAGACCAGCGCCATTCCCGCGTTGGCCCCCCCCGTGCCGTCACCGGGAGCACCGACAATCCATTCGTCCGCGCCGTCACCGTCCAGGTCGCCCAAGAAGGCCACGGACCAACCAAAGGCATCAGCCGGCGTCGGACTAGTCATCTCATAGAGAACTGTCTGAGAAAAGGCAACCGGCAGCAAAGCCAGCATGGCGCCGAACACTGAAGAGCCTTGTCGCAATGAAATCATGGGTATCTTCAAGTCATCTGCGGTTTATTGGGTACGGGTCGCACCACATGATTCTAATGCAAGACCGGGATTTTATCTGTGGATTGCCTGCTTGGCCCCCGCCAGAGCGCAAGGACAGGTGCTTTACGCGCAGCAGCACTGGAGGACATCATCAGCGTTGATGAGGATAGACGACGATGATGCCCTCGACGCCGTCTTCACTGGCCAGAGTTGGAGTGGCCTCGGCCTGAACATCCGAACCAAACGCTCGCTCCAGGGCGGCGGTTGGTCACGCCTGCCTGCCGGCAACTGCACCTGGAATCCCAATCCCTGGCCGGTGGCGTGACGCGCGCCCAGTTGCCTTTGCTGGGCTCGGACCCGGGCCTCTATTCTGGTTCCGGCGCAGCGCCATTGGCTTCGGCTCGACCTCCAATGACCAAGCGCAGGATTCCCGCCAGCACCACTAGCCCTCCAACAAGCGCACTGGATGGCGGGCTCTCTCGGAGGACCAGCCAGGCCAGGAGGATGCCGATGACCGATTCGCCTAGCAGCGTGACTGAGACGCTGGCCGCCGGCAGGTAGCGCAGGGACCAATTGTAGGCAGAGTGACCGAGGAGTTGTGGCACGAGTGCCAGGGCCACCAGTGAACCGTAGGTGGCGGCACTCCAACCGAAGAGGTGCTGACCACTGACGGCACAGGCGCCGAGCAGGAAGAGGCTGGCTACCCCGTAGCAGGCGACAAGGTAGCTGGCAATTGTGAGCAGTGGTCGCACACGGCGGCCCAGCAGGAGGTAGACGGCGGCCAGGATAGCGCCCGTGACAGCCAAGCAGTCGCCCCCCAGGGCGCTGGCCGAAACATCCAGGTCGCCGACCCCGATAACCAAGGCTCCCAGCATGGCGATGGCGATGGCCTGCCAGGTGCGGCGACTGACTCGATCGCGGGTGAAGAGCGGTGTCATGAGACCCGCCCAGAGGGGCACCGTGTTCACGAGCAACAGACTCGACGCGATGCTCGTGTGGCTCAAGGAACTGATCCAGGTCAGAAAGTGCAAGGCCAGGGCCAGGCCCGCACCGACCAGGCACAGGTGCTCGCGCCTGGGCAGGGCAACGATAGTGCGCAGGCCGCTGCGTCCGACCCAGGGCAGGATGACCAGGGTGGCGAGCGTCAGACGCCAGGTGGCCTGAACCAGGGGCGGGGCCTCGTCCGAGAGGCGCACGAAGAGGGCGCCCGTGGCAACGGCACAGACGCCGAGCAGCAGCACCGGGGCGGGCGGGGCCGGGGGTCGTTCCCGCGGCTCCGCCATCAGGCGATGAGGCTCAGGGCAGCGGGCAGAACTCGGGCCTCCACGCGGCGGGCGGGGAGGATCTCTCCGTCCAGGACCAGGAAGGAACCGGCGTCGAGTTCAAGGGAGAAGGTCGTCACCTGCCGGTAGTCCACGAGCGGCGAGTTAACGTGCTTGCCCTTGAAGACCGCCAGCAGCATGCCAAGTAGCTTGAAGCGTCCGGCTGCGCGCACCAGCACGAGATCGACCAGACCGTCATCCAACAGAGCGCGCGGCGCCATCATCATGCCGGAGCCAACAAAACGCGTGATACAGGCGGTGCCCATCAGCCATTCACCAGGAGCACCGTCGATGGCCACTGCCGGATAGGTGAGGCGCCAACGACAGATCTCGCGCAGGGCGGCCAGCGTGTAGCGCGCGCTACCCAGGAAACGCAGGGGTTCTGAGCGTCGGTTGATTTTCGCCACGGCTCCCCACCCGACCACATTCATGGAGTGCATGAACACGCCATCCACGTCCAGCTGCAGGAGGTCCAGCGGGCGCGTCTTGGCGGCCACTAGCCGCTCCAGGGCGACGGCTGCCTGCGCCATCCCCAACTCGACGGCCATGGAGTTGCCGGAGCCCGCGGGCAGGAGTCCCAGCGGCGGGCGTTCGGACGCTGCGTGCTCCATCAGGCCCTCGACGACCTCCAGCACGGTTCCGTCGCCGCCCACGGCCACGACGCCCGCCACGGAGGAGAGATCTACCTCAGCCACGTGCGCGCGCCCGTGGCCGGCGCGCTCCGTGATGAAGATCTCGACCGCTTTTCCAGCATCACGCAGGCGCGCGGCGGCCTGCTCGGCTACGCGCTGGGCTCGCCGGCCACCGGCAAAGGGATTGACGATGAAGAGGTACATGGCTCAGGAGTCGAAGCGGTAGGCGTCGGCCGTCGGCTTCAGCGGGCGGTTGAGCCACAGGGGCCGCCGCAGGCCGCCCGGACCCGGCGCGGGCGTAGTCTTGGCCTTCCACTCCTGGTAGACCCGGCGCGAAGCCGCCGTATCGACGAAGATGTCACCATATCGATCACCAGGCCGCGTGGGGGACACGGTCACCTTCTGGTGCCAACAGTGCATGCCGCTGACCGGATCTGGTTGCACGGGGAAACAGAGGTTTTGGTTGACGCCGATCTCGTCCCACCAGACGCGCTCGGTGTTCGGATCCGTACTCTTGTGGGCCATTGCACCCTGGCGCTGGCGCAGCAGGAAGGTGCTGCCGCTGCGCTCGATCTTCACCGTCGACGAAGCGGCCTTCTGCCCGCCCACGGAGTCAAACATGCGCCAGCGGCCCAGATGATGGGAGCACGCCACAACGCCCGGATGAATGCCCTCCGTGACCCAGACGCGCACGACGAAGTAGCCGATGGCCGTCGTAACGCGCGCCAGGCCCTTGTTTTCCAGGCCCAGGGCCACGGCATCTTCCGGGTGCACCCAGAGCGGATTGGTGTGGGCGATCTCACCCAGCCAGGGGGCGTTACCCGAGCGCGTGTGAATCAGTACGGGCAGGCGGAAGGTCGGGATTAGCGTCCGCTCGCCGGCCGCCTCATCGAGCTCGCGCCAGTGCACATGGGAGCGCACATATGCCGGCAGGGAATTCGCTCCGTACCCCCACTCTTCCAGCGTGGGCGAACGCAGCTCCAGCTTCTTGCTGGGCGTCGGCAGCCCCAGGCGTGTCT
>DASCNH010000155.1:0-5701 GCA_036011365.1 Planctomycetota bacterium | reverse complement strand
CCTGCTCCACGCCGTAGTGGTGGAACTCGTAGAAGACCCCGGAAAAGTTCTTAGGGTGTCCGTGGGAGAGGTGTCCCCCGTGGTCCAGGGACATTGCCAGGACCCTGTCGCCGGGCTCGCAAATGGCCATCAGAGCCCCCATGTTGGCCTGGGTCCCGCTGTGGGGCTGCACATTGGCGCGGCTGCAGTTGAAGAGCGCCTTGGCCCGATCGCGGGCCAGGTCCTCCACGATGTCCACGTGCTCGCAGCCGCCGTAGTAGCGCCGGCCCGGGTAGCCCTCGGCGTACTTGTTGGTCAGAGCCGTGCCCATGGCCGCCATGACCTCCGGCGAGGTGTGGTTTTCCGAGGCGATCAGCTCCAGCTGCTGTTCCTGGCGAACGGTCTCCGCGTCAACTGCGGCCCACACTTCAGCATCCTGGCGCACGGTAACTTCACTGGTGTCAGACATGTTTCTTCCTGGCTGGGTGTCGGGTGCCCTGGGTCGATGTTCTCACTTGGCGTTGGCGCCGGCCTGCTCTTCGGCTGCCACTCTCTGGCCCTCCGCATAGGTCCCGCAGCGCCCTTCATCGCGGCTGCCGTCCGGCAGCCAGAAGACCCAGGCCCCCTGCATCATATCCGCGTGGTACTGGCCCCTGTGGGCCCGCTGCCCGTTCGCATGCCAGCCCTCCTCGGGTCCCTCGCGCTTGCCGTCCACAAACTCCGTCTGCAGTTCCTGCTGACCGTTCTCGTGCCAACGCTTCCAGGTGCGCGTGTGGAGGCCGGCGTCATAGTTGCCCTCCATCATCAACTGTCCGTTGGCGTGCCACCGACGATGCCGGCCGGTGGCCACCCCGGCGGCGAACTCCTCCTCGGAGGCCTTCTCGCCGCTGGGGTGCAGCTGGGTCCAGACGCCCTCCTGCAGGCCGTCCTGGTAGACACCTATCAAGCTCACCGTCCCATCCGGGTGCCAGCCCCCGGCGCCGCCCTGGGGCCGATCCCCCAGCCACTCGGACTGCCAGGCCAGCTGCCCATTCTCATGCCAGCCACGCCAGCGTCCCTCCCGCAAGCCTTTGACGCGCTGCCCCTTGGTGGCAACGCCGCCGGCCTCGTGCCAGGTGGTACAGGTCCCCTCGGCCAGCCCATTCACATGGGGTGTCTCGGCCTTCTGCGCCCCGCTCTCATACCACTCGTCCAGTTTTCCGGCGGGCCGCCCGGCGACGTAGGTGCCCTGGCTCAGCATGCCTCCGGTGCGACTCCAGGTGGTGAGCTCCCCGCTGAGCAGCCCCCCCTCCCAATGTTCCTCCTTGGCCGGAACCCCGTTCTCGTGCCAGCTCTTCCAGAGCCCCTCCTCCAGGCCCTCCGTGTAGGTCCCCTCCCGCTGCAGCTGCCCGTTGCCATGCCACCAGCGCCAGGCCCCCTCCGGCCGCCCGTAGAGCATCTGCCCCTCGGATGCCTTACGCGTCTCTGCTGCATCGTGCCAGGCGGTCTCCAGGCCTCCGCGGGCGCGGCCGCCGCCACCTCCATCCTCGCCACAGGCGGCCAGGGCCAACCCCAGGGTCAGGCAGCAGCCAATGCGGGCCAGCTTCAAGAAGGAGGGCGTGTTCCGCAGGAGATGCGCGTGTTTCAGCAGTAGGGTGCTTGGGTGCCACATGGGCGCCATCCTAGCCAGCAGACCGCAGGGAAGCATCCCACCCATTGATAAACCCAAACGCTTGCGCAGTACGCCGGTGAAGGACCAGCACTTGGATCTGCCGCTGCGAAGGAAACTCCAGGCCCGCCCTTGACCCAACAGGCCCGCCTCCAGACCGTAGCAAGTGAACCCAAGCCATCGACCCCACATGATTCACCAGCGCCCTTCCTCACCCCCCACCCCCGGGCTGGGGGGCCGTGCCTCTCAGGCGCGCCTGACCCTTGCCCTGACCCTGTTGTGTGGCGCCTGCGGGTCCGCGGAGCCCGCGCGCCCGAACATCATCCTGGTGACCATGGACACCACCCGAGCCGATGCCCTGGGTACCTACGGCGCCGAGTTGCCGACGCCCTGCTTTGACACCCTGGCGCAGGAGGGGGCGCGCTTCGACCTGGCCCTGAGCGCCTCGGCGGTGACGCCGGTCTCCCACGCTTCGATCTTGACCGGCCTCTACCCCTACCAGCACGGCCTGCGCGTGCTCTCGGCGCACAGCGGCTTCCGCCTCGACGCCGACCTGCCCACGGTGGCCACGCGCCTCCAGGCCGAGGGCTATCGCACGGGAGCCGTGCACAGCGCCTTTCCGGTCTCCGCCTATTTCGGCTTCGACGAGGGCTTCGATGTCTTCGAGAGCTTCGACTCGGTCATGCGGCGCGGTGAACTCGGTGACAGCTGGGACACGCAGAAGTTCCAGCGCCGCTCGGACCACACCACTGACCTGGCCCTGGATTTTATCGAGGGCGGCGACGGGCCCTACTTCCTCTGGATTCACTACTGGGATCCCCATGATCCGGCCCTGACGCCGCCGCCTGAACTGATCCCGCCGGGGCTGCCACGCAGTCCCGAAGGACGTCTGGGCGGCAGCATTCCGCTCTACCTGGCGGAGGTGCGGTATGTGGATAGTCAGTTCGCGCGCATCGTCGAGACCCTGCAAGACCGAGGGGAGTACGACCAGACGCTGCTCGTGATCACCGCTGACCATGGCGAGGGCCTGGGCGAGCACGGCTGGTGGGCTCATCGCCTGCTCTACCAGGAGCAGATACGCGTGCCCCTGATCGTGCGCGCTCCGCGTGCGACCAGCGCGCCTGTGACCGGCGGCCTGATGACTGGCGGCCCGGGCGGCGGCGTCGCCGAGTTGGTGAGAACCATTGACATCGCCCCGACGATCCTGGACTACGCCCGCTCTCCCTTTGCGGGCTCGACCGAAGGCCGCAGCCTGCGTCCCTACCTGGAGGGCTTGCCCCGGAAGCCGCGTACGGCCTACGCGGATCAGATCAACGGCTACGACCACAACGCGCGCATGCTCGAGAAGCGACCCAACGACGATCTGCTCTACATGGTCAGCGATGGGCGGCACAAGCTGACCTGGCGCCCCACGCACCCGGAGCTGAGCGAGCTCTATGACATTTCGAGTGACCCCAAGGAGGCCGACAACATCTTCCTGCAGCGCCCGGACATCGCCGGCCCCCTGCTGGTGGACCTGGCCGAGCGCCGTCCCTGGGTCGTGCGCCCCTTCCCCGAAGCCGGTGAGACCAGCGACGATGCCAGCGCAATCCTCCAGGGCCTGGGCTACGCGGGCGGTGCCGCCGACACGCCGGAGGAGTGGCTTTGGACCTGTCCCGCCCACCGGGAGACCCTCTACGAAGTATTTGAGCCCTGCCCCCGCTGCGGTGGCGCCCCCCTGCCGGTGGCCAAGTAACGCCAGTGGGCGCGTAGCGCCAGCGGCCGCGTAACCTCGCCTAGCCCCGCACCTCAGGGGCACACATTGTTGTGCGCACCCGGAGTACCCGTGTCGGTGTTGCCGCCGCCAATCGGAGTCTGGGAGAGGCACCAGTTTGATGGGTTGTCGTTTTCCTGCCAGTCGACGATGCCCCAGTCCAGGGAGGTCGAACGGCCCGGAGTGACCGGGTAGAAGGGCGTGGCGTAGTCCACGCGGTCGACCTCGGTACCCTGGTCATCCTGGATGATGATCGCGTCGAAAGAGGTTTCCAGTGAGAAGGAGTTATAGGCGTAGTCCACGGCCACGCCGCCGTTTTGCCCCGGGTCTGCATTGCGCCCGAGCACGATATAGTCCCAGGCTGGCACGCTGACGCCCGCACCGCCGTTGTCGACCGTGTGGTAGTCCAGCAGGTTGTCGCGGATGGCCCATCCCTCGATGTCTATGTCCGCGGAGGTGATGTTGAATATCTCTATCCACTCGCCGTCGCTGTCGTTGACATAGGTTGGCGCCGCCAGGAACTCGGTGATGACTAGGTCCCCGGGCTGCGCCTCGCCGCCCCCTCCGCCGGAGCCGGAATCGCAGAAGGTGATCGACAGGCCGTCGCTCAGGTTGTAGCCCGCCGGGCCGCCGGGGGGGTCGCGGTACCAGTACTGGAAGTTCCAGGTGGAGTCCGCCAAGACCAGGCCAGCGGGTTGCGGCGGGCTCGTGAGATCGACGGGGAACAGGGCCGTGCCTGAACTGTCCATCTGTACCGGCGTGAAACGGAAGAGTTGGCCGCCGACACAGCGAAAGCCATCGCCGAAGGGGGAGCCGGCCTGGTCAGAGCCGTAGAAGAAGATGCCGTATTGATTCGGGGGTCCGAAGTTGCTGGTGAGTACCAGGTCGTTGGCGGCGATGTCCACGCTGCCTCCATAGCCGATAATGGCTCCCGCCCCCACGGAGTTGCCGCTGGAGATGCAGAAGGAGAGCGGTGCGGGGCAGCCATCGGTTTCCTGAGCTCCGGCCTGCCAGGGACTGCCGAGGTCTCCGCCGCTCCAATCCGTGGTGGCATCGACGAAGTTGCTGGCGTCGGGTGCCGAGAAGGGGTTGATGCGTTCGGCGGACACGCCGGTCGAGACCGGGAAGCCGGAGCTGCCCCAGGTCACGGTTTCCAAGACGGAGCCGGAGGGCTCACGCAGGGTCAGGGAGTCATCGCCATTGGCCATGGCAAAGGTCTGCCAGGGCGCCCCGTGGGCCAGGAAAACATCCCCGTTGCGGTAGTCCTTGCCGTCGACCCCCATGACCAGGCGCTCCCCAGGTGCCAGCAAGAGCCGGCTGGCGAGCTGGTACCAGTCGCTGCCGGATTCCACCTTGACGCCACCCAGGTCCAGCTCAGTGGTGGAGGTGTTAAGCACCTCAAACCACTCGGCGTAGGAGTCGGAAACACTAGGATCCACGAGCACTTCCGTGATAGCCAGGTCTCCGGCGGCCGGAGTCGTCCCGGCCTGCTCGAAGCAGGCAAAGCGCGCCGATTCCGCCCCGCTGTTGCGGCTTACGGTAAAGCTGTCGCCGTCAGTAGTGATCAAGATGTGACCGCCGGCGGAGATGTAGCCACCGGAACCGTTGGTCGTGTCGCCGTCGCTCGTGCACCACTGGACGCGCGAGTAGCCGATGGTATTCCAGCGGTTGGTGACGGTCTTTGTGGGGTGCCCGTAGGGGTTCGCCTGCCCGGCGGAGTGCACCACCAGGCTAGGGGAAGTGGATCCCACGAAGGTACCGTTGGAGCTTGTGTTGGAGCCGTGGTGCCCGGAGAGGACCACCTCTACCTGGCCGATGTAGGCGCCGATGCCGCTCTCCACATTGACCGTACTGTTGCCACCTCCGGTGCAGTCGCCCCCGAGGTACATCTCGAAGTTGCCAAAGCGCACCACGCAGACGATGGACGAGGAGTTTTCAAACTGGGCGCTCTGGCCGGGATCGACAGAGCCTCCGACCCAGTCTCCATTGAGTGCCACGAACTCCATCTCCGCGTTGTTGCCAAGCCAGACCGCCAGGCCCAGGGGTGGTGTGGCCCGCAGGTTGGTCGGGTTGGCCACGGAGTTCAGGTACTGCGTGATCTCCGAATAGGTCGGGCGCTGGTAGTCGCCCCGGTCGTAGGCCTGGATGGTGGGCTTGAAGCCGCTGTTGAAGACCTCATCCAGTCCCCCCATGTGGTCGCTGTGCCAGTGGCTGGCGACGCCGTAGTGCAGGGTGCTGATACCCTGGGACTGCAGGTAGGGACGCACGATGCCCGCACCGTCGCCGGGGTTGCCCCCGTCGAAAAGCACGTTGATGCCGTC
>DASCNH010000154.1:0-5602 GCA_036011365.1 Planctomycetota bacterium | reverse complement strand
CATCACTACTTCCACATCTACGGCATGGAACGCCTGGGCAGTCTGCTCAAGAAGCGCGTCGTGGGGGGCGTGGATTGGTACGCCACCGGCGCTGACTATCTCCTGCGAGTTCAACAGCCCGAAGGTGGCTGGTACGGCGATAGCGCACTCGTGGATACGCTCCTGGCACTCCTATTCCTCGAGCGGGCCACGGCGCCCAGCACCGGTGCCAAGCGCGATCCGGATGAGCGGTTACACCTGCTGGAGTCCGAGGAGGCAGGTGCGCGGTTTCGCGTTCTGGCCAAGGCGCCGGTTGTTGTCTGGCTGACTGGTTTTGGTCCCAAGACCTTGTCCGAGTTCGAATGGGGCGGGGAGAGCGGCCTTGGCCCACGAGTTGAGTACGCGGAGTTCCTGGTCAAGCAACCGGGCGCAGCCGAGGCGGAGGTCGTTGAACGGGTGGCTGTCAATTCCAAGGAGCCTCTGGGCGTTCAGCGCATCGATGCGCAACTCGATTTGTGGAAAACCGGCGTGCACGAGTTCGGCGTGCGCGTGTGCCTCCTACGCGAGCCAGAAGACCGGGACTATGTGCCAGAGCAGGCCATTGTGGAGTCATCCACCTTGTCCGTGAACTTGGAGGGTGCCTTTCCCCCGGAATCCCTGGGGTATGCCCAGGATCATGAGTTGTGCCTGCTAAATAAAGCCCAGGCGAGTTTTGAGGCTTCGAGCAAGTTCGGTGGTGGCTATGAAGTCAGCCAGGCTTTTGACGGAAAGCATGGCACACGCTGGGAGTGCGCCAGCAATGATGCGAACCCCAGCCTCAAGATACGCCTGCGCCGCTCGACTCGCGCCGGACGCATGCTCTTTAGCCATGCTTGGCCACGCCTCAATGAAAAGCAGCTGGCGCGGGTGGCGCGCTTTGAGGTTGTCATCAATGGGCGTGATACCTACACCGTGACGATGGATCCCCATGTCCTGCGCAAGACAGAGCTGCGTTTCGCCAAGCCGATCAAGGTGCGCGAGATAGACATACGCATCCTGGATGCCAGGGACGGAGCCGTGGGATCGCACAAGCTGGGCTTCAGCGAAGTGCAACTGCTGAAGTAGGTCCCCGCTGGGCCACTCACACAGCCCGAACATCAGCCTGCGGGCGGGGGCTTGTCAGGTCGGGCTGGCTGCTGTTCAATGCTGCGTTCTGACCCGCACTTATCACACGCTTTTTTCCCCAGCTGCGCCTCCGCCATGAACCTCAACTCCGCCGCCGCTATCCTGCTTCTCACCCTCACGGCCTCCTGTGCCAGTACCAGCAGCGGTTGGGATGAACCCCTGAGCAACTGGGGTGAGCTGAAAACTGTCTTGAGTGGTGGCCAGACCGAGGGGCGCGTCGACCTGGCCGAGGCCGCCGCTCGCCCGGGCACCTGGGGTATCGGTGCCGTGGCCGGCCTGACCGGAGAGATCCTGGTGCGCAACGGTACCGTTTGGATCGGCCGTGTGACGGGGCCCGCCGAGTGTGTCACAACGGCGGGTGTGCCCGAGGGCGAGCAGGCGACCTTGCTTGTCGTGACCCAGGTCAGCGCCTGGTCAGAGAGCCAGCTGCCCAGCGACATGGACATGGAGCAGCTCGAAGAGCATCTGGCGGACATGGCTGGCGCGGCGGGATTGCCGGAGAAAGGCCCCTTCCCTTTCGAGGTGGAGGGCGGCATCGACGGCCTCGAACTCCATGTGCTCAACGGTATGTGCCCCTATGCCACGGAGAATCTGCCCCCGGAAAACGACCCCTTCCACCTGGCGTCCAGCCATGAGCACGGCCTGGTGGTCGGGTTCTTTGCAGATGGCCAGGGGGGTGTCCTGACCCACTTCGGTGATCGCAACCACAGCCACGTCCTGATTCTCGGCGATGATCCGGTGGTCGGGCACTTTGACGGCGGAGTGTTCAAGGCCGGCAGCCTGCTGCGCGTTCCCTTGCGCTGAAGTCACGCACGCGACGCGCCCTCCCTTTCTTGTTCCCGCGCAGTTAGGCTGCCCACGTGCGCCTCGGCTTCATCCTAGACAAGACCCGCTGCATCGGCTGCCACGCTTGTACCGTGGCCTGCAAGTCGGAGAACGATGTATCCCTGGGGAGCTTCCGTACCTGGGTCAAGTACACGGAGAGCGGGCGTTTCCCGGAGACGCGACGCAGCTTCACCGTGTTGCGCTGCAACCAGTGCAGTCAGCCGCCTTGCGTTGAGATATGCCCCACGGCGGCGCTCAGCAAGCGTCCGGACGGCATTGTGGATCTGGACCACAGATTCTGTATCGGCTGCAAGGGCTGCATGCAGGCCTGTCCCTACGATGCCTTGCACATTGATCCTGTGCGCGGCACGGCTTCCAAGTGCCACTTCTGCGCCCACCGTCTGGAGTCGGGCCTGGCGCCAGCCTGTGCTGTCGTGTGTCCCACGGAGGCCATCGTTCCCGGGGACTTCGATGATGCCGAGAGCCGCGTGGCTGGCCTGGTTAGTTCGGCCCCGGAGGGCGAGCTCTCCGTGCGCAAGCCCGAGGTAGGAACCGGGCCCAATGTCATCTACCGACGGGCCTCGTCCGCTGGACTGCAGCCGCTAGCCACGAGCTCCGCGGGAGGATTCCTCTGGTCTCAGCAGGTGCCCGGCCCGCGCCTTGACGCTGAGCTCTTCCGCGCCGCTGAGCAGCGTGCCCTGGGCGCGGCGCAGGACGACGCCCGCACCACGTACGATGTACCGCGTTCGCTAACCTGGGGGACCAGGGTCTCGGCCTACCTGTTCACCAAGTCCCTGGCAGCCGGAACATTCTTGGCGGGCCTACCGCTCTTGCTCACCGGTGACGGTCACGGATCCGGCAGCCTGGCGGTGCCCCTCCTGGCGCTTTGCTTCTTGCTGCTGACAGCCGTGCTGCTGGTGGCAGACCTCAAGCGCCCGGATCGTTTCATGTTGATCCTGCGGCGCCCGAACATGCGCTCGTGGATCGCGCGCGGTTCGCTCGTCATCGGCGCCTACGGGCTGCTGCTCGTGCCCTATCTGTTGGCGGGCCTGGGCGTGATCGGGCCCGGTGGACTCTGGCTGGCGATACCGACGGGCCTGGCCGCGGTTGTCACCGCCGCCTACACCGCCTGGCTGCTCGGCCAGGCCAAGGGGCGGCCCTATTGGTTGCAGCGCTTTTTGGCGCCGCACCTGGTCGTCCAAGCTGTTCTGGCGGGTGCCGCCCTGGTCATGGTCCTGCTCGCCGCGGGCCTCTCCGCTTCCGAGTTCCAGTTTCAGTGTACGCGCCTCATCCTGGTGCTGGCCTTGGTGTTGCACGGGCTCTTCACCTGGACCCATGGTCAGGAGCGTTGGCAGCCCGTCGGGCGCGGCGACGAGTATGCCCGCGCCCACGACCTTCTGGCCCGCGGCCCCCTGGCCCGGCGCCACCGCCTGATCGGCATTTTGCTCGGCATCCGCCTGCCGCTGTGCGTGCTGCTGTTCCTTCCCCAGGCCGGCGGCCTGGTCCTCGTGGCCGCGCTCCTGGTGCTCGTCGGCCTGGCCTCGGAAGAGGATCTCTTTGTTCGAGCCGGCCAGTCAATTCCCATCAGTTGAGGTAAACCTGTGACACGCGACGAACAACAGAGCCGCACCAGCCCCTGGGAACTGGAGACCGGCCCGCCCTTGGAGGAGTGGGGCGACTGGACAGAGCTCGACGCCACGGCCTGGCCGGAGCGCAGCGAGCGCCACTACCGCTGCATTCCAACCATCTGTTTCAACTGCGAATCAGCCTGTGGTCTGGTGGCCTTTGTCGACAAGGAGAGCGGCGTCATCACACGCTTCGAGGGCAACCCGCTGCACCCGGGCAGCCGCGGACGTACCTGCGCCAAGGGTCCGGCGACACTGAATCAAGTGCACGATCCGGAACGCATCCTGCGTCCCTTGCGCCGTGTGGGTAAGCGTGGCGAGGGTCACTTTGAGGAGGTCTCCTGGGAGACGGTTCTCGAAGACCTCGGCGGGCGCATCGCCAAGGCCCTCAAGGAAGAGCGCCATGAGGAACTCATGTACCATGTGGGTCGTCCCGGGGAGGATCACTTTGCCCTGCGCATGCTGGCGGCCTGGGGGATCGACGGCCACAACAGTCACACCAACGTCTGCTCCGGCGCGGCGCGTGTGGGCTACTCCTTGTGGTGCGGTGCGGACCGCCCGTCGCCGGACTATTCCGAGGCCCGTTTTATCCTGCTGCTCTCGGCGCACCTGGAGACCGGCCACTACTTCAATCCCCACGCCCAGCGCATCGTCGAACGCCTCGATGCAGGAGCGCGCCTGGCGGTGTTGGACACGCGCCTTTCGAATACCGCCTCCCGTGCTGACCATTGGATCTCGCCTTGGCCCGGCAGTGAAGCAGCACTGCTCTTGGCAGTGGCCCGCGAGTTGATTCTGCGCGACGCCCTCGACCGCGACTTCATTCGACGTTGGACGAATTGGGAAGAAGCCCTGGCCATCTTGGAGCCGGATGCGGAAGAGGTCGACTTCGAGCGTTTCCTCGCGCTGCTCGCCGCGCATTACGGTCAGTTCACGCCGGAGTTCGCCGCCGAAGAGTGCCGCATTCCCGCCGCCACCGTGGCCCTCCTGGCCGATGAGATCGAGGCGGCCGAGGGCAAGTTCGCCAGCCACCTGTGGCGCAACACTGCCAGCGGCAACCTCGGTGGTTGGCAGGTGGCGCGGGCCTTGGTGCTCTTGCATGTGCTCACCGGCAGCTTCGGACGTCCCGGCGGCTTGAACCCGAACTCCTGGGACAAGTTCGTGCCCAAGCCAAGCGAGAACCCGCCGCCCCACGGACGTTGGAACGAGTTGCTCTGGCCGCGCGAATGGCCCCTGGCCCACTACGAGATGAGCTTCCTGCTGCCGCATCTGGTGCGTGATCAGGAACGCCGCATCGACACCTATTTCTCGCGCGTCTACAACCCGGTGTGGACCAACCCGGATGGCGCCAGCTGGATCGAGATGCTGGAGGACGAGGAGCGGGTTGGTTGCCATGTGGCCCTGACGCCGATTTGGTGTGAGTCCGCCCAATGGGCCGACTACATCCTGCCCATGGGGCTGGCGCCGGAACGCCATGATGTCATGAGCCAGGAAACCCACGCGGCCACCTGGATTGGCTTTCGCCAGCCAGTTATTCGACGCTTCCGCGAGCTTGAGGGCGATAGTGTTGGCGACACACGGGAGGCCAACCCGGGTGAGGTATGGGAAGAGGCGGAGTTCTGGATTGCTCTCAGTTGGGCCATCGACGGGGACGGCGAGCTCGGTATTCGGCGCTGGTTCGAATCCAAGCAACGGCCAGGCGAACCGATCACCATGGACGAGTACTGGGCGGATGTCTTCGATAACGCCGTGCCCGGCTTGCCCGCTGCAGCGGCGGCCGAAGGGCAGAGCCCCCTGGAGTACATGCGCTCGCGCGGCGCCTTTGCGGTGCCCTACAAGGGCCAGGAACGTTTCGAGGCGCCGGCGGACAATGGTGTGGACACGGGCGATGGCAAGACACGCCTGGGGCTGCCGACGCCCAGCAAGAAGCTGGAGCTGCGTTCGCCCACGCTGGAAGAGTGGGGGTACGGAGCGAATTCCCTGCCGGCATATGTGCGCTCCCATGTGCACTG
>DASCNH010000153.1:0-1732 GCA_036011365.1 Planctomycetota bacterium | reverse complement strand
GTGGGGGCGCCTTTTTTTTCGACCGATATTTGCCCCGGCGCCCGCCCCCGGATGCTCGGCCCCATGACCGCCTAAACACGTGGCCTGCGAGCACTTCCTAGCACGTCCCAATTACTCCGCCGCGTGTCGGGGAACTGGTGGTGGACTCACCGCTTGCACAATTGTATGTAACGCACAAAGAGGGTGCCCCACTGAGAGAGACAGTGACTCTTGGAGATTGAAGACCCTCGGCCAGAATCCCTCGCTTCTCCTGCCACGCTCCCAAGCATGCTGATACCTTCCGCCAAGACTTCCACACAGGTGACCGACGCCTGCCCAGGAACGACTCCCCCCGCCGCCCTTCCCGGAGCACGCTCTCCCGCCGAGGCACATCCTTCGGTCGAGCCCCCCGGGCAACCGGCACCGGAGTTGGCCTGTGAAGTGCCGCACATACGAGAGGCAGCTAGGACCGACTGGTTGGCCCTGGAGCCTGGCGGGCACTACGGCGTCATCGGGCGCCCCATCCTCGACTGGGCACTGATGGTCATCTGCCTACCCCTGGTTGGTCTCCTCTCCTTGCCCCTGGCCCTCATCAACTGGTTTGTGCAAGGCTCCTGGTCCCGCGTCTTCTTCCGCCAGGAGCGCGTCGGCCGCCGCGGGGAGCGCTTTGTGCTATACAAGTTCCGCACCATGCGCGATGCGACGGGCGCTGAGTTCGAGGCCTGGAAAGCCGGTGACAGCGGACGTGTGACGCCCTTCGGAGCCTTCCTGCGCATGTCCCACCTGGACGAGTTGCCCCAGATCATCAACATCCTGCGCGGCGAGATGACCTTCATCGGCCCGCGTCCGGAGATGATCGAGACGCACCGGTTCGCCTGCGAGGCCATTCCCGGGTTCGAACAACGCCTGGCCCTGCGGCCCGGGATAACCGGGCGGGCACAGATCAGAAACGGCTACGCCGGACACTGCGGCGACGAGTACCTGCGCAAGTTCAAGGAGGACGAGTTCTACCGCACCCATTATTCCCTGGGCGCGGATCTGGCGATCCTGCTGAAGACGCCGATCTGGATGCTGACGCTCAAGGGCTGGTTCTATCGCCGCCCGGCCGAGGACAAGACCGGGGACCTGACCCTGGGCGCCCCGGATGGAACGGGTGTCGTTCTCCAGCCGGCGCCGGCGATCAGCGCGCGCGCGGCGGGTAGCTCTGAGCCGCCGGCGGCCCGCCCCGCCGAGGGCCTCCTCCCCGAGCCGGACCGCGCGCCATCCAAACACTGGGCCGCCCTGTAGGGATGAGCCCCGGTGCCGTGGGCACCGCATCTAGCGCCGGGCTTCAGACCCACTGCGGCGCAAGCGCGGGGAACGGCGCTGCGGCAGGCGCGGCCAGGCGGCAGACGCGGACAGGCGGCAGGCCCTGCCAAGGGGCAAGCGGGGGACGCCGGGCGGCCCGCGGCGGACGTCGCACCGGCGGTTCCTGACCCGGTCAACAATCGGTGCTTTGAGCGCGGGCCCCGATTCCCTTGCAGCGTGATAACCTGCCGCGGTGAAGTGCGACGGTGAGCTGGACGCGGGTCGGGGGGCGGGACCCCTGGCGGTCATCGGCCTGGGTTATGTGGGCCTTCCGGTGGCCCTGGCCGCGGCCCGGGCCCACGGTACGGCGTCCGGCACCGCTCCCCGCCGCCGGAGGCCCCTGCCGTCAGCGCCCTTGCAGCCTGTCCGCTTGCGGCTTGGTGGCCTCTTGCTCCTCCAGGCGGAA
>DASCNH010000152.1:0-6016 GCA_036011365.1 Planctomycetota bacterium | reverse complement strand
CGACGAACCGGGCCAGGCGGAGAGGCCTTCCCCGCCTCCCCCTTCCCCGAGCACCATGGACTCTTCCAGGTTGGTGAAGATGGCAACCTCCATCATACGGCCGCGGGCTCCGCTTTTCGAGGTGCGAGGGCGCTTGCGCAGCCTGCCAGTGGCGCTATTGGCGTTATTGGCGCCATTGGCGTGCTCGGCGGGAGCAGCGGGCTCGGCGGGAGCAGTGTGCTCGGCGGGAGCAGCGTGCTCGGCGGGAGCAGCGTGCTCGGCGAGATCAGCGCCGGCGGCACTCTCTGGGGTATCTGCCCCGGCCAGACTGCCCGGCGCTCCTAGCGAGCCCTCGTGGATGAGCGTCGCGCCGCCGTCCAGGACCGCCTCGCGCAGGCGCTCCACAAGTCCCAGGGAGGCGGGATCCCGCCGGGGCAGGGCCGGGACCAACTCCGCCGGCGCGCCCCCTTCCCCGGCCCCCTCCAGGAGCTCCAAGAGGGCTGCGCTAAAGGCGGAGAAGCGTCGCTCGGGACACATGACCAGCCTCGGCCGGCCAGCACTCTGCCCCGAGAGGGCCTCGAGGCGCCCGAAGGCCTCAAGCAAGACGCGACGGGCATCCATCCGGTCCTGGCCCTCGTCCCCCAGGCAGATGAGCCGGCCCTTCAGCTCCGTCAAGGCGGCGCTGCGCGGGGCGTGCTCCAGCACACCGGCCCCAAACCCCCCGTGCGGCCCGGAGCTGGCAAAGCTCGGCCGCGCGCCCCAGGCCCCGGCCAGGCGCGCAAAACTGTCCACGGGTCGCGCCGCGACGAGGTGCGTGACGGAGCCGTCCGCCATCAACCGCCGCAGGGCCGCGCCCGTGTCACCGTGCAAGATCGCCAGGGCCCTGCCCGGCAAGACGGGGCCAGCCGCAATTCCTTCCCCGGCCGCGGCGGCGGCCAGGGCATCTCCCACCGATGGCAACAGCGGGTCGGTCACCAGCACCGTCGGCCGCCCTGCGGCCAGGCACTCCAGAACCGCTTCGATCGGCTCCCAAATGCCGGCGCTCCAGTGCACCGTGACGAGCGCCAGGCCGCTGGGCCCTCGGCTGTCACCGGGCACACCGGACGCACCGGGCGCGCCGGTTGCCGCGGCTGCCCAGGTTGCTCCGGTTGCGCCGGTTGCGTCGGCTGCGGCGGCCAAGCTCCGCCAGCGCTTCGCCCGCCCGGCCGCCGAGCGCGCCACTTCAGCCGGGAGAAGGCCCAGCAGGTTCGCCGTGGCATCCCCGGGATCGGGATTCTCCAATAGCCGTTCCACGAGCTGGGCCAGAGCCGCGCTCCTCCCGGCGCCGGTCTCCCAAGCCGCCGCACAGGGCCCCGGCCCCGGGGCCCCACCGGAGCCGACGGCCCGGCCCGAGGTGGGGTGCGGGGCAGCGGCCGCCCCAGCCGCCGCACCAGTCGCCGCACCAGCTGCCGAGCCAGTCGCCGAGCCGACCGCACTCGCCGAGCTAGCCGCGCCTGCCGGGCCAGCCGACCCCCCCGAGCCTGCCGGGTCCGCCGGGTCCGCCGGCCCAGCCAGGGCCGTCAGGGCCACCACGGCGGCCTCCGCATCGGCCGCCTCGGAGGCCGCCCAGGCCAGCTTGCCCCCCGCTGGCACGAAGCTGCGACCGGAGAGCGCCGGCCGCGCCTCGCCGCCAATCCAGTTTCGCCTGCGTGTTTCCCGGTCCATCTCCCGCCGAGCATACGACAAGGCCGCCCCACTTGCGGTAGGCTCTTGCCGTGTCCCCGCCCCGCCTCAGTTTTCCGCCCACCGCGCGCATGAAGAGCCCCAAGGATTTCCAGCGGGCCTTCCGCCGGGGCAACCGCGCCCGGGGCGACCTCCTGGTGGTGGCGGTGGTTGAAAACGGCGCCGGGCAGACGCGCCTGGGCCTGTCCATCGGCAAGTCGGTCTGGAAGGGAGCAGTCCAGCGCAACCGGGTGCGCCGCATCTTCCGGGAAGCCTTCCGCCTCTCGCGCCCGGAGCTGCCGGCGGGCCTGGACATCATCATGATGGCCGCCGGTCCGGGCCTCAAACCGGGCCTGGAAGACACCCGCCGCGAGCTCCTGCGCCTGGTGCCCAAGGCCCACGGTCGCTACCTGGCCAAACTCTCCCGCGAGGCTGACGAGGGCTCACCGTCCCCGCCAGAGCCCAGGGCGTGAGCCTGCGCCGCATCTACACGGCGCCCATTCGCTTCTACCGGCGCTTCCTCTCGCCGCTGAAACCACCCATGTGCCGCTTCCATCCCACCTGCAGCGCCTACGCCCAGGAGGCGGTCGAGACCCACGGCATTCCCCGCGGCACACTCCTGGCCCTCTGGCGCGTCCTGCGCTGCAACCCCCTCTGCCAGGGCGGCCACGACCCGGTGCCACCGGCCTGACCACCTTCCCCGTGGACCGCTGCCGCCGCTCCCCTGGCCGCCTCCGGCAGCACCCTGGAATCACCGCCGCCACCCCAGCACACTGCGCCGCCGCCTGCCCCAGCCCTCCGCCCCATTCCCCATGAGAACCCTCTTGTCCGTCTCCGGTGCCCTGCTCCTGGCCCTCACCCTGGGAGCCTGCGCCTCCGTCGCCGTGCAACCGCCGATCCCCGGAGGCGTCCCCGCCGATCACCTGATAGAGGACGGCGAAACGCACTTCGCCCACCTGTGGATGCTGACCGACGGCGGCGAAAATGCCGAGGGCTACTTCTCCTTCGCCGGCGATCAACTGGCCTTCCAGGCACGCAACAAGGACGCCGGCATCGCCTGTGACCGCATCTACGTCACCGCTCGGGAGAGCGGCGCCCCCGTCCCAGTTTCCAGCGGCAAGGGCACCGCCACCTGCACCTTTTTTCTGCCCGGTGACGAGGAGATCATCTTCGCCTCGACCCAGGGCCACACGGATGATTGCCCGCCGCCGGTTGACCACAGCCAGGGCTATGTCTGGACCCTGTACCCCGAGCACGACCTGTGGATCAAGAACCTGGCCAGCGGTGCCGAACGCAACATCACCGACGCCTGGGGCTACGACGCCGAAGCCACCATCTCGCCCAGGGGTGACCGCATGGTCTTCACCTCGACGCGCTCCGGGGACATTGAACTCTGGACCTGCGACCTCGATGGCGGCGACCTCTTCCAGGTAACCGACCGCATCGGCTACGACGGCGGTGCTTTCTTCAGTCACGACGGTACCAAACTGGTCTATCGCACGACCGCCTTCGTCTCCGCCGACCCCGAGGCCGAACGCGAACGCTACCGCGAGTTGCTGGACAAATGGACGGTGCGTCCCCACTCCATGGAGATCTGGACCGTCAATACAGATGGCACCCAGGCGCGCCAGGTAACCAATCTGGGCAAGGCCAACTTCGCGCCCTACTTCACGCCGGACGACTCAGCCATCCTGTTCTCGTCGAACCACCACGGCCCGGATGACGGCGCCTTCAACTTCGACCTCTTCCGCATCGCCACCGACGGTAGCAACCTCGAACGCCTGACCACCTTCGCCGGCTTCGACTCCTTCCCCATGTTCAGCCGCGACGGCGCCTTCCTGGTCTTCGCCAGCAACCGCGGCAACAACAAGCCCGGCGAGACCAACCTGTTCATCGCTGAGTGGCAGTAGCCACGGCGCCGGCGGGCCAGCGAGGTTCCCCCGGCACCCCGACCGCAGCACCGATCCACGCAGTCCCCGGCGGCAGCTCCTGGGTGCTGGTATCCAAGTCGAGCGCGGCCCGGATGGCGCCCCAGGAGTAGCCGTCCTCGGTCCTACTCCACGGCCTTGGCCTCTAGGGTCAGGCGCACTTTCTGCTCAACCTCATCACGCAGGAAGCGCACCAGGACCACATCGCCGGGCTTGTAGGTCTGCAGGGCAAACATGAAGTCGTAGATGTTTCCCACTTCGATATCGCCGACTTGACGGATGATGTCGCCGCGCAGCAGGCCGGCCTTTTCCGCCGGACTGTTTTCCGAGGCACCGCCTAGCAGCAGACCTTCACCTTCCCAGCCATATTCGGGAATGGAGCCAAAGCGCACGCTGACTCCGGAGATGCGGCGCTGGCCGGTCTGCTCATCACGCTCGGCGCGCATCTCGGTGAAGGGCAGCTCGCCGGCGGCCTGCATGCGCGCCAGCAGATCGAGGGTGAGGGCTGCTACGCGCTCCGCTCCCGCGGCCTCGAAACGCTCTGTGTCATCGCTCGGACGGTGATAGTCCGGATGCGTGCCGCTGAAAAAGTGCAGGGCCGGGATGGCGCGCTTGATGAATGTCTGGTGATCGCTGCCCCCCATGCCCTGGCCGGAAAGGCTGACGGAGAGCTCCAGGCCCGCCCGGGGCCCGGCGGCCTCCAACCAGGCGGCGAAGGGCGGGCTGGTGCCGGCGCCGAGCACCTCCAGGTGCCCGTCGCCGGCGCGCCCCACCATGTCCAGGTTGATATTCGCGCCCAACTCCTTCAGGGGAACGGTGGGGTGCTCAATCCAGTATTCGCTGCCCAGCAGCCCCAACTCCTCGCCGGACCAGAGGGCGAAGAACACATCCCCGGCGGGGGCCGCGCCGGCGGCCAAGAGGCGCGCCAGCTCAATCACAACCGCCGTACCCGAAGCGTTGTCGTCGGCTCCGTTGTGGATCTCGCCAAAGGCCCCACCGTGCAGGGAACCGGTACCGCCCAGGCCCAAATGGTCGTAGTGGGCGCCGACAATCATCGCCGGTCCCGAGCCGCTGCCGGCCAGGCGCCCGATGACATTGGTGGCCGGCCCCTCGCCGCGCAAGACATCCGCCCGCACGGCAACGCTCCCAGCGGTCATGAGGGAGCGTCCCGGAGCGGCCAGGCTATCGATGGAGCGCACACGGTTTGCGTACTCCGGCAGCAACCAGACAGCCGTCCGCGCGGAAACCATCAGGGCCGGCAGGGATGCCAGCCCGCCACGACCGCGATCGAAGGTCAGCGGAGCCTCCTCGGCATCATCCGGGTGCTGGGCCACGAGGACCGCCACGGCTCCCTGGCGCCGGGCGTTCATGACCTTCAGGAACAGGGAGCCGCTGTTGCCCCAACCGCTGCCATGCTCCACATTCTCGGAGGAGCTCGCCCCGGCCGCGGAGCGCGCGGCTGCGGCCCCCTCTGAGATGCGCGGCGCCCCGCGCACGATCAGCACGACAGCACCGTCGAGCTCGGCCTCCGCGTAGTCGTTCCAACCCATGGCCCCGTTGACAACGCCATAGCCGGCAAAGGCCAGGGGGCCCGTCGCAGCGCCGCCCGCCGAGCAGAAGAGCGGCGTGAGGTTGTCGGCCCCCGCGCGCCGGCGATCCCCCTCGGTGATGCTCGAGGCGCCGCCGTCCCGGGGCGTGAGCGGGACGCTGAACTCCTGGAACCAGCCACCCTCTCCGGCGGGCTCGACCCCCGCCGCCGCCAGTTGCTCGGCGATCCAGCGCCCGGCGCGCAGGCCATCTTCGGTCCCCGCCCGCCGCCCGCCCTGGGCGTCAGCGGCCAGCCAGGTGACGCTCTGCCGCAGCCGCCCGGCCGTGCCGCCGTCCGTGTCCACAGCGCTCCGCCCGGGGCCCCCGGCGGTGGATTGGCAGGCTCCGGCCAGGAGGCCGATGCCTCCAATTGCCCCCATGGCGCCGAGGGCCAGGACCATCGATAGGGCAGCGGGCCGCGGAGATAGGGGCTTGCCTGACTGACTTGGCTGTGTTCCGGGGGCGTTGTGCATGGCGTTGGTTCTCTTGTGCCGAAGTGGTCTGGGTGAGCGCTCTCCGACAGCGAGCCGCAGCCCACGGCCCGGCCGAGTTGGAGCCACACAGGATAGCGTCTGGGCACGGTCCCTAACCCGCCTGCTCCCCGGTTCGTGTTTTCCAAAAGGACCCCGCTTTTCTCTCCAGGATCGCCGCCCCACAAGCCCAGAATCAGGGGGATGGTCCAGGCCCCTGCTCCCCCCCCTGTCCCCCCCCCGGCTCCCTCGACTGCTCCCCCCCTCGCGAGCGGCCTCCGGCCCCCCGCTCACCCGGTCACGAGGCCCGCCGCTGACACACGCGGGTTCCCCTGGGGCTGGCTCCTGGTC
>DASCNH010000151.1:0-23687 GCA_036011365.1 Planctomycetota bacterium | reverse complement strand
CGTCACCAGGCCCTCGACGCCCTGTCCCGTGCCCGGCGTGTGGCACCCTCCCTGGTGGAACTCGCCGCGGGCCTGGTGGGGGACAAGCATCCGAATGTGCGCGGTCGGGCCCTGGCCGTCCTCTCACGCAACCTGATCGACGGTCAGGCCAGCGGATTCCAGGCGGCCCCGGGCGCACGCATCCCGGCACCGCTGCTGGCTGAGCTGGCCGGCGATCCCCTGCCGGACACGCGCCTGGCCCTGGCCCGTTACCTGGGCTGTCGGGCCTCGGCGGAGCCCGGTGGGGTGGAGACCGACTTGCTCCTGGAGCTGACCGCGGACGGAGACCGGGCCGTGCGGGAGCGGGCCCGGCGCGAGCTCCTGGCGCTGGGGCCCGGGGCGGAAGCAATGCAGGTCGCGCTCCTCGGCGCCCTGATGGAAGGCACCGGTGGCGAGCAGCCCGCCGGCGCCGCCCGACGGGCGGGGGTGACCCGCGCCCTCCTGTCCCTGGCCCGCGCCCCCCGGGCCTCCTCCGATCTCCTGGCACGCCTGCGCCGCTTCTGCGGCGAGCCAGCGTCCTCGGCCGGTTGGCTGTCCCTGCGCGCCCAGTTCGAGGCGGTCATCTTCATTCATCGGGGACCGGGCTCCGCCGCACACCTGGCCGCCGGTTGGTTGGCGGCGGAGGAGGAGCCCCGGCGCGTCCTGGTGCGAGAACTCCTGGTCCTCGGCGCCCGGGCTGCGGGTGAGCCCGTGGCCGAGGCCCTGCTGGCCCGCGTCGTCGCCCTGGAGGCGGCGGCGGGCATCGCTGCGAGTGAAACCGAGAACGGGGGGCAGGGCTCGGGCGCCGGCGCCCCCGCAACCGAGGAGGACCTGGCCGCCTCCACGGCCATTCTCATGGACGGTGTTCTTGAGGCCAGCCCGCCCGGCAGGGCCGTTTCCCTGGCGGTCGCGCTTCCGCTCACGCCCCGGGCCGCCTCGCTCCTCTGGGATCGCGCGGGCCTCGACGCGCGCGCCTGGGAGAGCGCCGAGGTCGAGCCCTGGCTGGCGCGCAGCGCTCCGGAGGCCTCGGGTCCGGCGGTCGATGATCCCTGGCGCGACACGCGCTCCGCCATCCTGAACGCCCTGGCCGCCCCCCTGGTGCGTTTCGGCCATCGCGGCTCCGGCGATCTCCTGGCGCGCTTCCTGGGGGATCCCGCGCCGAGCCTGGGGGATGCCGCCTTCTGGGCCCTGTGCGATGCGCCCATGGCCGAGGAGTGGTTCGGGGAACTCCACGCCCATTGGAGCGAGCGGCCGCGACTCTCACAGTTGTCGCTGCTGGAACTCCTGCCGCGCGAGCCAGCCGCCCTTCCCTTCCGGTCAGACATGCTGGCCCTGGGCGCCTCGCCGGCCACGCGGACCGTTTCCGTGGTGGAGCTTCTCGGCCGATTTCGCGGTGACCGGGAAGTGGTCCTGGCCCTGGACGGCTACCTGGGGGAGTCCCTCCGGCGCATGGAGGAGGCCGAAACCGCGCCGGCCTTCCGCCGGGCGGAGGGCCGGGCCCGGGGCGCCCTGCGGGCCCTGCTGGCGGCCTCGCCAGGCCAACCCGGGCGGGAGCCGCCGCCCCTGAACATGGTCCAGCGCCTGGTGGAAACGCTGGCACGCACCCGGGTCCTCTTCCCCCCGGCGGCCCTGGTGGCCGAGGCGGACGAGGCGGACGAGGTGGACGAGGCGGCCCAAGCGGCCCAAGTGGCCCAAGTGGCCCAAGGGAACAGGACGGACAGGACGGACGGGGCGGCCCAAGCTGACCGAGAGGCGGGGGGCCTCCCGGGGAGGGAGGATGCGGGGCCCTCGCAGCTCGAACTGCCCAAGGCCTGCGTCGCCGGGCTGGGACAGCTGGAGTCGGAGCAGGGCGAGGGCCTGGATGCCCTGGAGGCGCTGCTGGCCGCGGACGGGGGGGCGGCGGAGTCGCGGCGGGTGCGCGTGGAGGCGCAGCTGGCCCTGGCGCGGGCCGGTCGCCTGGCCGGGCCCGGCACGCTGGCGGCGGATTACGCCTTCTGTGACGGGGACCTGCGCCTGCGCATCCTGCGCGCCCTGGCAGGCTGCGCCCCGGGCGCTTCGTTGGCGCTGGCTGGCGCAGGCGCACAGGACGGGGCGGGCCAGTCCATCCCGGGTTTTCTCCAGGCCTGCCTCACCGACGGGGAGCTACCCCTGGAGGAGCGCGCCGTGGCCGTGGAGAGCCTGCGCCTGTGGGCCATGGGCGGCCTGGAGCGTGGCCAGCTCTCCGGGAAGGACGCCACCGAGCTGGCCCGGGCCCTGGCGGGCTTCCTGCGCAGTTCCCACAACCTCGATCTGCGGCGCGTGGTCCTCGGCCAACTGGGGCACATGAGCGGGAGCGCCGAGTTGCTGGCGGCCTTCGGCGACGAGCTCGCGGGGCTTCTGGTGGAGCTCGACCAGGGGCCCCGGCGCGAGGCGGCGGAGCTCATGTGGGGTGATCTCTTGGTGGCCCAGGCCCTGGCCGATGGCCTGGCCGGCCGGGAAAGCCTGTGCCTCTCCCGCCCCCTCTCCCGGGCCGCCTCGCGTCTGTCCACCAGCTTCCGCGGCGAGGCCCTGTCTGCGGTGACGTTTGCCTGGCGCGCTGAGCTCCAGGCCGTGGAGGCACTGGCGCAGCACGGGAAGTTGGCCGTGGCCCTGGGCCCGGGCGAGCGCGCCCTGTCCCGAATCGAGGGCCGTCTGTTGCTGGCCATGGGAGTGACCGCCATGGTGGCCGAGCCCGAGACGGCCGTGCGCTTATTGGCTGCCGCGCTCGGTGCCCTGGCCGGAGAAGGGTCCGCTGACAACAGCGGACGCCGAGGGCGGGAGAGGCATTCTCTCACCACCATGGCGCGCATTGAGGCCCTGGACCTGGCCCGCGTGGGGGAGCGTTGGGCCGCTGTCGAGCTGTTCGCCCGGGCCCTGCTCCACGACTGGCGCCGCGGCGACCTTGAGCGCCTGGCCAGCGAGGAGTTTCTCGGCAGCTTCGATCCGGTCCGTGGCGGGGATCCGGCGGCCTACTTGGAAGCTCTGGCGCAGGCCGCAGCCGGGGCCCTGGCCGCGGCGGGCGGGAGTAGCGAGCCGGTGCCTTCCCCGCCGGGGCGCGATGGGTAGACTGGGCACCTCCCCATTGACAGGTAGCCCCCGCGCATCTGTTCCAGAGAAGCAAACACCATGACCACCACCGAAATCAGCACTCCCCCCGGATCAGTTGCCACCCTCGACGATGACATCGGCTTCGTTGCCCTGGTCGATGGCATGCGCATCGACCACGCCGTGAAGGTCGTCAACAGCGCGCGCATCTCCTACGACAAGAGCCAGGACTCCTTCAACGACAAGGACCGCGTGCTGACCCGGTTCCTCTGGGAACATGAACACACCTCTCCCTTCCGTCACTCCTACTACACCTTCCACTGGAAGGCGCCCTTGTTCGTCTTCCGCCAGGCCTTCAAGTACCAGGTGGGCAGCGGTTGGCGCCAATACGAGGTCGACGGCGAGACGGTTTCCCTGGAGGTCTTCGACGTCATGTTCGACACGGACCGCGGCTGCAGTTGGAACGAGGTCAGCGGGCGCTATGTGCAGTGGACGCCGGAGTTCTATGTGCCGGGGGTCATGCGCGCCAACCCGCCCCACGGCAACAAGCAGGCCTCGGAGGATCTCGGCCCGGATTGGGACCACGCCGGCGAACGCGCGGGCATGATCGCCGAGTGCGAGGCCACCTTTGCCCGCTACCAGGAACGCATCGAACGGGGCGTAGCCAAGGAGATCGCGCGCATGGCCCTGCCCCAGAACCTCTACAGCCAGGCCTACTGGACAGTTTCCCTGCAGGGCGTGCTGCACTTCCTGCACCAGCGCCTGAAGCCGGACGCCCAGTATGAGATTCGTCGCTACGCCCAGGCCGTGCGCGACCTGATCAGCGATGACCTGGAGCGCCTGGGCATCGAGTTGGAAGCGGACGCCTGAACCGCAGCCCCCGCCGCCCGTTGAGGCCTGACGCTCATGCACCAACTCCTCCATCTTCCCCAACTGCTCCTGGCCCTGCCCCTTTGGACCGGGAATGCCCTGCCGGGCCAGGCTGACGGAGGGTTCTCCGGTCCGCCCTCCGCTGACCAGGTCTCCCTGGCGGAGCTCTTTGGCCGTGCGGGCATCCACTGGGATCTCTCCCGCCAACTGTGCTCCTTCCCCGCCAAGGTGGGCGTGGCCGGAGAACTGCTCGAGTACCTGCTCGTGGCGCCCCACGGCGCGGCCCACGAGAGCCTGTTCCTGACGGAGATCCAGCCCTTGCTGCTGAACACCGCGCTCCTGGCCCTGGGCGTGGAGCCGGGATCCAACGCCAGCTGGATTCCCGCGGATCCCATGCCTTCGGAAGAGGAGTTGATGGACGGTGCCAGTCCCTACGACCTGACCCTGCCCCAGGGTGATGGCTTCTTCCCCTATGTGGCCTGGCGCGAGGGCGCCGAGACCTATTTCTTCCGCCTGGAGGACCTGCTGCGCAACCTGGCCAGCGGGCGCGCCATGCGACGCCATCGCTGGGTCTTCATTGGCTCGCGCATGGTTCCCGGGCGGGAGCGCGGGAAGGACCAGGACCAGGAGGCCTTCGCCGCCGACATGGAGGGCAACCTTATTAATGTGGCCTTCTTCGCCCAGGGCAACACGCTGCTAACTCCTGCCCTGGCCGAGTGCATGGAGCAGACCATCTGGATGGGGAACGCCTGGCTCCTGCCAGCCCTGGAGAGTCCGGTGGAGTTCATCCTCTCGCGCGTACCCCTGGAGACCGTGCCCGCCGGCGTGCGTGAACGCTTGCCCCTGGCCGTCCCGGTGCCGGCCTCATCAACTCGCGGGGAGCGCGGCCGGTGAGCGGCTCGCCAGTTGCCGATCGTGGCCAGCGCCGATAGGTCCGGGGCGGGCGAGGTCGCCCCCCTGTTGCACCGAGCCCTGCGCGCCGTGGGCCTGGCGCGCCTGGCCGAGGCCGTCCTCCTGGCCGCCACGGCCCTGACCTGTGTGCTGGCCGCCGCAGCCCTCTCCGGTGGCACCCTGTCGCGGCCGGCGACCTGGGGCGTGGCGCTCCTGTGCGCGTCGTTGGTGGCGCTCACCTGGTGGCTGGAAAAGCGCCCGCGTCCCGCTCGCCTGGCGGCGCGCGTGGATAGCAAGCTCGGCCTGGGCGGCAGCCTTCTGACGGCCTACGAGGCTGAGCAGACTCCACCGGAGAGGCGCTCGCCCCTGGCGCGGCTCCTCTCCGCCGGCCTCCTGCGGCGCATTTCAGAACGCCAGGTTCTGGCGGCCGCCCTGCCCCGCTCCCTGCCCTTTGCCGCCCTGCCCTTTCTCGGAGCCGGCCTCCTGGCAATCGTCCTGGAGGGCGGGGAGCCGGAGCGCGCCGTGCCCTGGCTGGGTGAGCTGTCCGGCCCCCTGGTGGTCGAGCTCAGCCAGGCGCGTGGCCTGCTCAACTCAGGCCAGGACCGGGCCGGCGAGCTGTCTCCGGCCGCGGCCGAGGAAGCCCGGCACCTGGCCCGACAGGCCCTGGCGTCCGCCGAGGCCCTCGATCGTGCCCTGGCCGGCGGCCAGGACGATGCCCAACGCCTGGCGCTTCAGACGCGCCGCCTGCAGGAGCGCCTGGGGGAGCTGGGCCGCCTGCTGCCCCCGGGGAGCTCGGCCGGGGTGGCGGCGGATCGCGCCCGGGCCCTGACGGATGCCATGGCCATGGCCCTGGGCCTGCCCTCGCTCCCGGCGCGGGACCGGGAATCAGCGGAGGCTGGCGGCGGGGCCGGGGGCGGTGGTGAAGCGGAATCTGAAGCCGGGCGTGACGGGTCCGGCGCGCTGGCTTCCGACCGGGGCGGCTCGGCCGGGGACGGGGAGCAGGCCGCGGACCATGGGACGGGGGCCGCGGCGACGCTACCCTCTGCGGACCGGGGTGTCGCTCCCGCCACCCCGGAAGCGGCCGTCGGCGGTCGCTGGTGGCCGGGACATCTGGATGGGATCGTGCGCCGCTGGCATGACGCGGGCGCTGCCGCCCACCAAGCAGGCGATGATTCCAGCGCACCCCTGCTAGACAACTGAAGCCGCAGCAGCCGGCCGCTCGGCGGCTCTTCACCTTTCCACTCCCCTCCTGATTCCATCTGATGACCAACCTCTCCGCTGAGACCACCAGGGAGCGCCGCCAGCGCCGCGTGGGCCTGTGGCTCGTGGGGGGACGCGGAGCCATCTCCACCTGCGTGGCCTACGGGCTGTCGGGCCTGGGGCGCGGCCTGTTGGAACCCGTGGGGCTGGTGACCGCTCGCGAGCCCCTGTCGGGATTGGACCTGCTGCCACCGGAGGCCTTCGTGCTCGGCGGCCACGATGTCTGCGTGCGCGGACTCTCCAGGGCGGCGGGGGAGCTGATCAAGAGCGGCGTGCTAGGTGCGGAGCTGGTGGAGGCCGGGGCGGAGGATGCGGCAGCCTTCGAGGCGCGCCTGCGCCCGGGCATCCTCGATGGACCGGATGTGGGCATGGCGGATCTGGATCCGCGTTCGGCGGAACTCGGCGCGTCTCCGCCCCGGGAGCAGATTGCCACCATCGCCGGGGACCTGGCTGATTTCGCCGCCCGGGAGAAGCTCGACCACACGGTGGTTGTCAACCTGGCCAGTACGGAGGCCGGCCAGGCGGCCCGGCCCGAATGGCAGGAGGCGGCTCTTTTCGAGGATGCCCTGGACCGCGGCCAGGCCCAGCCCGCATCGATGCTCTACGCCTACGCGGCCTTTGAGGCCGGTTGCTCCTTTGCCAACTTCACCCCCAGCCGCGGGGCCTCCTCGCCGGCCCTGCGCGCCATCGCCGAGGAAAAGGGCCTGCCCCACTGTGGCAGCGACGGCAAGACTGGCGAAACCCTGGTCAAGACCGTGCTGGCGCCGCTCTTCCGGGATCGGGCCCTCAAGGTGCTCTCCTGGCAGGGCTACAACATGCTCGGCAACCGCGACGGAGAGGTGCTGCGTTCCGAGACGCACAAGCAGGCCAAGCTCGATAACAAGGACGAGGCCCTGCGCTCCATCCTGGGCACGGGGGAAACGCACTCCCATGTGGGCATCGACTTCGTACCTTCACTCGAGGATTGGAAGACAGCCTGGGACTTCATCCACTTCGAGGGTTTTCTCGGCGTCCGCATGTCCTTGCAGTTCACCTGGGCCGGCAGCGACTCGGCCCTGGCGGCGCCCCTGGTCATCGACCTGGCGCGCTTGGCGGAGTTCGCCGCCCGCCACGGGGAGGGCGGTGTGATGGAGCACACCGCCAGCTTCTTCAAAGCGCCCTTGGCCAGCGGGCCGGAGGGCGGCGGCCAGGAGCATGATTTCCACCGCCAGATGGAGCTCCTCCACGGCTACGCGGCCCGTCATCGCTAGCCCGAGGCACCGTCAGAACACGGCTTGCCGCTCTGGGCAAAGCCCGGTGATCGCTGCGTAATACGCGTCCTAGCGGTCGCCGGTCTGGCGCAGGCTCGGTCCGCCGCCCTGGCGTTGGGAGGAGCCACCGGCACCACCGGAGCCGCCGCTGGTACTGGAGTCAGAGCGTCCTTCGGCGACGATCAGGATGTCCCCGGCCTCGACGAGCTTCTTGACCGGCGGATGCTCGGCGGCCTTGGGGGAAATCTGTCCCATCTTGCCGGGTCCCAGGCGCAGCTTCTTGCCGCCTGGCAGGGGGATGGCGAGGGGGCGTTTGGTTTGGTTGGTGATATCCATGGTTGCTTCCGCGAGGACTACTATACCCGGGGGGCGGCCCGCGCGGCGAGGGGTATGCGCTCTACTTCAAGGGCCTGATGGAAAGGCCGCCGGAGGCGCGTAGTTCGACGGAGTAGCTCTGTCCCGGGCGCATTTCCATGAAGGGCGCCTCGCCGTGGATGGCGCGTACTCCGTGCAGTGCCGCCAGATCGGAATCGTTGGCGTACTCCCAGAAGCGCGCCCAGAGTTCCGTGAAGAGCGGTTCAGGCAGGGAGTCGTCCGCGAAGGGCGCCGGGCGGGCGCCGGGGGAGTCCAGGGGGAAGCCCGCGCTGGGAGCCGTATCCTCGCCGAAGACGCGCTTGAACAGACACACGGAACTGCCCCGCAGGGCGTCGCCGCCCTCGACGAAATCATCTGCGAACTTGATCACCAGGGCTTCCAGGTAGACCAGGCGACCGTGGACCGTGAAGACCACGGATTCCCCGAGCTCCGCGCCCTCCCCGTCAAGTTCCACAAAGCGCAGGTGCGTTTCCAGGGGATCCAGGCGCGATGTGCCGAGCACATCTATGCGCGCCAGGCGATGGTTGGTCTTGAGCAGGGCGCGGGCCACCTCCAACTCCTCCACGCGTTGTTTGGCCTGTTCCAACTCGTCCGCCAGGCGCGCGGACTCCAGGCGCAATGCGTCCACCTGCCCTTCCAGGAGCGCTGCTTGCTCACGCAGCCGCGCCGCTTCGAGTTCGCTCCCCAGCAGGCCCTCCCGCAGGTGCCAGCTCCAACCTCCGAGGAGTACGACCAGCGCGGCCAGGACCAGCGTGCGTGTCCACTTGTGCAGTTCCTTGAGCACGGCCGCAGCCTAGCACCTTGCGGGCCGGCATGCGCCTGCCGTCCACCGGCATCCGGGCGTTATTCGCTTGGCTGACTAGTCGAGGCCCGCGATCCAGGCGACGGCCGAGTTCAGCAAGTGCTCTCGTACTTCTTCCTGGCTCCGGCCCACTCGTTTGGGAACAGAGAAGCCGTGGTCGGCACCGTCAATGATCTCGACGGTGGCTCGGCCGGCGTACTCTTTCAACGAGTTGCGAAGTAGGGCCAGATCACAGAGAGCGTCCCGCGTGCCCTGAAGGAAGAGGGCCGGGGTGTGGAGATGTGGGAAGTGATCCACACGCAGGCGTTCTGGCTTGCCAGCCGGATGGAGCGGATAGCCGAAGAGGATCAGGCCCGCACAGGTGACCGGCTCCTGGGGTTTTGCGGTCGGCGCAGCCACGGCTCCGGCAGCCAGTAGAGTGGACAGGCGACCGCCCATGGATTTACCGGCCATGATGATCGGCAGTCCGGCCGTGTGGTCCCTGAAGAGGGCCAGGGCGCGGCGCTGGGCATCTGCCAGGGCCGGCAGGCGGTCCGGTGGCAGGCGCCGCTCTTCGAGACGGGCGCGGGCCATGTAGGGATACTCGAAGCGCATGACCGTGAAGCCACGAGCGGCCAGGCCCGTGGCCATGGATTCCATGAACGGATGCTCCATCGATGCGCCAGCGCCGTGGGCCAGGAGGATGGCGTGGCCCCGTTCACTCCCCCCCGAGTCAGGGCGCTGGAGGATGGCCCGGGCACTGGGAACACGGGCGTGGTCCAACTCCAGGGTGAGCAGCTCGCACGTCATTTCCACAGGATACTGAGGGCTGCCGTGTGCCGTACACTAGGAACGTGAAGCCCCATCAGCACCAGCCAGCCAAGATGCAGACCAGCACGCTCTGGTATCACCCCTCGGCCCAGTACGGGGACGAGGTCATGGGGGTTCGTGGGTACGAGGGTGCCACGCCGCCCTGGGTCATCTGGAATCTGCTAGAGCGCTACACGCGCCCGGATGACCTGGTTGTCGACCCCTTCTGCGGTGGCGGTACGACGCTCGATGTGGCGCGCAGCCTGGAGCGCCGCGCCCAGGGCTATGACATCTCTCCCGTGCGCGAAGACATCTCCCGGTCGGATGCCCGCTGCTTGCCCTTGGAGGATAGTAGCGTCGACTTTGTCTTCATGGATCCACCTTACTCGACGCACATCAAGTACTCGGACGATCCCAACTGTATCGGGCGCTTGTCGGCCTTTGAGGAGGAGTACTTCGAGGCCCTGGATAGTGTTTTTGCCGAGGCCCAGCGCGTGCTGCGCGACCGCCGCTACCTGGCGGTCTTCGTGGGGGACACCTTCAAGAAGAAGCAGGGCTTTGCGGGCGTCGGGGCACGTCTCTTCTTTCACCTCTCCGAGCGCTTTGTACCGGTGGACCATGTGGCCGTGGTGCGCGGCAACCGCAAGCTGGAGAAGCCTCACTATCACCGCGAGGCGGCCAAGGGCAACTTCTTCCTGCGCGGCTTCACACACCTTCTGATTTTCAAGAAGGAGGCCGGGGCGGGGGCATGAGCGTTGCGGGCGGGCCCGGACTGCCGCGAGGTTTTTTCACACGGCCGGCGGATCTGGTGGCGCGGGATCTCCTCGGCTGTGTGCTGACCCACACAAGCGCAGAGGGACGCGCCGGCGGACGCATCGTGGAAACCGAGGCCTACCTGCCCGAGGGCGATCCAGCCAGCCACGCCCACCGCGGTCCCACGCCGCGCAACGCCTCCATGTTCCTGGTTGGCGGACACGCCTACGTCTACCTGGTCTACGGCCTGCACCTGTGTTTCAACGTGGTCACGGGCCCAGCCGGTTCCGGCCAGGCGGTACTGATTCGTGCCCTGGAACCGGTGGCCGGAATGGAACTCATGGCAGAGCGCCGCGGTCGCCCTGAACTCTGCAATGGCCCGGCGCGCCTGGTCCAAGCCCTGGGCATTGAACGGATTCAGGACGGCGCTGACCTGCTGGATGGGCCGCTCACCGTGTGCACTGGCCAGCCGCTGCCCGCCAGCACCTCCATCGCCTGTGGCCCGCGCATCGGCATCAACCGCGCGGTGGAGTTGCCCCTGCGTTTCTACCTGGAGGGCAACCCCTGCATTTCGCGCCGGACGATTCCCCGGGCCACGCCCAGGCGCTAGCCTCGGCGGGCATGCAGGGAACCACAGCAACCTTTGTTCTCGTGCTCACCGCCTGCCTGGCCAACGGGAACGCCACCGCAAACGAGGTGTCCGGCGGCGGCCCCTTGCCGCCCGACTCCGCGGACCTCGGTTGGCAGGCCAGCGGCAGCATCGGGCTTTCCACGGCCACGGGCAACACGGAGAAACGCGCCATGAACATGGTCTTTGATGCGGAGCTGCGCCGGGAGCGGGATCGCATCAGCACCGGCCTCTTTTGGCGCTATGCCGACCAGCTCAATGCGGGCACCGGGGAGACGGACCTCACCGAGCGCAAGAGCGGCATCAAGGGTAAGTACGACCGTTTTGTCAGCGAGCGCACCTACTGGCTCGTGAACGCCGGCGTGGACGCGGACAAGCTGGCCGGCCTCGACCGGCGCACAACCACGGGCCTGGGCCTCGGCTACCAGTTTGAGGAGGGCGAGGACTGGACGGCTTCCGCTGAGCTCGGTCTCAACTGGTTCCAGGAGCTCTTCGGGGCGGCGGAAGATCAGGAGTATGTGACCCTGCGTGTGGCGGGGAAGTGGGAGCGCAGGAACGCCGGGGACTGGACCATCTCCCAGAGCGTGGAGCTGTTCCCCAGCATTGAGGACTCCGATGACATCTACAGCAAGCTCGATTCCCGCCTGCGCTATGACCTGAGCGAGAAGCTCTACGGTCAACTGCAGTGGGTCGTCGATTGGGACAACACCCCCGCTGACACCCAGGAAAGGCTGGACCAGACCTGGCTCTTCACCGTGGGCTGGAGCCTGTAGCAAGCCCCGGCGCATCCATGTCAGATCCCCAGCAATTGTCCGGCGCTCTCTTCCTGGCTGCCCTGCTCGGTGCCCTGCCCCTGGTCTTCCGGCGCTGGACTGAACGCGGCCTGCACGCTTTCGTGGCCCTGGCCGCCGGAGTTTTCCTGGGCAGCATTTTTCTGCACCTCCTGCCGGAGCTCCTGGGCGTCGGCGCCGGCGAGGGATACCCGGGGCACGGCCACCCGCTTCCCGCCTCCGCTTCATTGCCAGGAGGCCTGGCTCCCTGGGGCGCCCTGGTGGTGGGTTTTCTGCTCCTCTTGGTGATCGAGAGAATCGGCCTGAAAGCGGGATCCGGCACGGATCAGCACCAGGTCCTGTGGTCCGCCACCACCCTGGGCCTCAGCCTGCACGCCCTGACCACCGGGGTCGGCCTCTCGGCCCTCTTGGGCGAGGCCACGCCCGCCGCTGCTGCCCTGCGCCCCCTGTTCATTGCGGCTCTGCTGCACAAGGCCGTGGAGACCTTCTCCCTGGCCACCGTCATGCGCCTGGGAGGTCTCAGCGTCGGCAAGACCTGTCTGGGCGTGACCGTCTTCGCGGCCGTGACCCCCGTCGGCCTGTTGGCCGGCGGCGGCCTGCTCTCCGCCTATCCCGAGGCTTTTCCCCTGGCCCTGGGCTTCGCCGCCGGCACCTTTCTATACGTCTCGTTCCTCGATCTCCTGCCAGAGGTCTTCCATGGCGAAGGCGATCGCCGTCGCAACATCTCCCTGGTCGGCCTGGGGATCGCCCTGACCGCCGTCACGCTGCCCCAACTCGAAGCCCAGGGCACCTTCGCCCGCGCCGTCCTCGGCGAGGGCCTGGCCGTCTTCACGGCCATGGCTCCCTTCCTGTTGTTCGGTTTCCTGGCGGCCGGCATCGTTTCGCGCTTCCTGAAACCCGGCAGCCTCTCCCGGCTGTTGGCCCGAGATGACGCGGCCTCCGTGGCCAGCGCCTCGATCATCGGCGCGCCGCTGCCCCTGTGCTCCTGCTCCGTTCTGCCGGTGGCGGCGACCCTGCGCCAAGCCGGCGCCAGCCGCGGCGCCACCTCCGCCTTCCTGATCGCCACGCCGGAAACGGGCGTGGACTCGGTCACGGTCACCGCCGCCCTGCTCGATCCGATCATGACCGTGGTGCGCCCCCTGGCCGCTGTCCTCTCCGCCTTCACCACCGGCACCATCGTCAATCTCTTCCTGCGCGGACGCGGCGCCGACGAGCCCGAGGCCCCAGCCGCTGAGGCCTGCTGCGCTGACGCCGAGCCCCACGAGCCCCACGAGCCTCCGGCTCCCACGGGCTTTCTGCGCGGTGCCCTGCACCACGGCTTCGTCGAAGTCCTTGACGACCTGACGCCGCTCCTGCTCGCTGGCCTGGCGGCCTCCGCTATTCTCTCGGCCCTGCTCCCGGAGAGCCTCTTCGCCACATCGACGGCCCAGGGATTCTCCGGCCTGTTGATCATGCTGGCCGTGGGCATTCCGATCTACGTCTGCGCCGCCGCCTCCACGCCCATCGCCGCCTCCCTGGTGCTCAAGGGGCTCAGCCCCGGCGCGGCCCTGGTCTTCCTCCTGGCCAGCCCGGCCACCAACCTCGGATCCTTGGCCGTCTTGACGCGCATCCTGGGACGGGGGGCCGCCCTCGTGCACCTGGTCGCCCTCTCCGCCGTGACCCTGGCCCTGGGCGTGGCCGTCGACTGGCTCTATCTCGCCTGCGGTTGGACGGCCTTCGCGCGCCTGGGCGGCGAACACGAGATGCTGCCGGCCTGGCTCGGAACTGCCAGCGCTCTGTTGCTGGCTGGCCTGATGGCCGTCTCCCTGCTCAGACCCCGGAAGAGCCCATGATGTGGAAGCCGGCGTCCACGAAGATCGTGGAGCCGGTGATGCCGCTGCCGTGGGGACCGCACAGGAACAGGCAGGTGTCGCCCACCTCTTCGGCGGTCACGTTGCGACGCAGGGGCGCAATCTCGGCGATGCGTTCCACCATGGATGAGAAGCCCTTCACGCCGGAGGCAGACAGCGTGCGGACGGGGCCGGCGCTGATGGCGTTGACGCGGATACCCCGCGGGCCGAGGTCCGCCGCCAGGTAACGCACGCTGGCTTCGAGGGCGGCCTTGGCGATGCCCATCACGTTGTAATTGCGTACGACACGCTCGGACCCGATGTAGGTCAGTGTGACGATGGAGCCCGCGCGCCCTTCCATGAGCGGCAGGGCACGGCGCGTGATGGCCGTCAACGAGTAGGCGGACACCTCGTGGGCCAGCATGTAGCCGTCCTTGCTCGTGTGGTAGAAGTCGCCTTGCAACTCATCGCGCTTGGCAAAGGCCACGGCGTGCACGACCGTGTCCAGATGGCCGAACTCCGCGGCGATGGTCTCGAAGGCCGCGTCCACATCTTCCGGCCGCGTCACATCACAGGGCACGACGATGGAGCCTGGGAGTTCCGCCGCCAGCTCACGCACGTTCTTCTCCAGGCGCTCGCCCACATAGGTGAAGCACAGACGCAGGCCCGCGTCAGCCAGGGAGCGGGCGCAGGCCCAGGCCAGGGAGCGCTTGTTGGCGACGCCGAAGATGACGCCGGTCTTGCCTTCGAGGAGTTTGGCCATGGGGACGCGAGCCGCTCTGGGGCTCGAAGAGCTAGGGGTGGGTTAGAACGGTGGGTTGGAACGGTGGGCTGGAACGGTGGGCTGGAACTGGGGGCTGGAACTGGGGGCTGGAACGGGGGCGGTGATCCAACGGCGAGCGGAAGGCGCCAGCATGGGCGCCGCCGAGCGGGAGCATAAGCAGGCGGAAGGCGGCGATCCACGCCGCCTTCGACCTTCCTCCGACTTCAGAAGTGGGGAATCCAGGAAGCACCGGCGCGCTGATCCGGCGAGGCGAGCCCACAGCGGTTCCTTCGCCGGGTTGGCGTGTCAACCATAAGTCATGCGATGCTAGTGCCTTAGGGCATGAACCCCAGCCCCCAAAGGGTGCTGTGCACCCCCTGGGGTAATCACCCCACAGGCCAGGAGGGGCGAGTTCCCTATCCTCTCTTATCTGGGACGCGAGGCAGGAGCAGTGAGGCTCCCGGCCGAGGTCCAGAGAAGGAACCTCTATGAACAAGACGATGCGGGCGCGGTCGGGCGAACGGGGAGTTCGTTGGCGGGCCATCCTGTGCGGGGAGAGTTCTCGAGTCGTGCTCAGCCGGCTCGTGGACCACGACCCCCTCGGCCTGGCCCAGGTCGTGGCCGAACGCCTGGAGGCGGGAGCCTGGCTGTTGGACGGGGAGCGCGTCCTGCTGCGAGCGGTGGCGCTTTGTGCCCGCCGCGCCCGTCGCTACCACGGTCGCCCGGAACTGGCGAGTTGGCTGGCGAGGTTGGTGGACGAGGCCGTTTCGCAGATCACCGATGAGGACCGGCAGGCGGAAATCACGGGAGCCCCCGGTCAACCGCCGGTCTACTGCGACCTGGCCCGACCCCTGGGCCTGGAGCCGGCGGCCATGGGTGCCGCCTGCAACGCTTTTAATGGACGCCCTCGCGAGGAGCGCCGGGCCTTCTTCAGCCTGGTGCTGGCCGGGCTTTCCTTGGACGAGGCCGCGGCCCGGGATTCCGAATCGCCCACGGCCCTCGCCCGTCGGGCGCGCCGGGCGTTGGACGCAATCCTGGTGGGCGCCGTGGACAGCCCCCCCGGAGATACGGCGGGAGAAGCCGATCCCGCTACCCTGCAGCTCGACGCATCCCTGGGAACCGCACCATGAATGAGCACTTGGACCTGGAGCAGCGCTTGATCGCGGCCCACTTGCCCGCGCTGCCGGCCCTCGGCGGCTCGGCGCCGGAGATGCCCGCGGACTGGACGGCCCAGGACGAGTTGAGCCAGCTCCATGGGAAGGAGTTGGGCCTGCTGGCGGCGGAGGCGGAGGCCTTGCTGGCGGCGGCAGCGGAAGGGGAGCGGGGCGCGCGCGGGGAGCTGATTCTGCGTGCGGAGATCTGGTCGGTGGCCTGGAATGCTGACCGAGCGGAGTACGCGAATGTAGAACCGCGGACGGTGGCGCGTTTGGAGGAGTTGGCCGGGGAGTTGGAAGCTCTCGTGGACGTAGGAGAGGCGGGAGCCCTTGCGTAGGGCGGCTGACGATCCCCTGGAGCTTTTGCTGCCGGAAGCGGATCACGACACGCGCGCCCGGGCCCGGCGCGTGACGACCTTTCTGCGCCTCCTGACAAGTGACCGGGATGCGAGCCGGGCGGCGCCGGCCCGGGTCAATCTGGAGCTCGCCCGCCATGAGCTGGAAATCCAAGGGCGGCGGCGTGTCCTGGCGGCCCTGACCGACCTCCTGATCCACCACGTGAACTCCGCCATCGGCGAGGACTCGTTCCTCTGGTGTGGCGAAGCGGGCTTGGAGTACGGCGGCGCCTGGCGCGAGCTGGCGGATTACAGCGAAGACCTGCCCCTGCCCGTGGATGTGCCCGGGCCCGGGGAGGGCGTGCAGTCGGTGGCCGGGCGCTTGCTGGAGGCGGCGGCGACGATCGGCATGTCCACGGGCGAGTGCGAACTGTGGCGGGCGCGATTGGAGCATGCCCGCGCCGCCTCGCTGGATGCCAGCAGTACCCGCTCCGGGGGGGCCGGGCGCGGTCTCGGCAGGACGGAAGCGGAGGAGGCCTTCGGCAGGCTCTGCGAAGTTGAACAGGGGGAACGCCAGGCCCAGGCCGTGGCTGGGCTGGCCGAGTGTCTGTTGGACCGGGGGGCGGTCTCGGCGGCGCGGCGCTTGCTGGCCGAACGCTGGGACGGCGCCACCCGCCCCAGGCTGCGCCGCCTGGCCGCCTGGAGCGAGCTACTGGCCGGCGACACCGGGGCGGCGCGCGAACTCTCAGCTCAGCTCCCCGCCTGGGATGGGCGCCTGCCCGGACCCCTGGCGGATCTGCGCAAGGAGCGACCCGAGTGGTTGCCGCTGCTCTCCGGTCGCCGGGCGCCGTCAAGTTTGCGTTGGACCCCGCCCATGGCCGGCGACGGACGGCCTCCCGGGCAGCGCATCTCCTTCGGTGCCTCGGTTTTCATGGTGGTGCTCTTCCAAAAAGGTGTGCGCGACATCTTGCACAGCGACCTGGCTCCGGCCCTGGTGGGACGCCTGGAGGCCTTCGCTCGGGAGCGGGAAGGAACCTCCGCCGTGCCCGGCGAGGCCGAGCACGAAGTGGTCACCCGTGGCGCGGTCCTGCGCCTGCGCCGCGGGCAAACCGGCATCCGCGCCGCCTTGGCACCCAAGAGTGCCCTGGGCCTGGCCCTGACACCGATCCTGGATGGGGAAGGCGAAGTGGCCGGCTGGTTGCACCTGGAGACGGAGCACCACCTGCTGCCGAGCCAACGCGCCCTGGATAGCCTGGCCGCCGCCTGGCGCCGACCGGTTCTGGAGGCCCTGGCCGGTGCCAGCCCCTTCCCTGGGCCGGCAGGAGACGCGGCCCGGACCAGGGGGCAGCCCACCCCGGATCCGCGTGAGGAGGTCTTTCGCAGCCTGATCCCGGGCCTGGCCCTCAAGACCCGTCAGCGGCACTGGTGGGGCTTCTCCATGGAGGATGGGGAACTCCAGGCCGTGGCAGAGGGCGGCGGTGGGACCGGTTGCGGCACACCCTCCCCGGCCAGCCGGATCCTGCGCCGTGTCATCTCGTCCGGGGGACCGGTCTGCTTCGAAGAGGCCGCCAGCGGCCTCTCCCTGCACCCGGAATCCCAGTCCGGCCTGGCCGTGCCCCTGGTGGTGGGACGCGAGCTCGTCGGCATCTTGGCCGTGGAATCGACCCGTGCCCGGGACGTGGGGCCAGAGGATGTGGGACGCTTGGCGGGACCGGTGGGACGCCGGGCCCTGGCCCTGCGGCTGGCCCAGTTTCGCCGCTGGCATCTGCGCCGCTTTGGTCTGGAGGTCACCCTCTGCGCCGCCGCCCGCGGATTCGGGGCCTTTGCCCGCCACCTGCGCGATGCGGCCCGCTCCACGGCGCCGGTTGTCCTGGCCGGCCCGCAGGGCGTCGGCAAGGATGTCATCGCCCGTTGGGTGCACTTCGAAGGGCCGCAGCGCGATGGACCACTGCGCAAGATTGGTGCAGCCGAGTGCCTCACCTGTCCCGGCGCAGAGGGCGGCACGCTGGTGGTGGAGGGATTGGACGAGCTCGTGAAGGCCGACCAGGCGCGCCTCCTGGCCAAGCTGGAGGAAACCCGGCCGGCGGATGAACGCCAGGGCCGGGAAGCTGGCCAGCGGGTTGTCTTCCTGTTGCGAGAGCCCCTGGACAAGGCGGTCGCCGAGCGCCGCATCCGCCCCGATCTGGCCCACCGGTTGGGTCGCCTGCAGTTCATCGTGCCGCCCCTCAGTGGACGGCGGGCGGAGATCCCGGCCCTGGTGGAATTCCTTGCCGCACGCGTGGCCCGGGAAGAGTGCTTGGCTCCCGTGGAGTTGAGCGATCAGGCCCTGGCAGTTCTCTGGCGTCAAAGCTGGACCGGGAACCTGCGCCAGCTGGAGAGTGCTGTCTACAAGCTAGTCCTGCTCCATCACGGTCAATCCGTCGGCAAGCGGGAGATCCTGGAGATGTCCCAACGCTTCGCCCTCGGAATACAGCAGCGCCTCTCCTCGCGCCAGCCGAAATACGAGGATGTCATCCAGGCTCTGGATCACACGCGCACCCGGGGGGGGCGTATCAACAAGACCCGTGCTGCCCTCTATCTCGGCTGGGATCCGGACACGCTCGTGGCGCGCCTGGGAGACTTGGAAATAGACCCCGCCGAGCCGGAGCTACCCCGGGGCTGGTGACAGGCGCGCCGCCGTTTCGGACAATGGCGGCATGTCTCGCCCGGATCGAGTGCGCGCCCTCTGCGAGGGCCTCTTCCGCTGGTCGCTGTTGCCGATCCTGCTCGGGCTCCTGGCTGTCTCCGTCTCAGGCCCCTTTGTCCAGCGCCCCGTCGTGCACCTGGCGGCCCTCTGCCTGGCCGGAGTCGGTTGGCTGTTGGCCGTGGCCCTGGCCCGCTCCACCGGCGCGCAGGAAGCGGCCAATCCGGCTCGCGGCTGGATCGTTGCCGGCGCCCTGGCCCTGCAACTGATCGCCTGGGGAGGAAACGCAGAGCTCTCGGACGATGTGCACCGCTACATCTGGGAAGGGCACCTGGTCCTGGAAGGGGAGAGCCCCTGGGCCGCTGCCCCGGATGCACCCGGGCACCAGGCCGCAAGGGAACTGAGGCCCGAACTCTACGGCCGCCTCAACCACCCCTCGGTGAGCGCGGCCTACCCCCAGTTGGCCCAAGCTGCCAACGCCGCCGTGGTGGCGGCTCTCGAACTATGCGACGCGGACAGCGCCCGTCATGGCCAGGGGGGCATGGCTGTCTTCTACGGATTTTGGAGCTTGGCAGTACTCCTGCCCCTCGGAGGGCTCCTGCGCCGCCGCGGCCTCTCCCCGCGCCTGGCGGTGGTCTGGGCCTGGTGCCCCCTGGTGCCCCTGGAGTTCGCCGGCTCGGCTCACCTGGACAGCCTGGGCATCTTCCTGCTGATGGCGGCCCTGGACCTGCTCGAAAGGGCCCGTGGCACGCCCGATGGCGATCAGATCGGCCGCCTGGAAGGTGCCGGTGTCCTGCTCCTGGCCGCCGGAGGCCTGGTCAAGTTCCTGCCGCTGTGTGCCCTGCCCGCCCTCCTGCGCGGCCGCCGGGCGGGGCAGCGTTTGGGCCTTCTGATCCTGGGCCTCATGGCCCTGGCCCTGCCCTTCCTGCTCCTGCGCGGGGGCCCGGCGGGCTGGACCGCTGGCCTGGGCGAGTACGCCCTGCGCTGGGAATCGCCCAACCTCCTTTACCGCCTGGTCGAAGGCGGCCTGATGCCCTTGAACGCCATCCTCTCGGGGACTCCGGCGGAAGCTGCCGGACGCGTCCTGGTGTCCTTGGCGCTCCTTTCTCTGGCCGTGGGAGCCTGGCGTCTGGGTGTCGAGCCCCTGGAGACCAGCGCCGCCCTGCTCGCCGGCTACCTGCTCCTCTCCCCCACGCTGCATCCCTGGTATCTGACCTGGATCATCCCCTTCCTGGCATTTTTGCCCGCGGCCCGCGCGCGACCATGGTTGTGGTTGATCCTCTGCGCACCGCTCTTTTACTGGCCCCTGTGCTCCCACGCTGCTGGCTTGGGTTGGTGTGAACCGGCCTGGCTCTGGCCAACTGTTGTCCTGCCCTTCGCCGCCTTCTGGTGGGCGGCCCGCCGCCGCCAATGGCTGGCGCCCATCCTGCCGTGAAGACCTCCGATTTCGACTTCACCCTGCCCCCGGAGCTCATCGCCCAGGAGCCCAAGGAACCCCGGGATGCAGCTCGTCTCATGGCGCACTGCGTCAAGACCGCTGAGACCAGGCACCTGGTAGTGTGCGACCTGCCGGAGCTGCTGCGCGGGGACGATCTTCTGGTCATGAACGACACGCGCGTGTTGCCGGCGCGCCTCTACGGGCACCGCGCCAGTGGGGGGGCCGTCGAGTTCCTGTGCCTGCGGCCCCGAGAGGATGGAGCCTGGTTGGCCCTGGCCCGTCCGGCGGCGCGCCTCAAGCCGGGTGAGGTCATTGACCTCTGGGGGGACGAGTACCAAGCCCTGGCCCTGGAGCGTTACCCGCAGGATGACGCGCAGGCACCGGGTCTGTGGGCCATCAGCCTCAGCCACCGGACGCGGGGCCCGGTTCCCGTTCATGATGTTCTCGAACACATCGGGCACATGCCCCTGCCGCCATACATTCGGCGCGGGGCCGATGGGGATCCCGCCCGGGATCGCGAGTGCTATCAGACCATCTATGCATCCAAGCCAGGAGCAGTGGCTGCTCCCACGGCCGGGTTGCACTTCACGCCCGAGCTGCTGGAGCGGGTGGGAGAGCGGGGAGTTGACACAGCCTTCGTCACGCTCCACGTGGGCCCGGGGACCTTTCGGCCGGTGACCGCCGAGAGTATCGACGAGCATGTGATGCACCGCGAGGCCTTCGAGCTGCCCCCTGAAACCGCCGAGGCGATCGACCGCTGTCGGGCGCGCGGCGGGCGGGTCGTTGCCGTCGGAACCACGAGTGTACGCGTCCTCGAAAGCTGCGGCCGGGGAGACAGGGTGCTGGCCGGCAGTGGTGAAACGGACATCTTCCTGCACCCGGGGCGCGGGCCTCGGGTCGTCGATGCCCTGCTGACCAACTTTCACCTGCCGCGCAGTACGCTGTTGATGCTGGTGGCGGCGTTTATCGGACGCGAGCGAGCCCTGGGGCTCTACGCCGAGGCGGTGCAACGCGCCTATCGCTTCTACAGCTACGGCGACGCCATGTACCTCGAGCGCTAGTCTGCGCCGCTGGCGCCGAGGAGCGCAGCGCGCAGGGCCCCAGCCGCGGCCGGGGGATCTGCCGCTCCCAGGATTGAACCGGCCACGGCACAGCGCGTGACCGGGTGCAAGTCAGCCACATTGGTGGAGGTTATTCCGCCGATGGGGAAAATCGGCTGCGACGGGCAACCCTCCTGGGCCACCCAGTAGGTTTCCGGAGATAGTGTCCGGCGCTGATCCGTGGCCGGCTTGGTGGAGCTGTCGAAGACCGGGCCCAGCCCCAGGTAGTCCACTGGCAATTCCCCACCGATTACCACCTGGCTCATGCTATGCGTCGAGAGGCCGATCAGCGCCTCGGGCCCCAGGAACTCGCGGGCCTCAGCGGCGGGCATATCTTCCTGTCCGAGGTGCACTCCGGCCAGGCCCTCTGCGGCCAGGGAGGCGGCCACATCCACGCGGTCGTTGACCAGCACGGGAACAGGCCGCGGCGCGGAGTTGACCACCTCCAGCACCGCCAGGCACCAGTGCAGGGCATCGCGGGCAGTGGTGGGAGTCACCTGGCCGGGTTCCTTGGGACGCACCTGGAGCACATCCACCAGGGGGAGCACGGACTTCAGAACATCCAGGGGATCCCGGGCGCCACACAGGGCTGGCGTGAAGACGAGCATTATCCGCGCCTCCCCCAGGAGCTCCCGGCACAGACGCGCTTCCATGGAAAAGGCGGCGAGGCTAGCAGCCGCCGCCGTCGGGTTCGCAGCAGGAGCTGGTCCCCGGTGCGATGTCGTCGCGCGCCACGCCGAGCTTGGTCTCGGCCGGCGTGCGCAGCCCATCGCGACCACAGTCGAAGCGCGCAGCCTCATGCGCCGGTATTTCCACCAGGGGGGCGACCGGCGTCACGTGCTCCGAGTAGGGCTCGCGGCCGTAGATGGAGAAGGTCTTGCGACAGACTGCCGTGCGTTCGCCGCGCACCAGCGTATGGCCATCGTCATCCACCACTGCCTTCCAGGGGCCGTTGTAGATCACTGCTTCTCCATGATCAAAGCAGGGCCCTTCCTTGCCCTTGTGGGCCAGTACTGTCATGGAACGAAACTCGATGCCCTGGACGATGGCCCAGGGTTCGCCCTGGTAGGCGACAACTTCGATGCCGTAGAGGCCCGCCTCCTCGAAGGCCGCTAGGAAACGGTCCTCGCGCATGGCGCCGGAGATGCAACCTGACCACAGCTCTGGATCGTCCTGGAGTTCCCGGGGCACATCTTCATCGCAAACGATATCGGAGATGGCACAGCGGCCACCGCGTTTCAGCACGCGGTGGATCTCGTGAAACATGGTGCGCTTGTCGGCGTTGTTGACCAGGTTGAGCACGCAGTTGGAGAGCACAATGTCCACGGACTCATCTGCCACCATGGGCTCTTCCGCCCGCAGGCGCGCGCTCTCGCTTTCAAGGCCCGCCAGGCTCTCAGTGTCCGTCACGGGATGCGTGGACAGGTAGGTTCCCAGGGAGTCTCGGTCCAGGGCCAGATCCTGGATGGTCCCGTGACGGAACTCCGTGTTGTGCCAACCGATGCGGTCGCCGACTTCCCGTTGCCAGCGCCGGGAAAGCTCCAGCATTTCAGCGGTGGCGTCTATGCCGATTACGCGCCCTTTGGGGCCAACCAATTGGCTGGCCATGTAACAGATCTTGCCGCCCCCGGAGCCGAGATCCAGGACCACATCGCCGGAGCGCACGAAGCGGCTGGGATCTCCGCAGCCATAGTCGCGTTCTAGGATCTCATCGGGGAGCACTTTCAGCAGGCTGGCGTCGTAGTCCACCGGGCAGCAAAGCTCCGGCACCTGGGCGCCGGCGCCGGCGCCGTAGCGCTCGCGCATGTTGTCTAGGGATTGGGCTTGGGTCGTACTCATGGGGGGGCCTTTCGTGCTGGCGCGCAGCCTGTGACATGCTTCCTGAGAGCGCCCAGATTATCGCGGAAAGGGCGGAGGCGCTACCAAAGAAGGCGAGCCCGACGCATCCCCATGCGCCGGGCTCTGAGCACTAAACCGATCCATTGCGGGGGATCGTCCCGCTTGCCTTGCCTAGGCCGATTCCTTGCCGCGGCCGCTCTTGCGCGGGCGGCCGCCCTGGGGGCGCCGCTGCTTTATCTCCTCGTTGAAGGCCCGCCAGTCGTCCTTGGAGAAGAGCCGCACCGTGCCGCCGCACTCCACGCAGAATGAGTGATCGATGCTCATCAGGTAGTGCACATATGCGCTGCAGCTATCGCAGTACTTGCGGTCGTCGTAGTAGTTGTGGTTGTGTTCCATGGTGCGGTGTCTTGGGTTGCGCTTGGGTCTCTCTTGCGGAGGACCTAGAGCAAGGGCGTTGCCAAGCGTTGGCGGTCTTCAGACCGAGCCCGTAAGTGTCGCCGGCAAAGGAAGTTGCAAACGTCGAGGTGGCCCGCGGCAAGCTGAGTCGCCCGGTGTCAATGTCCATTGAGATGAACACGGCGAATCCGGGCTGGGCGCTCGGGGGGGGCCAAGGGCCAGTGTCCGCAGGCCGCAGCCGCTGCGCCGGGAACCCGAATCGCCGTTCTCCAGGCCGCCAGGGATGGTTGGCCGGGCGTTGTCCATCTAGCGGGACAGAAAACGACTCCGTCCACCTGGATGAACAACCAGGAGTTCGCCACCCGCGGGGCCGTGAACCTATCCTGGGCCTCTCAAGACAGAGAAGGGGGGCGGCGGCGCCGCTGCGCCGCCGCCCCCCGTTTCTATTGAAGGGGTCAGCTCGTGGAGTCTGGAACTCCTACTGGAAGTCCACGGACAGGCCGTCCGTGAAGGTGTAGCCCGCGCCGCCGGCAGCGGGGTCACGCAGCCACATGGCGAAGTTCCAGGTGGTGCCGGCCGTGATCAGCCCCGTCTGTGACGGCGGGTTGGCCAGGTCGACGACCTTGCTCGCCGTGCCCGCGCTGTCCATGAAGACCGGCG